>NZ_JBHVAL010000002.1:0-336746 GCF_042667405.1 Paenarthrobacter sp. NPDC057355 | reverse complement strand
CGCGGGCGGGGGGGGCCCGCCGTCGTTGGTTGCGTTGGCTGTTGGGCGCCTAGGCGTTGTTTGCCGCGGCAGGCTGGGTCGCGTTGTAGCCGTACGGGTTGTTCTTCTGCCAGCGCCAGTGGTCCTCGCACATCTGGTCCACGGTCTTGGTGGTCGACCAACCGAGGTCAGCCAAGGCAGAGGAAGCGTCGGCCCAGAAGGCGGGGAGGTCGCCAGCGCGGCGGCCGGTGATCTCGTAGGGAATCGGCTGGCCCACGGCCTTCTCGAAGGACCGGAGTACCTCCAGCACGGAGGAGCCGCGGCCGGAGCCCAGGTTCCAACGACGGACACCGGCGCGGTCGGCGATGTAGTTCAGGGCTGCTACGTGGCCGTCTGCCAGGTCCACGACGTGGATGTAGTCACGCTGTGCCGTGCCGTCAGGAGTGTCGTAGTCCCCGCCAAAGACCATCAGCTTTTCGCGGCGTCCAACTGCTACCTGGGCGATGAACGGAACGAGGTTGTTCGGAATGCCCTGGGGATCTTCGCCGATGCGCCCGGACGGGTGGGCGCCCACGGGGTTGAAGTAGCGCAGCAGTGCTATGTGCCAGCGGTTGTCCGCGTTGCCGAGGTCGGAGAGGATGTCCTCGATCTGTTCCTTGGTGCGGCCGTAGGGGTTGTTGGCGCCGATTTCCATCTTCTCGATGTAGGGGATCGGGTTGTGCTCGCCGTACACGGTGGCCGAGGAGCTGAAGACGATGGAGCGGACATCGTGCTTGTCCATGGCGCGGAGCAGGTTCAGGGTGCCCACGATGTTGTTGTAGTAGTAGGCAAGGGGTTCCTGGACGGACTCGCCAACCGCTTTGAGGCCCGCGAAGTGGATGACGGCGTCGATCCGGTGCTGGTCGAACACTGCCTCAACGGCAGGCTCGTCCACCAGGTCGACCTTGTGGAAGGCAGCGGTCTTGCCGGTCAGCTCGGACACGCGGCGGAGTGACTCCTCGCTGGAGTTCACCAGGTTATCCAGCACGACGACATCGTGGCCGGCTTCCTGAAGGGACAAGACGGTGTGGGAGCCGATATAGCCGGTGCCACCCGTGACAAGAATTTTCATGGTCCCTACGCTATCGGAAATCGGAGGCACGCCGCTCTGTGTTGAGCCGCGTGGAAGCACGTTCGTGCTAAAAACGATTAGTGCCCAAAATTGTTGATGCCGAAGCCCGGCGCCAGGAAGTCGTCCAAGCCGTATTCAGGATCATCGCCAGCGATGGTTTGGAACGGGCCTCCCTCAGGGAGGTAGCGGATGAAGCCGGCTTGGCAGTGGGCTCGGTCCGTCACTATTTTGCCAGCAGCGATGAACTGCTCATCTTCTCTTTCGGGACCGTAATAGAGCGCATCGCCGGGCGGCTCGAAGCAGCGCTGGCCCTGGTGGAGGAAGAAGAGCCCGGCAGTCCGGGGCAACATGCTGCCGTGCTGAATCTCCTGGGTCAGTTCCTGCCTCTGGATGAGGAACTCGCCGTCGATGCCTGCGTGTGGATGGCCTTCCGGCACGCTGCCCGCATCAAACCCGTCCTGGCCCCGGAAGCTGAGCGGAGCCACAGGACGGTGGCAGCGATTGTGGGTCGCCTGATCCTGCTCCTGAACCCCGGCCAGGCCGACGACCAGCAGACCCTGGTCACCGAGGCGGAGCGGCTTCTGGCCACCATGGATGGGCTGTGCATGCACGCCCTGCTGCAACCCGAATGGATGACAGCCGAGGTGTGCAGCGATGTCCTCACTGCCCACCTGAGGTCCTTGTCGGAGCCTGCAGTGCCGTAGGCACCGGCATGGGCCCCCGCACCGGCATGGGCCCCCGCACCGGCATGGGACAGGGCCGCTGATCAGGAATAGACTGGGTGGTGTCGGTATCCTGCTGCGGAAGGTCTAGGGATGCACGTATCAGACGGCCAGGGTTGGCGTATCACCATGGACACGTCCGGACCGATGCTCATCGCACTGTACTTGCGCGACGTCGCGGGCCTGGACGGTGCGGGTAGGCCCAGCCTCTCCCATGCAGACCCCAAAGTACGGCACGCAGACCACAGCCACCTCACCTCCGATGTCGGCGGCATCAATGCCCTCAAGACCGAGTGGGAGGCATGGTGGGAAAGCTTATTGAAGTCCTATCCCAACCCGGTGTCGGAGCTGGCACCCCCGAGCTTCAAGGCGTTCGGCAATTCCCCGGCGCTGCAAAGGGTGCTGCAGGCGCACTTCGGCTCCGCCTTGGGATGGGCTACGGACAGGATTGATGAATACGCCCGCCTGGAAGCCGAACGCGCGGCGAGCGGCATGACCGGGCTCCTGAGCGAGATGGTGGAGGACCGGCTGCTGGAGGTTGGACGAAGCTCCCGGGATTTTGATCTCACCATCATCGAATTGCCGCTCAACGAACCCCGCGCCTGGTACCTGGAGCCCAACACCATGATCATGAGCCACAGGCTGATGTCCCAACCGGATGCCTTCCGCAGCTACGTCCAACCCGTCGTCGAACTCCTCGCCTAATGGAGTTTTTGTACACCTAATGCCCTTAAGAGAGCTTCTTAAGGGCATTAACTGTACAAAAACTCACGTGGAGGGAGCCGACACCGTGATCGTGACCGTGTCCGAGGGGGCGGCAGCCGCGTGCCAGCCATCGCGCTTTTCACGGTTCCACGTCTGCCCCGCCACATCCACCTGGGTGATGGCCAGGGCCTTCGCATTTGCCACCGCCCAATGGGCCACGGCCCACGCCTGGGTTCCGGTCACCTCCAGCTGCACCGAGCGGCCCTGGACCGAGGCAGGCTGGGTGCCGAACGCCGTCGTGAGTTCATCGACGACGGCGACCGGGTCACCGGCCGCTTCAGGCATGCGGAGTTCGCAGTTCAACGAGGATTCCGAATGGCCGGTCAATGCCGAGGCGAAGGCCCGACCCATCGGCTCATGCTGGGCGTACGCCCGGGGAAAAGCCGAGCGCTGGACTGCCTGGGCCGCCTGCGTGATTTCCATGGTCTCGTAGCCCGGGATCTTGACCAGGCCGTCATAGAACGCATTGGTGGCGTAAACGGGGTCCATGACCTGCGCCTCGGTACCCCAGCCCTGCGACGGCCTTTGTTGGAACAGCCCCCGGGAGTCCGGTCCGGCTTCGTCACCGTAGTTGATGTTGCGCAGCCGGGATTCCTGCATGGCGGTGGCCAGGGCGATGCTCGCCGCCCTGGGCGGCAGCCCGCGCTTGACGGAGATTGCCGTGATGAGCGATGCGTTGGCGGTCTGGTCCGTGGCGAGCTCGTGGCTTTCAGAACCGACGACGGCGGTGCAGCGCTCCGTGACCAGGGTCTCGGAGCGCTGCAGTACAGCCACGATCGCGTAGATGGCCCCTGCAACAAGGGCCAGGGCCAGCACCGCTACGATGGCGCGGCGGAACCGGCGCACTGGTGTCCTCCTGCTAGTTGGCGTGAAGTGCCTCGTTCAACTCCACGGTCTGGCCCTTGCGCGGAAGGACTTCCACGCCACCAGTGGTGGAGTTGCGGCGGAACAGCAGGTTGGGAACGCCGGAGAGTTCCACGGCCTTGATGATCTGGCTGGTGTCTTCGCCGTTCTCGTCCTTGGGGCCCGGCACGCGGACGCGGGTTCCGGCAGTGACGTAGAGGCCGGCTTCAACCACGGAGTCATCGCCGATGCTGATGCCGACGCCGGAGTTGGCGCCGAGGAGTACCCGTTCACCCAAGGCGATCTTTTCCTTGCCGCCCCCGGAGAGGGTGCCCATGATGGACGCGCCGCCACCGACGTCGGTACCGTCGCCGGCCACGACACCGGCAGAGATGCGGCCTTCAACCATGGAGGTGCCCAGGGTTCCTGCGTTGAAGTTCACGAAGCCTTCGTGCATCACCGTGGTGCCTTCGGCCAGGTGGGCACCGAGGCGGACGCGGTCGGCGTCGGCGATGCGCACGCCCGTGGGAACCACGTAGTCGACCATGCGCGGGAACTTGTCCACACCGTAGACCACTACGTTGCCGCGCTTGCGCAGGCGGGCGCGGGTCAGTTCGAAGCCCTCAACCGCGGCGGGGCCAAAGTTTGTCCAGACCACGTTGGGGAGCTTTCCGAAGACGCCCTCGAGGTTGATGCTGTTCGGCTTGACCAAGCGGTGGGAGAGGAGGTGCAGACGAAGGTAGGCGTCGGCAGTGTCCGCCGGGGCGGCGTCGAGGTCGATCTGAGCGAAGACCACCTTCTGCTCGGTGCCGCGGTCGGCATCCTTGCCTTCTTCCGCCAGCGCAGTGAGCGCGGGGTCGGCGTTTTCGACGTCGCGCAGGGTCTCGGCCGCAACACCGAGGGCCGGTGCCGGGAACCAGACGTCCAGGACCGTTGCTTCCCCCGAGGCCGAAGTGGCTATGGTGGCGAGGCCGAATCCGTAAGCTGATCGATCGTTGGTGGGCGCGGTTGCGGGCGCAGCGGAAGAAGCAGTTTCAGTCATGGCCCAAGTCTATCCAGCACGCAGAGGTGGGCTAAAACCCGTCTCACGCCGCAGAAGTCGCATTTGTTGGCATTAAGCTGAACGTGTGACCCTGAATCCTGCCCCCGCCCTCCTTGACCTGCGCCAGGACGTTGCCCTCCTGACGGCCGCGATCATCGACTTCAATAGTGTCTCCGGCAACGAGACCGAACTGGCCGACGCCGTCGAGTCCGCACTGCGGGCCATTCCGGCGTACACGGTGGTCCGGGACGGAGACGCCATCATTGCCCGGACGGAACTTGGCCTCCCCGAGCGCGTCATCCTGGCCGGCCATCTGGACACCGTCCCCCTGCCGACGGTCGAGGGATCGTTGGGCACAGTCCCGGCAACCTGGGAATCGGGAACCCCGGGAGAGGGGGTGCTTTACGGACGCGGCACCACGGACATGAAGGGCGGCGTCGCGGTTCAGCTCGCGCTGGCGGCAACACTGTTCGACGGCGGTCGGCAGCCGGACAAGGACGTCACCTTCGTGTTTTACGACCATGAGGAAGTGGAGGCGGTCAAGAGCGGATTGGGCCGGCTGGTCCGCAACCACGGTGAGCTGCTGACGGGCGACTTCGCAATTCTGCTGGAACCGACGCATGGCACGGTGGAAGGCGGGTGCAACGGAACCAGCCGCTTCGAAGCCACGACTTTCGGTGAAACAGCCCACTCGGCACGTGCCTGGATGGGCGTCAACGCGATCCACGCCGCAGCCCCGATCCTGGAGCGGTTGGCTGCCTACGAGCCCAAGACCATCAATGTTGATGGCCTGGACTACCGCGAAAGCCTCAATGCGGTGAAGATCAACGGCGGCACCGCGGGCAACGTCATCCCGGACCGTTGCGTGGTGGAGATCAACTACCGCTTCGCCCCGGACAAGTCTCCCGACGAAGCCGAAGCCCACGTCCGTGAACTCCTTGAAGGCTTCGACGTCGTCCGGACAGACGCCGCTGCAGGCGCGCGGCCGGGGCTCAACCACCCCGCTGCCGCGTCCTTTGTTGCCGCCGTGGGTGCTGAGCCCAAGCCCAAATACGGTTGGACCGACGTCGCGCGTTTCAGTGAGCTGGGCATCCCGGCGGTGAACTTCGGCCCGGGCGATCCGCTGCTGGCGCACAAGGACAACGAACACGTCGACGCCGATGCCATCCGCGAGTGCCTGCGTGCACTCCGGACGTGGCTGGCGCCGTCGGCATAACGTGCCCCATAGCGCGAAGAAGGCGGGTACCGGTTGGTTTGAACCGGTACCCGCCTTAGTCTTTGCCGGAGGCTTTACTTAGCCGTCGGAACTGTCCCTGCAGCGGTGGCCTTGGCCGTGCCGCCGGCCGTCTTCCTGGAACCGCGGCGTTCAATCCAGATCGCGATACGGGAAACCGTGAGGTTGATCAGGATGTAGATCGCAGCGCCTACGAAGAACGCCGGGAACAGGAAGTTCGGCCCGAGGAAGTCGGCCATGATCTGGATCTTCCTCAGCAGTTCCTCGTAGCCCACGATGTAACCGAGCGAGGTGTCCTTCAGGAGCACAACCAGCTGGGCGACCAGCGAGGGAAGCATGCGCCGGACTGCCTGCGGGAATTCGATGGACATCCGGGACTGGAAGCTGCGCAGACCGATGGCCAGTCCGGCTTCGCGTTGGCCCTTGGGCAGCGACTGGATACCGGCCCGGAGGATCTCCGCGAAGATGGCTGCGTTGTAGAGGACCAGGCCAACCACGACTGCCTGGAACTGCCCCGTGGCGAACACCAGCAGGACGAACAACATCATGAGGACCACGGGCATGCCGCGGAGGAACTCAAGCACCACCTGGGTAGGAATACGGACCCACGGAATCAGCGAGATACGCAGCAGGCAAAGGCCGATTCCCAGTGGGAAGGCGATGATCGCGGCCACCGCAGCAGCAGCAAGGGTGGAGAGTATGCCTTGGCCGATCAGGTTCCAGACATCCGGAGCCATGGGGCCGTAGAAGATTTCCCAACGGTCGGCGTCGAAGATGCCTTGCTGGGCCAGGGTCATCACGGCAATGGCCAGGACGCCGAGGATGATCAGGATTCCGGCAGCGGAACCAATGAGCGAGTAAAGGCGGGCCTTGGGCCCGGGGACGTCGTACAGGACCGAGGTCATCGGGCAATCGCCACCTTTCGTTCGACAAAGTGCGCCAGGAGGCCAAGGGGAACCGTGATCAGGAGGTAGAAGAAGGCCACCCCAAGAAGGATCCAGAGGACCTGGTTGCCGTAGTCATTCGAGAGCTGGCGACCGTAGCCGAAGAGCTCCAGGACGAAGAACGCACCGGCCACCGAGGAGTTCTTGACCAAAGCGATCAGGATGTTGATCAACGGCGGGACCACTGTCCGAACGGCCTGGGGCAGGACGATGAAGCCCAGGACCTGGGTGAAGGTCATGCCGACGCTGCGGGCAGCTTCGGCCTGGCCAACGGGGACGCTGTTGACGCCGGAACGGACTGCTTCAGCGATGAACGCGGCGGTGTAGCTGCTCAGGGCGATGATGGCGGCCACTTCGAACTGTTCGAATTTGACGCCCAGCCGGGGGAGAACGATGGCTGCGAAGAAGAAAATAATGGTCAGGGGGGTGTTACGGGCTACTTCAACATAGAACATGCTGAAGCCGCGGAGTGCTGCCACGGGGGAGACCCTCATGGCCGCCAGGAGTGTGCCGACAACGAGGGCAATGATTCCTGAAATTACGGAGAGATAAAGGGTTCGGAGAAATCCGTCCCAGTATTCGGGGAGGCTTGCTATGACGGCGTCCATGGCTTCCTTTGGCTGCAGCTAATCAGGGAACAGGGTCCTGGATTCATCAACTGCCGCCGTCCGGGTGGGCGGCGGCAGTTGATGGGTCCCGACTAGTAGCGGTTGATCGCAGGAAGTTCAGGAGCGGTCTTGATGACCTTGCCGGCTGTGGCTTCCCAAGCCTTCTTGTACGTGTCGTCCTTGGCGAATCCTTCCAGCTGGTCGTTGATCCAGTTGCGGAACACGGTGTCGTCTTTCTTCAGGCCGATGCCGTAGGGCTCCTTGGTGAAGGTCTGGTCCGAGGCGAGCTTGAATGCGTCCGGTTCCTTGTCCACGTAGCCGGCGAGGATGACGTTGTCAGTGGTCACGGCGACAACCTGCTTGTTGCGCAGCGGCTCCAGGCAAGCGGTGTACGTAGCCGCAGGCACAACCTCGGCGCCGTACTTCTCGGCAATGGTCTTTGCCGGTGTGGATCCGGTCACGGAGCAGACCTTCTTGCCCTTGACGTCTTCGGGCTTGGTGATGGAGTTGTCGTCCTTGTTCACCAGAAGTGCCTGGCCTGCTTCGTAGTACGGGCCTGCGAAGGCGACCTTTTCCTTTCTGGCGTCCGTGATGGTGTATGTGGCGATGACGAGGTCAACGCGGCCCTGCTCGATGAAGGACTCCCGGTTCTGGGAGACCGTCTCCACCCATTCGATCTTGTCTGCAGGGATGCCAAGCTTGGCGGCGATGGCCTTGCCGATTTCAACGTCGAAACCGACCGGCTTGCCATCCAGGCCCTTCTGTCCGAAGAGCGGCTGGTCGAACTTGGTGCCGATCTTGATCGTCTTGGCCTCGCTCAGCTTCGCCATTGTGGTGCCGGCTTCGAAGCTCGCGGAAGCCACGGGGGGAGTGGTGGAGCTGCCGCCGCCACAGGCGCTCAGCGACAGGGCAAGAGCAGCAGAAGCGGCCACCAGGAGTGACTTCCTCCGGCTAATAAGAGACTTCATGATGTTCCTTTCATTGGATGGCCGCCTTACGGCCTCAGGGTGCGGGCGGTAAGGAGCTAGTGGGTCAAAAGCTTGGACAAGAAGTCCTTGGCACGGTCGCTCTTCGGGTTGGTGAAGAACTCCTCCGGGCTCGCGTCCTCCACGATCTGTCCGTCGGCCATGAACACCACACGGTCAGCAGCCTTGCGGGCAAAGCCCATCTCGTGGGTCACCACGATCATGGTCATGCCTTCCTTGGCCAGCTGGATCATGACGTCCAGGACTTCGTTGATCATTTCAGGGTCCAACGCGGACGTGGGCTCGTCGAACAGCATCACCTTGGGCTTCATGGCAAGGGCGCGGGCAATTGCCACGCGCTGCTGCTGTCCGCCGGAGAGCTGTGCGGGAAGCTTCGGAGCCTGGTGTCCGACGCCGACACGCTCAAGGAGCGCCATGGCTTCCTTGTCCGCGGTTCCCTTGGCTACCTTCTTGACCTTGATGGGCCCGAGGGTGACGTTCTCAAGAATCGTCTTGTGGGCAAAAAGGTTGAAGGACTGGAAGACCATTCCGACGTCGGCTCGCAGGTGGGCGAGATCCTTGCCTTCTTCGGGAAGCTTCTTCCCGTCGATGGCGATATCGCCGTCGTCGATCGTTTCCAAACGGTTGATCGCACGGCACAGCGTGGACTTACCGGAACCGGAAGGTCCGATAACTACCACGACTTCACCCTTCCGAACCTGGAGGTTGATGTCCTTGAGGACGTGCAGTTGACCGTAGTGCTTGTTGACGCCATTCAGGGAGACGAGGGCATCGCCGGACGCTTGAGTAGTCATACGAAGAATCTAGCGAACAAAGAAGCAAATATGACCACGGTCACGGCAACTTCGTGAAGATCGTGACTGAACAGAAACCTGCTCCCCAGGCATATACCAGACTGCAATGCAAGAAGCGGGTCGCTGCGATGGAGCCGGCGCCAGGAGGCGCTAGCCTTGGGCAATGAGCATCAGCCAGCACTCAATTCCCAACCCGGATGCCAACGGCAACGGCAGGACCACCCACGTGCCCCTGCCTTCGGAGATCGCACCCGCCAAGCACAAGGGCTCCTTGGAGCTTCGACGCAAACAGGCGGATACGGGAATGTCGGACCAGCACCTGCTGGATACCAGCGGTGCCGGACAGTTCATTCATACTGATCCCTGGCGCGTCCTCCGGATCCAAAGTGAGTTCGTGGAAGGGTTCGGGGCGCTGGCCGACCTCGGCCCCGCCGTCAGTGTCTTCGGGTCGGCCCGCACCAAGCCGGGCAGCGAGTACTACGAGATGGCCGTTGAAGTGGGCCGCAAACTGGCAGAGTCCGGAGTGGCAGTCATTACCGGCGGTGGACCGGGTTCCATGGAGGCAGCGAACAAGGGCGCTGTCGAAGGCAACGGAGTCTCTGTAGGACTGGGCATCGAGCTGCCTTTCGAGCAGGGGCTCAACCAGTGGGTGGACCTTGGCATCAACTTCAGGTACTTCTTCGCCCGCAAGACCATGTTCGTCAAGTATGCACAAGGATTCGTCGTGCTTCCCGGCGGTCTCGGAACACTTGACGAACTCTTTGAAGCCATGGTCCTTGTCCAGACCCGCAAGGTGACGTCTTTCCCCATCGTGCTCCTCGGCGTCCGCTTCTGGGGTCCGATGATCGAGTGGATCCGGGAAACATTGGTTGCCGAAGGCATGGTGTCAGAAAAGGACCTCGACCTGATCCAGCTGGTGGACGACCCCGCAGATGCCGTCCACCGCGTGCTCCACGGTGCGCCTCTTCCCACACCGACAGGGGAGCAGCGCCCCGAGTAGCAGCGTGTTTCTGGCACGATGGACACTGTGAGCTTCTTTCTGGTATTCCTCGCAATCGTCCTGGTTGGTGCGGCACTGTTCTTCGGCGCCGGACTGGTCCGGGGGCGCACGATGGGCGCGGGTCTCGACGACCCCCTTCCCAACCTGCCCCCGGTGCTGCTGCCTGCGGAGGCGCTGCCTTCCGACGTCGATTCCGTGCGTTTTGCGCTGGGGCTGCGCGGTTACCGGATGGACCAGGTGGATCAGGTGCTCGATGAGCTCAGGAACCAGCTGCGGGCCAAGGACCTCGAAATCGCGAGACTTGGGGCGTTGGCGGAGCAAAAGTCCGGAGACGACGAAACCGGCCGGACCCCACAGTGACCGTGCAGGCTCCGGCCCGGCGCGGCGAAGGACCCGCGGCGCGGCTTTCGCGGGCTTTGGCGGCTGCCGGATCAAGGATGGCCACGTGGCCCTGGTGGCTGCAGGTTTCGCTGGTCTTTATCGCCGCCCGGTTGGTCAGCGCCTGCATCTTCATGGCGGCGGCACTTCAACAGGGCACCAACCCCTGGTTCCCGCCCGCCCCTGATTATTGGAACTTCATCACCATCTGGGATGGCCGCTGGTACCAACAAGCTGCCGATAGCGGCTATCCCGCGGTCCTGCCTGTGGACGCCAACGGCGTGGTCAAGGAGAACGCCTGGGCCTTTTATGCTCTCTTCCCGCTCCTGGGGCGCGGCGTGGCTGCCATGACGGGGCTGGGCACCTTGCAGGCCCTCACGGCCATCGCAATGGTGTCCGGACTGGCAGCAGCCCTGGTGATCTACAAGCTCTTCCGGGAATTCGCAGGCAAGCGCACAGCCATGTGGGGCGTTGTTTTCGTTTCCACGTTCCCGGTGTCCCCCATCCTCCAAGTCCCTTATGCCGAGTCGCTGAACCTGCTGCTGCTTGCCGCGTCGCTTCTCCTGGTGGTCAGGCGCCGCTACCTGACAGCCATTCCGGTAACCCTGGTGATGTGCCTCTCCAGGCCCACGGGCGTACCTTTCGCTGCCATGGTCGGTTTGCTGCTGCTCTGGCGCCTCTGGGAAAGGTTCGGGCGCCCCTCCACTGCAAATACCCCGTCCACCCGGAGCCTCGTATCCCTGGGCGCGCTGGTGGTGGCAACGGGAATCGGTGCCCTCGCCTGGCTCGCCATAGCCTGGGCCGTTACAGGCGATCCTGCCGCCTACACACGGACCGAAACCGCCTGGCGTGGACATGACCTGGTGCCCTTCAAACCCTGGTTCGATACCGGCCGGATGTTGTTCGGTCCGGTGCTGGGTGTCCTGGCTCCCTTTGTCTTTACCGCCCTCTTCGTGCTGTTGATGGTGTCCGCTCCGGTGAAGAGGCTCGGGCCCGAACTGCGGCTCTGGTGCGCCTGCTACATGGGCTACCTCCTGGTTTTCCTGCACCCGCAGACCAGTACATTCCGGATGCTGCTGCCATTGTTCCCCCTGGCGCTCGGGGCTGCGGCCTTGTCAAAGTCCAAGGCCTACCGGGGGACCGTTGTGGTGATGTTTGTCCTCCTCCAGATTGTCTGGGTTGTGTGGCTGTGGGCGTGGGCACAGCTGCCCGGAGGCGGCGACTATCCGCCCTGACGTGGACCTTTGTCCCTGACCGCCAATTTGTACAAAGCCCGCACAAACAGGCCGTTGATTTCGCTACGGACGGGTAAGTACGGGATAATGGACCCAAGAGCAGGGACAAAGCACCTAACAGTGCCCGGCCATGGCGGCCTCCAAGCAGTGCCGCCGGCTGCAATTGCGACGCGGAACCAGCCCGGCCGGGTTGGCGTGACTTGGGACAAATGGAGGGGATTTTCCTAATGGCGGCTATGAAACCACGTACTGGCGACGGCCCTATGGAAGTTACCAAAGAGGGACGCAGCCTCATCATGCGTGTGCCGCTCGAAGGTGGAGGCCGGCTTGTGGTCGAGCTCAATGCCGCCGAAGCGGAAAACCTCAAGGAATGCCTCGTAGGTGTGACGGAATAGAGTTTCGGAGCAGGGCCCGGCGCCAGCCGGAGCCCTGCTTTTTGTTTAAGGCCCGACGGCGGCCGTCACCTATTTCTTGACGGCCACCAAGAGGCCGTCGCCGGTGGGCAGCATGGCCGAGGCGAGCCGGTCGTCGTCGCGGATGGCTTTTCCGATCTGGCGAAGCACCACGGTGGTGGAGTCACGTGCTGCCGGGTTGGAAACCCGGTCCTTGTCCAATGCGTCGTTGATGACCAGCGTGCCCCCGGACTTCAGCAGGCGGATGGCCTGCTCCACGTACTTGGGAAAGTTTGGCTTGTCTGCGTCGATGAACACGAGGTCGTAGGCCCCATCGGTCAGCCTCGGGAGGACATCTGCCGCGCGACCTGAGATGGTGCGGGTTCGGTTGGCGGGGCTGCCCGATTCGAGGAAGGCCTCCCGGGCCGCCTTGAGGTGCTCGACGTCAACATCGATGGTGGTCAGCACAGCCTGGGGTCCCAGTCCGCGGAGCAGGCAGACACCTGAAACCCCGGCGCCGGAACCGACCTCCACCACAGTCTGAGCCTTGGACGCCGCTGCGAGCACCGTCAGGACCGCCCCAACCCCAGGGCTGATGGGTGTCACGCCCAACTCGAAGGAACGCTCGCGGGCGCGCAACATCACGTCATCCTCAGCCGGCAGATCTTCTGCGTAGGACCAGCTGCTTGACTTGTCGGCACTCATGAAGGGATTCGCTTTCCGCGGGTAGGGGTGTTTGTACCAGACTACTGTGTCCGCCCCGGTAAACCGGCTGTTGGGAAGTGGCTCCCGTCCTGTGTCAGCCCGGCTTTTCAGCCGTACGGGAAAAACGACGTCCAGTCAGGTAATTCCCAGACAAACTTGGGATGATATTGCTCCGGTCATCCACGAGGTGGGCGGCGCCGAATAAACGGTGAACCACAGTTTGAGGGGAGTGGACGATGCCGGCATCCCATGCTGCGCCAGTCCTTGTATCAGAAGGCCCTGAGGCCGCCACCGACTGGGTCATGCCCAGCTGGGAGGAAGTGGTGTCCAACCACTCCGCCAAGGTATACCGCCTCGCCTACCGCTTGACCGGCAACAAGTTCGACGCCGAGGACCTCACCCAGGAGGTCTTCGTCCGGGTCTTCCGCTCGCTGGAGAACTTTAAGCCGGGAACGCTGGACGGCTGGTTGCACCGCATCACCACCAACTTGTTCCTGGACCAGGCCCGCCGAAAGAGCCGGATCCGTTTCGACGCCCTGGCGGAGGATGCCGAGTCCCGCCTGCCCGGCCGTGAGCCCGGCCCCGAGCAAAGCTTCGAGCACAACAATCTCGACCTCGACGTCCAGCGGGCCCTGGAGGAGCTTCCTCCCGACTTCCGCGCCGCCGTCGTGCTGTGCGATCTCGAGGGACTGTCCTACGACGAAGTCGCAGAGGCCCTGGGCGTAAAGCTCGGGACCGTCAGGTCCCGGATCCACCGTGGGCGGACCATGCTGCGCGAGAAACTGGCCCACCGCGACCCGCGTCCGGCTGAGGCCCGCAAGCCGCGCCTGAAGATGCCACGCATCGCCAGCATCCTTTAGGTCGTCAATGCCCCGACGTCCTGATCGCCCGGGAGTTTTGTCCCGGCGCAAGTTGACTTCGCTGCGCCATTCCCGAAACCCGGAACATGTGCAGGTTTGCGAAAAGTGCCGTGGCCTTCTTCGCCAGGAACGGCAGTACATTGAACGCCTGCGCAGTGCTGCAGTGCCTGAGGCCAGCCGGGATCTCACCGCCAGGCTCATCCAGCAGACTGAACGGCTTGCCAACCAATCCCCGCATTCCTTCCAAACCCCGACGCCCCGGAACCGAATCCGGCGCGGGTTCCGGGTAACAGCCATTGCTGCGGGGACCTTGACGGTATCAGCCGGCGCCTTGGCTGGCTCGGCGTACATCGTGGCCGGGGAAGAGGGGCCGCAAACTTTTGTACAAACCAACGACGCCCGCCTCCTCGCCGGTGCATGGACCGGCGGGCCATCGGAGTCCGCGGTTGCACCTGCTTTCCAAGCCGGCGGCACCATTACCCTGAATGCCGCCCAGTTGGACGCACTTCGGCAGGAAGGGTGGGCGTGTCCAGAGCTGGCCGGAGCGGGTTTCAAGGTTGTCTCTGCCCACGCCAGGATGGTTGATGCCCATCCGGCTGTTGAGCTGAGGCTTGAAAGGAACGGCCACTTCGCCACCATCGTCGAGGAGCACCGTGCTGCCGGGCAGGTCGTTCCCGGGGCGTCGAACCCGGCGCAGCTCTCCGTCACCCAGGGAAGCCCATGGAAGGCCGTCTACTCCACGCCTGCCGCCGTGATCAGTTATGCGTCCGATCTTCCCGCTGAGTCCGCGGACGACGCCGTTCCGGAATTAGTCCGGGCGGGTCAGTCCTTGGCGGACGATGAGGGTGCCGGGGGTTCCGAGGCCTGGTACCCCAGGCTGCTCCGCGGCCTTCAGACCCTTCTTCGCCCCGCTGGTTTATGAGCGGCACCACAGACAAGGTAATCTTCGTAGCGTGCTTGGAATCAACGGCCCGGAGTTCATACTCCTTCTGATTATCGGCGTACTCGTCATCGGTCCCAGCCGTTTGCCCGAATACACTCAAAAGCTCGCCAACCTGGTCAAGGAAGTGCGCCGGATGGCTTCCGGCGCCCGCGAGCAGATCAAAGAAGAAGTCGGCATCGATATCGATGAGGTCGACTGGAAGAAATACGACCCCCGTCAGTACGATCCCCGGCGCATCATCAAGGACGCCCTGCTGGATGATGACACCAAGCCGGTCAGCGCGGGGGCCCCGGCCGTGGCGGCCACCGCTGCGGTTGCAGCTACCGAAGCCAAGCCCAAGGCGCCTGCGCGGGTCATTGAGCGGCTCGCCGAGGGCGAAGCCGCTCCTTTCGACACCGAGGCTACTTAGGCCTCAGCCTCTTGTTGAAAGGGGTCTTACCGGGGCTCGATGCCCAGCGATAACCCGGAAAGTCCGCGGGGACGCGATGCCAACTTTGTTGCTATTCCTGCCAGGGCCTTGGCCGCTGCGGATTCGGGGGCTGCCAGGACTACAGGCGTTCCTGCGTCGCCTCCCTCGCGCAGCCGGATATCCAGGGGGATCTGCCCCAGCAGCGGGACGTCGCTTCCGACGGCGGCGCTCAACCGCTCAGCCAGGATGGCACCTCCGCCACTTCCAAAAAGTTCCATGTGGCCGCCGTCGGGCATTTCCAGGAACGACATGTTCTCTATCACGCCGGCCACTTTCTGGCCGGTCTGCGTTGCAATCGTTCCGGCACGTTCAGCGACGTCGGCAGCTGCGGCCTGCGGTGTGGTGACCACCAGGATCTCGGCATTGGGCAGCAGCTGGGCCACGGAGATTGCAATGTCGCCGGTCCCCGGAGGCAGGTCGAGGAAGAGGGCATCGAGATCGCCGAAGTAGACATCGGTGAGGAACTGTTCCAAAGCACGGTGGAGCATGGGTCCACGCCACGCAACCGGCTGGTTGCCGGCAACGAACATGCCGATGGAAATGACTTTCACCCCATAGGCCACGGGCGGCAGGATCATGTCGTCCACTTGGGTCGGTTTCTGGGTGATGCCCATCAGGGCCGGTACCGAAAAACCATGCACATCCGCGTCAACTATGCCCACCCGGAGTCCTTGGGCGGCCAAGGCAGTGGCCAGGTTGACCGTGACTGAGGACTTGCCTACGCCGCCCTTTCCACTGGCGACCGCGTAGACCCTGGTCAGCGAACCCGGCTTGGTGAAAGGAATGCCCCTTTGTCCGCCCGGGCCCCTGAGTTGTTCCTTCAGGGCCTCCCGCTGGGCGGGTGTCATGACCTTCAATTCGACGTCGACGCCAGTGACGCCGTCGAGGCGCATCAGTGCCTCCGTGGCGTCCTGGGTGATGGTCTCCCGCAGTGGGCATCCGGCGATGGTCAGCAGGACGGCAACGTGAACCGTTCCGTCGTCGGCGGCGGAGACCGATTCCACCATGCCCAATTCCGTGATGGGGCGGCGGAGCTCGGGATCAATAACCGTTGCCAGGGCAACCTGCAGTGCCTCGGCAGTAGCGGTGCTCATAAGGTTCAGGCCCTGCTTTCAGGGGTGTCAGTGGAAGGCTTGGCGGTGGAGTGTTGTGGCCCGGCGGCCCGGGGTGCGCGCACTTTGGGGATCTGCTGCGTGCGCGGACCCCTGGACTTGTCCCGTTTCTCCTTCAATTTCTCTTTGACCTTCTCGCCGGGCGACTCCGCTCCATCCGGGGAGGTTTCGCTGTCGCGGAGTTCTTCCTGGGCATCGATGATGTCTTCCAGGAGGCTGCGCAGTTCGGCTCGGACGTAATCACGGGTGGCAACTTCACGCAGGGCAATACGCAGGGAGGCCAGTTCGCGGGTCAGGTATTCGGTATCGGAGAGGTTCCGTTCGGCGCGCTGGCGGTCCTGCTGCAACGAGACGCGGTCCCGGTCGTCCTGACGATTCTGGGCCAGCAGCAGCAGGGGGGCTGCGTAGGAGGCCTGCAGGGACAACATCAACGTCAGGAGCGTGAAGCCCAGCTCCATGCGGTCGAACTGCCACTCTGTGGGCGCAAACGTGTTCCACCCGAGCCAGAACACACAGAAAATCGTCATGTAGACGAGGAACTGCGGCGTTCCCATGAAACGGGCAAAGCCCTCTGTTGCGTTGCCGAAAGCGTCCGGGTTCGGTGAGAACTTGGGGAGGATCCGTTGACGGCCGCTCAGTGGAGTATCGAGGCTGCTGCCTTGGCGTGTTGTGTTCCTGGGGGGTCGGGTGGCGTTGTTCTCAGCCAATGCGGCCTCCAAGTTTCCTTATAGGGGCGTCGTCCTCGTGGGCGCGCCAGTCATCCGGCAACAGGTGATCCAGCACGTCATCAACAGTCACCGCCCCCACGAGGCGGCCGTCGTCGTCCACGACTGGAAGCGAGTTCAGGTTGTACGTAGCCAGGGTCCGGGCCACCTCGCTGATGTGGGCCTGGTCCGAGACCGGTTCCAGGTTTTTATCCACGAGGTTGCCCAAGGGTTCCGGCGGAGGGAACCGCAGCAGCTGTTGTATGTGCACGACACCCAGGAAGCGTCCTGTGGGCGTTTCCAAGGGCGGGCGGGCAATGAAAATGGATGACGCCAGCGCCGGAGAGAGTTCCTCGCGCCGGACGTGGGCCAGTGCTTCGGCGACCGTGGCCTCCGGTGGCAGGATCACCGGGACGGGCGTCATCAAACCACCGGCGGTGTCTTCGTCATATTCCAGGAGGCGGCGCACGTCCTCGGCTTCCTGGGGCTCCATCAACTGCAGGAGTTCCTCTGCCTGCGCGGAAGGAAGCTCGGCAAGGAGGTCGGCGGCGTCGTCCGGGTCCATCTCCTCGAGGACGTCGGCGGCGCGCTCGACATCCAGCGCGGAAAGAATGGTGACCTGGTCATCCTCCGGAAGCTCCTGGAGGACATCGGCGAGCCGCTCGTCCTGAAGCTCGCTGGCTACTTCAAAGCGTCGCTTGTCGCTCATCTCCTGCAGGGCTTCAGCGAAGTCGGCAGGCTTGAGGTCTTCGTGGGTGGCAACGAACTGGGTGGCCGCCTGGGGCTCGTTGTGGCCTCCGGTTTGGGCGTCGGCCCAGTCAATGATCAGGGTCTCGTTGCGGCGGAGCCTGCTCAAGGGCGACAAGGAATGTCCTCGGCGCACGAACAGCTTGCTGACGAACCAGTCCTTGGAGCGGTGCTGGTCCATGGCGATGTCTTCGATGGTTGCGTCCCCGCTGCCATCGGCCAGCGTGACGCGACGGTCGAACATCTCCGCCACCACCAGCGTTTCCGCGCCGCGCTGTTCGAAGCGGCGCAGGTTGACCAACCCGGTGCAGATGATCTGGGTCTGGTCGATGGAGGTGATGCGGGTCATGGGAACGAAGACGCGTTTCTTGCCAGGGACTTCGACGACGATGCCGACGACGTGTGGCGCACCGCGGGTCCCGCGGGAGAGCACCACGACGTCCCGCAACCGGCCAAGACGATCGCCCAAGGGGTCGAAGACGTCCAAGCCCAGAAGGCGCGCCACAAAGACGCGAGAAGGATGTGTGCTCATGTTTACAGGCTACCGAGTCTGCTCTCTTTTAGCTGAATTCCAGCCGCTTCACATATCCATGGGCCACAATGGGGCTATGTCTAACATTTTTGGTGGTCCCAAAGCTATCGAGGAAGCCCGCAGCGTCCCCCAAGGTGACACCGTGGGCTCATACACCTCTTATTTGGATGCCCAGAAGGCGGTGGACTATCTCGCTGACCAGCAGTTCCCGGTTCAGCTGGTGTCGATCGTTGGCAACGACCTCAAAATGGTGGAGCGTGTCACCGGCCGCCTGAGCTACCCGAGGGTTGCGTTGTCCGGGGCGCTGAGCGGCATGTGGTTCGGCCTCTTCGTCGGGGTCATGCTTTCCTTCTTCACTCCCGCGGGCGGTCCGTTCTCCATCATCACTTCGGTACTGATGGGTGCGGCTTTCTTTATGCTCTTCGGCATCGTCACCTACGCCACCCAGCGCGGCAAGCGCGACTTCACCTCCACCAGCCAGGTGGTGGCCACGAACTATGACGTCATCGTGGCCCGGGAAGCGTCCCATGAGGCACGCCGGCTGCTCCAGCAGCTGCCGATGAACCCGTCACAGGCACACCAGAACAGCTACGCCCCGCAGAACCAGCCGTTCCAGCAACCGGGCCAAGCCCCCGAGCGCCCCACCACCTGGAACGACCCCTACGGTCAACGCGGTCCCGAATCCGGCCAGGACAGTGCCAACGGCCAGGGCGCTCCCGTCGGCGCCCAACAGCCCGTGCAAAACCCGACGCCGGCAGCCGTCCGATACCCGGACCTGCCCGATGGCCGTCCGCAGTACGGGGTGCGGGTCAATGAGGGACAAGCTGATGCCCCGCAAGACGATGCGCAGCAGGCAGGTCCTGAGGGCCCGCACAAGCAATAGCGCAGTAGACAAAGGGAAGGCCACCGGATTACCGATGGCCTTCCCTCTTTGCTGCCGTGATGGGCCTGCCTGAAGCGGCAGCTTAGCCCTGGGCGTCCTGGTAAATACCCGCCATCCAGGACTCGACGTCGTCCGCCTTGCGCGGCAGGGCGGCGCTGAGGTTGACGGGACCGTCCGCGGTCATCAGGATGTCGTCCTCGATCCGGACACCGATCCCACGGTATTCCTCCGGGATTGCCAGGTCCTCTTCCTTGAAGTACAGGCCGGGTTCGATCGTGAAGACCATGCCTTCGGTAAGGATTCCGTCCAGGTAGAGCTCACGCTTGGCCTGGGCACAGTCGTGGACATCCAGGCCCAGGTGGTGGCTGGTTCCGTGCGGCATCCAGCGGCGGTGCTGCTGGCCTTCGGGGCTGATGGCTTCCTCGACGGAGACTGGCAGCAGACCCCAGTCGGCCAGGCGCTCAGCAAGCACGGTCGTGGCCGCTGTATGGATGTCGCGGAACTTCACGCCGGGCTGTGCTGCGGCGAAACCGGCGTCGGCGGCGTCCAGTACTGCCTCGTAGACCTTGCGCTGGACGTCGGTGAAGGTACCGGTCGCCGGCATTGTCCGGGTGACGTCAGCAGTGTAGAGGGAGTCGGCTTCCACACCCGCGTCGAGGAGGAGAAGTTCCCCTGCGTTGACCGTTCCCGAGTTTCGGGTCCAGTGCAGGACAGTTGCATTATTGCCGGCAGCTGCAATGGTGTCGTAGCCGAGCTCGTTGCCTTCTTCGCGGGCCCGTGCGAAGAACGCGCCTTCAACAACACGCTCGCCGCGGGGGTGGGTGAGGGCGCGGGGAAGGGCGCGGACGACGTCGGCGAAGCCCTCAACGGTGGCAGCCACCGCGATCTTCATTTGCTCGATTTCCCATACGTCCTTGATCAGGCGCAACTCGGAGAGGGCTTCACTGAGCTTCTCGTCCAAGGCATCGAGTTCGCCGAGGTCCAGGTTCTCGGGATCCTTGGCAGTGTTGTAGCGGGCGGTGTCTACCAGCGCGTCGATGTTCTCATCAACCTTGCGGACCAAACGGATGGAGATGCCACCGATCTCCGGGGCACCAACGTTCTTGGTAATCGCCATTTCCAGCTCGGCGATGTGCGCGGTGGGCAGCCCCAGACGCGCTTCGAATTCAGCCAGCGTCGGGCGGGCACCAATCCAGAACTCGCCGGCCCGGGAGTCTGCGTAGAACTGTTCGGTATCGCGGCCGGCCAGCGGACGGAAGTAGAGCGTGGCAGTGTGGTGACCGCCGTCGTCGCCCTTTCCTTCGGCAACCGGCTCAAGAATCAGGACGGCGTCGGGCTCGTGGTCCAGGCCCAACCCGGTCAGGTGCGCGAAGCCGGAGTGGGGGCGGAAGCGGTAGTCGCAGTCGTTCGAGCGGACCTTCAGCGGCCCGGCCGGGATAACAAGCCGTTCGCCCTTGAACAGTTCGGAGATGGTACGACGGCGGCGGGCCGCGTGGTCTGCAACGGCATCCCGGGCAGGGGTCACCTGCGGGGCGGGAGCCCAGTTGCTTGCCATGAATGCCTTGAAGGCATCAGACGTGGGCCTCTGTGAGCGGTTGTTGACGCGCTCCTGCAGCGGCTGGGAATTGGAGGAGTCCAGGTTTTGGGTGCTTTCGGCATCGTTCACCGTTACATAGTCCCACCTGTTCCGTGAGGAGGCCAACGGCGCAACCGTCCAAGCAGGCGCTCATCCCATAGGCTGGGAAAGTGAGGATAGACCTGCATACGCACTCGAATGTTTCCGACGGAACGCAGACCCCGGCCGGCGTGATTGTTTCCGCCGTGGCCGCGGGGCTCGACGCCGTCGCCCTGACCGACCACGACTCCACGGATGGCTGGGAACCGGCAGCAGCCGCGGCAAGGGAACATGGCATCGCGTTCGTCCCGGGCATGGAGATTTCCTGCCGAACGGAGAAGGGGATCAGCGTCCACCTGCTCAGCTACCTCCACGATCCCAGCCATGCGGGGCTCCTGGAGGAGATCACCAAGTCCAAGGACGCCCGCCTCACTCGCGCCGAGCACATGGTCACGTTGTTGTCCGAGGATTATCCATTGACGTGGGATGACGTCATCCACCACGTAGCTCCCGGCGCGACCGTAGGCCGGCCACACATTGCCGATGCCTTGGTGGCAGCGGGAGTCGTGGCCGACCGCACCGAGGCTTTCACCACCATCCTGACCTCACATTCGCGGTACTTCGTGCAGCACTATGCACCCGACCCCGCCCTCGCCGTCGAGCTTGTCCGCGCAGCGGGAGGCGTTCCCGTCTTCGCCCATCCGGTGGCATCGTCCAGGGGACGCACCGTAGGGGAGGCCACCTACCGGGACATGATCGATGCCGGCCTGTTGGGCGTGGAAGTTGAACACCGGGATAACCCTGAAGAGGGTCGGAGTTTCCTCCGCGCCCTGGCAGCCGAACACGGTCTGCTGATGACCGGTTCCTCCGACTACCACGGGACGGGCAAACCGAACCTGCTGGGGGAGAGCCTTACGTCGCCGGAGGTACTGGCGCGGATCGAGGAGTTGGCGACGGGCAGCACGGTGGTCCGGTGAAGAGGGCCCGCCCAGAGAGAGGGGCCCGCTGATGGACCTGCAACTGCTGGCCTCGGTGATCGTTACCCTGTTCGTCATCATGGATCCGCCGGGAACGGTGCCGATCTTCATGTCCCTGACGGCCCAGTTGTCGGCGAAGGACCGGAACCGTTCAGCTTTTCAGGCGCTCCTGGTCGCTACCGGTGTGATTGTCCTGTTTGCGATCTTCGGCCAGTCGATCCTGAACTACATGCATATCTCGTTGGCTGCCTTGCAGGGAGCGGGCGGTTTGCTTCTGGTACTTATCGCCTTGCAGCTGCTGACCGGCAACACAAGTGGCGAGGAGAACGCGGCCAAGTATAAGAATGTCGCCTTTGTGCCTCTGGGGACGCCGCTCATGGCTGGCCCCGGTGCGATTGTGGCGGTGATGGTGTTCGTGCAGCAGTCCACGGAGCTGTCCGACTACCTCGCTGTAGGCACCGGTATCGCCGTTGTCCTTGCCTCGCTCTACCTGGCGATGCGCTTCGCCGGCGTGGTTCAACGTGTTCTCGGTGAGAACGGCGTGGAGCTGGTCACCAGGATCGCAGGTTTGTTGTTGTCCGCCATTGCCGTGCAGATGATTGCGGACTCCGTGACGGCGTTCGTGAAGGGCGCGGCCTAAGCAGGCCCTTGCCCGACCAGCGGCAATCAGTGCCGCTTGGTCAGGCTTGAAGGCCGGTCGGCAACAGCTCGTGGAATCCGGCCTTGCTGCCCAGGCGTTTCCGCATGACCTCGATGGCTTGTTCATTCTGGTCCACGCACACAAAACGGCGGCCCAGCTTGGCGGCCACGGCGCCGAGGGTTCCCGAGCCCGCGAAGAAGTCCAGGCACCAGTCATCCTTGCGGCTTGATGCGGAGACGATCCTGCGCACCAGTCCTTCAGGTTTCTGGGTGGGGTAGCCGGTCTTTTCGCGCCCGGTGGGGGAGACGATGGTGTGCCACCAAACGTCGGTAGGCAGCTTTCCGCGCTCTCGCTTGGCCGGGGTCACCAGGCCCGGAGCCATGTAGGGCTCGCGGTCCACTTCCTCATTGTCGAAGTGGTACTTGGCGGGGTTCTTGACGTAGACAAGGATGTTGTCGTGCTTGGTGGGCCAACGGTTCTTCGCCCGGGCGCCGTAGTCGTAAGCCCAGATGATCTCGTTCAGGAAGCACTCCCTGCCGAAAATCGCGTCCAGCATCACCTTGGCGTAGTGGACCTCGCGGTAATCGAGGTGCAGGTACAGGGTGCCGTCGTCGGCCAGCAGCCGCCACGCTTCCACGAGCTTGGGCTCGAGGAAGGACCAGTAGTCGCTGAAAGCGTCGTCGTAGCTGTGCAGGGCACCCTTGATGGTGTCATAGGAGCGGCCCTTGAACCCCACGCGGTCGCCGTCGCCGTCGGCGTTGCGGACCATGCGGGTCTCCTGGCGCCGCTGGACGCGGCCCGTGTTGAAGGGAGGGTCCACGTAAATGAGTGTGAAGGCGCCGTCCGGCAGCGTTGGAAGGAATTCCGCGTTATCCGCGTGCACCACCATGTTGCCGCCGTCCGGCGCCCAAACAGTTTCAGCCATTGAAGGTATTAGGCCTCGGTGTTGCCAGGCTGGGCAGCAGCCGACTCACCGGTAACAACTTCACCATTGCGGCGACGCGTACGGGTGCGACGCGTGCGTGCAGGCTTCTCAGCATTGTCGGCGGTTGCCTTGCGGGTCTCGGACGCACCTGCCGCCGGAGCTGTTTCGCCCTCGGAGGTACGACGACGGCGCGTGCGGTTGCGTCCGCCGTCGCCCTTGCTTTCGCCGGAGTCGCCGGACTTGCCCGAGTCGCCTGACTTGCGACCGCGGCCGCCGTCGCGCTTCCCGTCACGTCCACCGTCCCGGCCGGAACCGCCTGAACGGGCGTTCTTCTTGCCGGTCTCGCCCAGGTCCTCCAGGACCTCGGCGTCGACGCCGGCGAGGACGCGCTTGTTGCGGGGCAGACGGCCCTTGGTGCCTTCGGGAATGTCAAGGTCGGTGAAGAGGTGCGGCGAGGAGGAGTAGGTCTCCACAGGTTCGGGAACGTTGAGCCCGAGAGCCTTGTTGATCAGGGCCCAGCGCGGGACGTCGTCCCAGTCGACGAAAGTTACGGCGGTGCCCTTGTTGCCTGCACGGCCGGTGCGGCCAACGCGGTGCAGGTAGATCTTTTCGTCTTCTACGCATTGGTAGTTGATGACGTGGGTGACGTCCTCGACGTCGATGCCACGGGCTGCCACGTCGGTTGCTACCAGGACGTCCACCTTGTTGTTGCGGAAAGCACGCAGGGCCTGCTCGCGCGCACCCTGGCCGAGGTCTCCGTGGATGGCGGCGGCGGCAAAGCCGCGGTCCACCAGTTCCTCAGCGACCTTGGCAGCGGTGCGCTTGGTCTTGGTGAAGATGACGGTGCGTCCGCGGCCCTTGGCCTGGAGAATGCGGGCCACAACTTCGGTCTTGTCCATGCTGTGGGCACGGTAGATCAGCTGGCGGATGTCGCGCTTGGTGAGGCCTTCATCGTTCGGGTCAGCGGCCCTGATGTGGGTGGGCTGGGTCATGTAGCGGCGTGCCATTGCGATGACCGGTCCGGGCATGGTGGCCGAGAACAGGAGGGTCTGGCGTACTGCGGGAGTACCGGCAATCAAGGTCTCAACGTCCGGTAGGAAGCCGAGGTCCAGCATTTCGTCGGCCTCATCAAGAATGACCATCTTGACGTTCTTCAGGCTCAGGTGCTTCTGCTTGTAGAGGTCGATCAGGCGCCCGGGGGTGCCGACCACGATCTCAACACCCTTCTGCAGCGCTTCGATCTGGGGCTCATAGGCGCGGCCGCCGTAGATAGTGGCAATGCGGGCGTTGCGCTTCCGGGAGGCAGCCTGGAGGTCGTTTGCAACCTGCACGGCAAGTTCACGGGTGGGGACGATCACCAGGGCCTGCGGGGCCCCGGGGACGGCGAGCTTCTCATAGCCTGCATCGTCCCTGCCGATAACGCGCTGCAGGGCGGGAATGCCGAAGCCGAGCGTCTTGCCGGTGCCTGTCTTGGCTTGGCCGATGATGTCGTGGCCGCTCAAAGCAACGGGCAGGGTCATGGCCTGGATGGGGAAGGGGTGCGTGATTCCGGCGTCGGCCAGGGACTCAACGATGTCCGCGCGGACGTTGTAATCCGCGAACGATTTTTCTTCGATCTCGTGGGGCGTCTCATCCGAGGTGATCGTTTCCTCGGGTTCGATGGTCTCAGTTCCGGTGGAGTCCGTCAGGACTTCATGGGTGTGCAATTCACTCACAGGGAGTTTCCTTATTCATTTGGGCATTGGCGCTGCATGCTCAACGGGACGGCATAGCCGTACCGGAGCAGAACGGGCGCGCAAGCAATTCCAGTGGAAGCCGATCGCGGGCTATCTAAGTACTGGCACTGGTGACCAGTTGGTACATCTCAAGATCGCGTAGGGGCGGGCTTGTTGAGTTCAAAAATTAACTGAATCAACGACCGGGCATCCATTACTACAGGCCCAGTCTATCCTCTGGGAGCCATAAAGCCCGGATCGGGGACTGAAGCGCGTCAGTTCAGAAGCTCGAACCTGATCTCCCGGGTTGCGATTTCCGCCTTCACGAGGCGAACTCTGACCTGCGTGCCAGACTCCAGTTCCCCATCACACCGTGCCGTGACGGCGGGTTCGGCGATCTGGACCACGCCGTACGGGCCGCCGTTTCCGTTGCCGTTGTTGCCGTTCCCGTTGGATGGCTTGGACCCGGTGATGACGACGGCGTCGAACTCCCGGCCCACGTGGCCCGCTACGAGTGCTGCCTCTACGGTGTCCAGCGCGGCACGTTCCAACCGCCCGGCCAACTGATCCGAGGCACCCATGATCTCGGGCAGGGAGGGCAGTGCCTCACGTGCCCAGTGGGGGATTTCCTTGTTGTTGCAGAGGGCTTCGCAAATCACCAGGACAAACCGGTCAATGAGCCGCCGCAGGGGAGCCGTTGTGTGGGCGTAGGGGGCGCCGATAGCTGCCTGAACCACTGTTTCGGGCACTTCGCCATCAAAAGGCGTATAGCCGGCACCGCGGAACAACGTCCCGGCCGAGTGCAGGATGGCCAGCTGCTTAGGATCCGAGGCGTCCAGCGTCCGCAGATACTCACCGTAGGTGACCTTGCCATCCCACGGTTTGCCGAGGGCCGCCGTCTGCCGCTTGAAGTGCTGCAGCGACCTTTCGTCGGGGGCAGGCATGGTCCGCAGGATGCCGATCTTCCCGTCCAGCATCAGTTGTGCCGCTGCCATCCCTGTCATGAGCGATATCTGCGCATTCCAGTCCTCCACCGGCAGGGATGGCGCCGCAATGATCCTGTACCCGCCGTCGGTCACGTGGACTATTTCCTGCTCGGGCATGTTGAGGCTGGCCCCACCACGAAGCCGCTCCAACTCGACCCTTTTGAGTCCAACTTCCTTGAGGAGTTGGAGTACGGGGGGTGCCGTTCCGTCGTCAATCTGTTGCTGGGCGCCGGCGTAGCTCAACTTGGCGCGGCTGCGAACGGTGGCCTGCGCGACGGAAACGTTCACCACCTTCGCCTTTGCATCCAAGTCGAAGTCCCAGACGAAGGCCCCAGAATCCTGGCCCGCCAGCAGGCTTCCGGCGTTCTCGCTGATGATCTCCGGGTGCAAAGGAATGCGCCCGTCCGGCGCGTAGAATGTTTGTCCCCGCTGCCGCGTTTCTGAATCCAGGGCCCCTCCCGGAGCCACGAATGAGGGAACATCGGCGATCGCATAAAGCACCTTGTACCCTTCGCCGGCACGATCAATGAACAGGGCCTGGTCAAGGTCGGTGGACGTCGCAGGGTCGATGGTCACAAACGGAATGTCCTTCAGGTCCCGGTCGGGAAGGTGAAGGGATTCGACGGCGTCCCTCGCTTCCTGGACGGCCTCAACCGGGTACTCACCGGGCAGCTCCAGCTCTGTCCTCAGGGCCGCGAGGGCTGCGGCAAGCTGGTCCGATGAATCGTCGACGTTGGGCGCTATCCGGTGATGTGACACGAAAATCAGCGTAGCCCGAAACAGGCCGATAGTCTTGGACGCCCAACAGGCAAACCCGCAGCCGCCAAGCGACTACGGGTTTCTGTGGGCAGCACCGCTGTGCTGTCGGAGGCTAGCCTGCCGGGGTCAGCGTAAAGCTCGCTGCCTTCTCACCGTAGAGGTCGTTGACGACGATGGTGGTGGGGCCTTTCTTGATGTCAAAGCCAATGATGCCCTGCACTGACTGCCCGGCCGCAACATTCCCCGGCGGGAAGCTCCCCATGCTTTCCGTGAGGAAGAGCAGTTCGCCCTCCTTGCCGTCAGCATCATAGGCTTCAAAGTTTGTGGCGGTCGCGAAGCTGGTTCCCGTGGCAGTTTGCCAGGAAACTTCCATCAGCAGGAACCCTCCATTGGCTGGCTCCAGGTAGGGCATGTCCAGAATTTCCTCGGTGTAGAGGGAGTCAACGATGCCCACCTTCACCGTGTCCCCACTGGACACGGTCACTGTGAAGGAATTTGCGTCGCTGGCAGCGCCGGAAGAGGGCAGGGGCGCCTCCTGGGAAGCTGAAGGAGGGACCGGTACAGGAGTCTTCTGCCCCTGGACCGCGGCGGCGAAGAGCGTCAGGGACAGCACCGCGGAAATGATGCCAATGATCAGGCCGGCGAGCCACACCACGATGGTGATGATCCATGCTTTCTTCTTGTTTTCCGGGTAGCCGGCCAACGGGCGGCCCTGCTTGTCACGGGCGTTACCTGTCAACGTGATGATGAGGTCCACGATCGACCAGATGCCGAACCCGCCGGCGGTGAGGAGTTTGGCGATGCCGGTGCCAATCTTGCCAAGGTAGAACCGGTCGACACCCAAGCCGCCCAGGAGCAAGGACAGGATCCACGTGACCACGAATGACTTTGATGTTCCGCCACCGGCCGGTGTGCCGTAAGGGCCGGAATCAGGGGTGGGTTGATACCCGGTGTTCGGCCCACCCTGATAACGGCTGCCGTAAGGGGCAGGTGCGTTGGGGACCGGTGGAACTCCCGCTCCCGGGCCGTTTTCGGGCGCGGGCGGGTAACTCGGGTAACTCACGTGTACTTCCTTCAGTGGTGTGGGTGCGAGGTTTTGGGTGGCGGACCGGAGGCGAGCGGTCTGCTGAGTTGCAGCTAAGCGGCGTCGAGGGCTTCGAGCAGCGACTTGGCTGCCGCCGTCGGATCTTCCGCTTCGGTGATGGCCCGGACGACGACGATGCGGCTGGCTCCGGCTGCAACTACTTCTTCGACGTTGCCGAGGTCGATTCCACCGATTGCGAACCAGGGCAAATCGACGGCCCCGCCGGTGGTCTCTTCCGCGCGCTTAATCGCCTCCGCGGCATATGTGACCAAGCCGGTTCCCACGGCTTCACGGCCGGGCTTGGTGGGGGTCGCCCACACGGGGCCCACACAGAAGTAATCCAGTCCCGCGTCGCCGGGCGAGGCCGTGATGGCCGCATTGACCTGCTCGGGAGTGTGGGTGGACAAGCCAATTACGGCGGGGGCGGGGAGGAAGGTGCGGGCGATCTCCAGAGGCAGGTCCTTTTGGCCCACATGGAACACCGGAGCCCCGGAAACACTGGCGACGTCGGCCCGGTCGTTCACTGCCCACAGCCGCCCATGCCGTTCCGCGACGCTGCGCAGGACGGCCAGCAACTCCAACTCCTCGGCCGCTTCGATCGTCTTGTCGCGGAGCTGGATGATGTCCACTCCGCCCTGGAAGGCTGCGTCCATAAAGTCTTCAAAATCGCCTTGTCGTTTGCGCGCGTCAGTGCACAGGTAGAGGCGGGCCGAGGCGAGGGATTCATGCTGGGTCATGGAAACCACAGTAGTTCCTCTAAACTGGGCACGTACCGCGGGAGCCGCGACGACCGTCATTGTGACCGTCCGGCTGAGAGGGCTTAGGAGCCGACCGCTTGACCTGATCCGGCTAGTACCGGCGTAGGGAAGGAATCAGATGGCAGAAGCCATTCACGCAGATGTCGCTGTCATTGGCGGAGGCGTCATCGGCCTGGGCATTGCCCATCAAGTGCGAAAGCTGGGCCGCTCCGTGGCCCTCATCGACCCGGCGCCCGCCAGCGGCGCTACCTTCGCCGCCGCCGGCATGCTGGCACCTGTGAGCGAACTCCACTACCAGGAAGAAGACCTCCTGGAGCTCATGCTCGTGTCTTCCCGATTGTGGCCATCGTTCGTGGGCGGCCTCCCTCAGCCGGTGGAAGCCACTGGATACAGCACGACGCCGACCCTCGCCGTGGGTGCCGACGCTGCGGACCGCCGGGCGCTCGCGGACCTTCGCACGGTTCAGCTTGCGGCGGGTCTGGAGGTCGAACCGCTGTCCTTGCGTGAAGCAAGGAACCGCGAACCACTCCTGAGCCCGCAAATATCCTGTGCCTTCGACATTCCCGCCGATCACCAGGTGGATCCACGCAAGCTGGCCGGGCAGCTGCTGGCCGGGCTGGCTGCGCACTTACCGAACGATGGCAGCTGGGTGCAGGGGGCCGGTGACGGCTACGCAGTGCGGGAGTCTGCCCGTGGATTGTTGTGGGACGGCGACCGTGTTTGCGGAGTGGAACTTGATTCCGGACAGTCTGTCGTTGCGGGCGAGACCGTAGTAGCCAACGGGCTGGGCGCTCCTGACTTGGAAGCCCTTCCGGAGGAGCTCAGCCTTCCGGTCAGGCCGGTCTACGGAGACATCCTTCGGCTGCGCGTGCCCACCCACCTTCGCCCGCTGGTAACCGCCACGGTCCGTGGCATGGTTCGCGGAGTGCCCGTCTACATCGTCCCGCGGGAGGATGGAACCGTGGTGATCGGCGCTACCCAGCGCGAGGATAGTCTGTCAGCGACCTCAAACGCCGTCTCGGCCGGTGGCGTCTACCAACTCCTGCGTGACGCCCAGATGCTCGTGCCTGCGGTTGCCGAACTTGAACTCCTTGAGGCAACGGCCCGGGCTCGTCCCGGGACTCCGGACAATGCCCCGCTGCTGGGCCGCGTGGGCAACTCCACGGGGGAAGTCGAAGGCCTGCTGATCGCCACGGGTTTCTTCCGGCACGGTGTCCTCCTCACTCCCGTCGCCGCTGAGATCGTGGGACAACTGATCTCCGGTTCCACCGACCCGCGCTGGTCCATCTTCCGCCCTGACCGCTTCAATGCAACGCGGGGTCACTTATGGCCCATGGAAACCCCTTCAGGGGGCCATAAGTGACCCCGCGTTGCTTTCTCCACAGCAAGGAAACAGTATGAACATCAAGCTCAACGGCGCCGTGCACGAAGTGCTCGACGGCGCCTCTGTCAGCAGCCTGGTCACCGCCGTCACCGGCCGTGCCCTGGACCACCGCGGACAGGCGGCCGACGGCGGAAAGCTGGGTGTCGCCGTCGCCCGGAACTCCGAGGTGGTACCCCGGAGCCAATGGGCGGCCACTGCGTTGGCCGACGGCGACGAACTCGAACTCGTGACCGCAGTACAGGGAGGCTGAACAATGACGCAGGCAAATACGGAAATCCGCGCGGACGCTTTGGTGATCGACGGCGTCGAACTGGGCTCCAGGCTGATCATGGGAACCGGAGGCGCCCCCAGCCTTGATGGTCTGGGAGCGGCGCTCCTGGCTTCCGGAACCGAGCTCACAACCGTGGCCATGCGGCGCTATTCGACCGCGGAAACCGGTTCGCTCTTTCAGCTCCTGGTGGACAACAACATCCGTGTCCTTCCGAACACGGCGGGTTGTTTCACGGCCAAAGACGCGGTGATGACGGCAGAACTGGCGCGAGAGGCGCTGGAGACAGATTGGGTGAAGCTGGAAGTCATAGCGGACGAACACACGCTCCTGCCCGATGCCGTTGAGCTGGTCGAAGCAACAGAGCAACTGGTCAACCGGGGCTTCAAGGTGTTCGCCTACACCAACGACGATCCCGTCCTTGCGCTGCGCCTGGAGAATTTGGGTGCCACGGCCGTCATGCCGCTAGGGTCACCTATTGGAACAGGACTTGGCATCCTGAACCCGCACAACATCGAACTGATTGTGTCGCGCGCTTCCGTCCCTGTGGTGCTGGACGCGGGGATCGGCACTGCCTCGGATGCCGCACTTGCGATGGAACTGGGCTGCGACGCTGTCCTGCTGGCCACCGCCGTGACCCGGGCGCAGAACCCCGTCCAGATGGGGCAGGCCTTCAAGCACGCTGTCATCGCCGGCAGGCTTGCCAAGCAGGCGGGCCGGATTCCCCGTCGTGAGCACGCGCTGGCATCCTCCGCGATGGAAGGCCGGGCGGAGTTCCTCTAACGTCGGGCCCCGGCGTCAAACACGCTGGCAACAAACAACAATGACCATCACCCCGCGGGGTGATGGTCATTGTTTTGTTTAAGCCCTAGAGCCTTAGCGCCTTGGTCAGCGCTTCAGTGTCGTGCTTGGTGCGTGTGCGTCCAAGATAAACCACGACTCCCGCCGCTGCGGCGGTTCCGAGCACAATCGGCAGGACCCAGGGGATCCAGGTGGCACCCGGCTGGTAGCCGAGGCCGGCGCTGATGAAGGCTATCCAGCTCAGCGCGCCGACACAGGCCGAAACACCGGCGGGCAGTGCGATTCCGTACCTGATGTGCCGCTTATCGTTTGCCCACACAATGAAACCAGTGGCAACAGTGGCCAGGACCACGATGACGAGGGAAAGCATGGGAACTCCTTAAGCGGCAGTTGGGCGGAAGAGTGTCAGAGGGCGCCGAAGCCGACCCGGCGGACTTCCTCGGCGCCGATCTCCACATAGCCCAGCACGTTTCCGGGAACGATGATCTGGCGGCCCTTCTCGTCAGTCAGGCGCAGTTCCGAGCCCTTGGACACGGCTTCGGCCACGATCTTGGCTACGGCGTCAGCATCCAGGGCGGATTCGAGCACAATTTCACGGCCAACGTTTTGAATGCCGATCTTTACTTCCACAGCAAGGCCTCCAAGCCAATCAAGTGTTAAGTCAGTCCTCTATTTGTAGCCTAGGACTCTTTGGGGAATCGACTGATTCCGCGCCAAGCTAAACGATAGATCAGATCACTGGCTACATCGAGGTCAAGGTTTCCATCCGTTTCCAGCCAGTAACGGGCACTGACCTGGGCCATTCCCGCCAAGCCGCGTCCCAGGAGCTGGGCCTCAAGGGGCGGAAGTTTGGTGTCCTCGGCAATCACATGCGCGACGGCGTCGGCGAAGGTTTTGTTGAACGTCTCCAAGCGGGAGCTGACGTCAGGATCATTGATGAGGTCGGACTCAAACACCAAACGGTGCGCTTGGTCGTCGTCGGCGATGAACCTGTAATAGGCGCGCATGACGGCCTTGACGCGTTCCTTGTTGTCCGTTGTGGAGTTCAGCGCGCCCAGCATCAAGTCGGTCAGCGTTGCCAGGTGGCTGTCCAGGAGGGCCATGTAGAGCTCGCGCTTGGAGGGGAAGTGCTGGTAAAGCACCGGTTTGCTGACATGCGCGGTTTCAGCGATTTCATCCATCGCTGCGCCATGGAATCCGTTGGAAACGAAGACTTCCAAGGCGGCGTTCAGCAGCTGTGCACGGCGCTCGTCCCTGGGCAGCCTTGGTGAACGGGGTGCAACGGTCCGTTCCTGCTTTGCGGGTGCCTCATCGTTTGCCCGTGTGCCGTCAGCCACAGTCTGCCGCCTTTCCTTTGCAGTTATGACCACTCTACCGGTGGGTTAATCGAAGAATACCCGGTAGTAACACTGTTTGGCCGTCGCGATACGGCGGCGGCAGCGTGAGCGCCTTCGATGCCTGGGAGGCTGCGGTGGTCGAACGTGCCGAGCTTATCGACAATCCAGATAAGACGATTTCAGTCGATGCATACAAGGCAAAGCTGAAGGCTGCGGCGCGGAAGGTAGCCCGAACGCACAAAGCGCTGCTTGCGGACGTACGCGAGAGTAACCGACACGCCGGATAATCTAAATGCTTGACATTTCAAATTTCAAGCTAATGGGGAAACGTTGAAGGATGATCTAACAACTCAACAGTGGAGTGAACAAATCGAGGGGTGGCTGTCCTGGCTAAAAGCGTCAGGTAGGCCACCCCTCACTATTGCCCTTCGAAAGACGCAGATACGCCGACTTGCGCATCACTTCCCGGACGTTGAACCGTGGACACTGAACGCCAACGATCTAGCCGGCTGGATGGGCTTGCACGGCTGGAAACCGGAGACGCTAAAGAGCTACCGTGCCTGTCTGCGGCAATTCTGGATATGGGCCGTCACGAGCGGCAGGACCGACACTAACCCGGCGATGCTCCTTCCGAGCGTTCGCGTTCCCCCGGGCCGTCCTCGTCCTGCTCCTGAAGCCATCGTGAACGCGGGCCGGCAGTTGCTTGATGAACGATTGGCCCTCATGGTCGCCCTGGGGGCAGAGTGCGGGCTTAGGTGCACTGAGATAGCCAAGCTGCACACCAACAACGTCATTCACGACGGTGAGGACGGCTGGGCGTTGGAAATTCAGGGTAAGGGAGGCGTCGTGCGCATCATCCCGCTAACGGAACGCCTTGCCGGCTACCTGCGGCGACGTGAGGCCGGCTATTACTTCCCGAACAAGACCGGAGGCCACCTGTCCGCGCCATACGTCTCCACGCTGCTATCCCGCAACCTTGACGGAGACTGGACAGGCCACACGCTTAGGCACCGCTTCGCCACCGTCGCTTACCGGGCAGAGAAGGACTTACGGGCAGTGCAAGACCTTCTGGGGCATGCCAACCCACAAACCACAGCCCGCTATTGCGCCGTTCCTGACGGTGCAAAGCGGGCTGCGGTAATGGCGGCTGCGGCCTAGCCGGCGGCGAAGAACCGGAAAGCTGCAAAGGCTAGGCCGGAGCATCCAGTGATCAGGGATGCAATCACCGTTCGGACTAGCCACCTGTTGTTATCTTCCAACGCCTTGATGGCTTGGTCCTGAAGCTGCTCTTTCGCGGCGTGTAGCTTGCCGCGTTCGATGCGGGCTTCCTCCATGCGCTCGATGTCATCCCACGACGGCTTTTTGTCCATGTTGTGGGACATGGTGTCGAGCGTTTTGGATTGGTCCTTGATTAGGCGGTAGACCTCACCAAGGGTCACGTCCGTCATTACTGCGGCTTCAGGCACGGCGGCTCCCCGTTCCCGGCGGGACAAGCCAGCCGCCGGCAAGCGACAGGAGCGCCGTAGCAAGGATGGTCAAGGCGTCGGCCACGCTATCAGGGACGGCAACGCCGGCAAGCGACAGGAGCCACACAACCACGATGGAAGTGGCGCCTCCCACGGTTCCGCCGGCGGTTGCCGCTAGCGTGACGACGCCGGCCTTTCGGGTCGGTGGCGGGTTCTCTGCCATCACTTACCCTTCAGAGACTCGATTGCCGCAAGGATCTTCAGTTGACCCTTGTTGATCAGGTCATCCAGGGCTTCGCCGCCGACGATGGACTTGTTGTCGCCTTTTTTGCTGCCCTTCTTGTTGAACAGTGCGTCGTGGACGGGTTCAAGCAAGCTGATGAGCTTATCGAGCTTGGCTTCTTGCTGCGGGGTCATTTCATCCTCCGTGGTGGTTTGTGCGGCTAGTCGGTTGATGCGGTCAAGGTCGTAGGTGCCTGGGCACTCCGTGGTGGTCCAATGCCGGTGTGGGTAGAGGGGCAAGTCTCCGTAAGCTGCGCGGAGTTCCCGGACGAGTTCAGCCACGGTGGCATAGTCGCCGTCAGAGCCTCGCGGGTTGCATTCGATCCCAATGGAGGTCATGTTGCCGGGGCCGTTGCCGCCGTCGCCGGCGTGCCACGCAACTTCGTCAGGAGAGACGATGCAAGCCACCCGGCCATCCTCCGCGACGTAGTGGGCGCTGGCTGTTGTTTCAGGGCGGCAGAGCCAAGCAACCGTGCCGTCAAAGGAGGGCCGGCGTTCCGGCTTATCCCACCAGTGAATAGTGATCGACTGAATCTGCTGGGTCCGGGTTGCGCGGAACGGGCTAGTGGATGTGGTGGTCAGTTCGAACATGATTGCCTTTCCCTGTTCAACGGAGAGTGTGCGGGGATCGTAGAATGACTTGACTTTGCCAATTCACTTCTCTGGGGGAACTCATGCGCCTTGGTCGCGCCCTTCCTGCACTCCTGCTGTCCATCGCCATGACTTCGGCGGCAGGCTGCGCTGCACAGCCGGCCCCTGTTTCGCAGAAGGTCCAGGATTACTACGAAACACACAAGTCGCTTCCTCCGTCCGCAAAGCCTCAGCCGGCGAAGCCTATTGCCGTGTTCATTGGCGATTCCTACACGCAGGGAACGGGGGCCAGCTCCGGGAACAACTGGGTGACGGTTGCGGCTAGTGGCGCCGGCCTGAACGCCGTGAACCTGGGGCGGGGCGGTACAGGCTATTTGACGGTGGCTGGCAAAGAGGGATGCGGCATGGAGAAGTGCCCCTCTTACCCGGAGATGGTCTCGCAGGCTGTTGCTGCCAAGCCTTCGGCCGTAGTAGTCGCTGGTGGACAGAACGACTTCCAGCAATTCGCACGCGATCCCGAGCGGGTGTCGGACGCCATAGCCAAGACTTACGCCGACCTTCGCGCCGCGCTTCCAGCAGCCAAGATTGTCGCCGTTGGACCTTCGACGCCATGGGAAGTAACGCCTGACGTTCTGGCCTTCGACAAGACAGTGCAAGAAGCTGCGGCTAGTGTCAAAGCCGGGTACGTGAGCTTGCTTGAGCCGCCCGTGATCACTCGGCCCATGGTGCTGCAGGACGGTGCGCACGTAAACGACGCTGGTCATAAGGCTATTGCGGAGCGCGTGGGGCCCGCGCTCCGGTAGCCGGTCACGACTGACCATAAGCCCCTGCAATTGCTTGGAAGAATCGCCGTGCGATGTACTTATGGCCTTCGTGCGTCGGATGAACACCATCGGCGCCGCTGATAAAGAAGTCCGCGTTGCCGTCGTTCGTTGGCGCTCCTGCTTTCCCGGAGCCGTAGATTATCCCTGCAAGGTCAACGAATCTGCGGCCCTTTGCTTCAGTCCCTGCCTTGACCGCTGCGTTTTGTGCGGTGAATCCCGTACGCGTTACCGTTCCGGTCACGTATACCTCTGGCACGTTCGCACACGCGTCCAGGGCAGACTCTACGGCGGCTTGAACTCCAACGGCGGTGGGGTCATTTCTCGATCCCATGAAGATTATGACGTCTGGATTCATCGCAAGAACTGGGGCTACACGCGCTCCGAAATGGGACTGTGTTTCTGCTCCGGTCTGAGCAACCCAGCCGCTGCCGCCGATACCTGCCAAAATGACTTGATCGGCGCCCATGAGATAGGCAAGCCTGAGCGCGTACGTTTCGGTCATGGTGGCACCGGCAGGTGCTACACCTGATCCGTCAGTGAAGGAATCGCCGATCACGGCTATCCTGCGCTTCACGGCATGCGACGGGCGTATGACGCTATGGCCGGCGGTTACCTGGACTCCGCCAAAACTACCGAAGACAGGGTTCAGGCCTATGATCTGAATCCTGCGCCAGCCGGTAGAGGGGAAAGTGAGTCGCATACGGGTCCAGCTGCCAGCGGCGGTTGTGGACTGGATGCGCGTCTCCGACACGAGGCGGCCATTCACCAGAATGATGCCTTGATTGGGATTCGCGGTACTCGCTCGGCTCTTTACCTGAACGATGTCAGATGTCGTCTCAAACTCAACACTGAACGGCCACGCTGCGGCCATGGTGGCCCCACCCGGCTTCAATCCTGTGTCTACGAATTGTGTGGGGTCGGATGGTGTCGCGGTGGCGCTGGGGAAACCAAAGTAGCGAAAGCGCGTATCGCCGGCCATATCGAGGGCCGCGTTAGCCACGTCACCGACCCTTTTGGGAGCGAACAACGTACCGTATCCGGCCGCGTCAAATGTAATAACTGGGGTGTCCACTGCGGGCGGAGGTGCAAAAGCGTCGGACACCCAACGGTCAAGCATGCGGGCACCGATAACCTTGCCCGCCAAGTCCGGGAGGCCGTAGCGCGGCGCAAAGCCTGCCTTTACTGCTGCACCAGTTTGAGTTGCTGGGTTAGTGATCAGAGACTTCACGCTGGCGTCGTCCGCGATACCTGGGACTCCCTGCGGGCCGGCGGGGCCGGCTACGCCTTGGGGGCCTTGAACACCTTGCGGGCCGGCGGGGCCGACGACGTGGGGTACGCCGTTGTTGTCAGTTACGGGGGTGATGTCGGCAAGGTCGAGCGTGGCGCCGTCCGTAGCTGTGAAGCTGAACTCTGTGGGGCGGGCAGGGCGTTGGCCGGCGGCGTAGACGTAAAGCGATGCGCGGTAAGTGAAGTTCTGCGGGTTCACGCCGGCTGCGTCTGCCGGCTGTAGCTCTGCGGTGAACTTCCCTTCTGCGTCGAGGTCGGCGCGGACGGGAACGCGGGGGATGGTCTTGCCGGCGTCGGTGACGTTCACGATGGGGGTATCTGGGGTGAAGGTCACGTAGCCGTGCATTGGTTCGCCGGCGGCGTCCAACAGGGTTCCGGTGATGGTGGTGAGCATTGGTGCTATCCCGTCGCTGAGGTTGCGGACATTTGAACTGCGGTCCAGCCGACCGGCACTGACTGGCTGGAAGTGGAACCGTCGCCGGCGTAGACACCGATCCGGAATCCGGTGGTGGTGACCGAGTGAACGTAGGGGACGTACTTGGCTGCGGCGTCTGATTGCTTCGTTGCGGTGACGACGGGCGGGAGACTGAACCGTCCCGCGGGAAAGGTCACGTCAAGGAATCCATGAGCGCTGGCTGTGACGGTGATGGTGGCCCTGCCGGCGGCGCGGCGCTCGAGGTTGTTGAGCCTGACGAGAATGTCATTGATGTCAGGGTTGCCCGGTGGAATCTGGGCGTTGCCCATGGCTTGCTCTGTCCGCTCTGCTACCTGCTGGGAGATTGCGGCGAGGCTTTTCAGCGGCTCATTTTCGTCCATGTACTTGAAGCCGTAGACGGGCGTTTCACGGATGGTCATGGCTAGATTCCTTTTCCGGTGAAGCCGAGCGCTTCACATGTCACGGTGTCGTCCAGGTCTGCCAGCCGGACGGGGGTAGTGGCGTAGGAGGGGTTCACGTTGGCGCACGTTACGGGCGGGGTGTCGTAGTTCATGGCGACGGGGGCAAGGTTCATTTCCGCTTCCCACGCCATCTCTCCGCCGTGCTGCCGGCGGTATGCGATCGTGCCGCCGATGGTGCGCACGAATGTTCCCTTGCCGGGCTTCAGTGCGCTGTAGACCGATCCGCCGACAAAGAACGCTAGGCGTTGTTCCCGTCCCGCTAGCCAGAAGTTCACGGCTTCGGTGTTGTCGAAACCGTCTCGGAACACTGCCCGGATGGGTGGGTGCTGTAGGCCGGCGTTATCGTTGGCGACTTCTGCCCAAAGGTTGCCGGTGGCTTGCATGCCGGCCTGACTATATGGAGGTCCGACCGTGTAAGCCTTGCTGTCAACTTGCAGGGTGGAGACTCCACCGCCGGCAGTGACAAAGACGTTCCAATCAACTTCTTTGCTGGTGCTGGTGTCAAAGAGCTTGCCGCGAACTTGGACGCCACGGATGGCTGATTCCTTGTCCGCTTTGGCGTCGTCCAGGGCTTCCACCCGGTGATCCTTGCTGCGGAGTGCTCTACCGGGGTTCCCGGCTGCGGTGCAGGCGTACTTACCGTTTACGGCCACCATTTCCAGCGGACCGCCGGTGATGTCCCGGTAGTGTCGATGGCCGGCGGCTTCAAGGCGGTTGGTGCCGGCGTCGTACCAAAGGACTTCACCAACTGTGGTGTAGATGGCTGCCAGTTGGTCAAGCAAGCTTCCCGACTGTTCCTCAGTGCGGAGCGAGTAGGGGTAGGCGCTGCCTCCACCAAGGCCGTTGATCAGTCCGGGGTAGTTGGAAAGGATCTGATTCTCGATGGCGACGAGTCGGGCCGTGGCCGTCTCCTGGGGGCGCGTGAGTCCCTGAAACTGGGTCATTTCCGAGATTTGCGACATGGGGTCGACAACGGTGCATTCGAAACGGAATAGCTTCTTGCTGTCGAGCTTGCGGATTTTCCAGAAGCTGACTCGGGCAGTGTCCACGGTTCCCCGAAACACGGTACGGTTGCCGGCGATGGTGGGTATGATCACTTGCAGCGGTTTCCCCGCCGGCTGCAAAAGGAAGTCTTCCTTGCCTTCGGAGACGACGAATGAAACGGTGGCCGATCCGGGGGCCGGCTGTTCGAACGGTGACGAGCGGCCATAGCGGATTGCGAGGCCTTCCACGACGACGGCGCCGAACTTCGGGTCATTGGCGTCGCCTGGGGAGACGGTCAGGCCGGCGAACGTGACGCTTGGAACTGCGGGGATCATATGCGGATGCCTCCTGTTCCTACCTTCTCGCCGCGCGAGCGAGCGAGTTCGTCAAGCATGCTGCGGATTTCTTCAGCGACTCCGCGCCGGTCTACGGCGCCTTCCACCTTGATTTCGTAGAAGTTCTGAATGGTGGGGGCGGCGTTGGTCCCGGCTGCCCTGCCGGCGGCGTTCACTGGCACGGACGGGGCAGTGAGGGCCATCGGGGTAGCGCTGGTGGACATGAGGCCGAACGTGGGGTTCGGTGCGCTCTTGGAGAGCGGCTGGCCGGCGCCGGGGCTTGGGGCGAATCCGCTGGTGGTCATGTCCGGGGACGGGGAGGCCATGAGGCCGAATCCGCCGAATCCTGCTCCACCGGATGATTGGGCTTGGTTGTTCAGGCCAAGGAAGTTCCCGATGGCGTTGGCGGCGTCATTGATCCAGCCAATGAAGTCCCTCCACCAATTGCCCATCTGGGCAAGCACGTTTTCAATGCCGCCAAGCTGGTTGATAAGCCAGATGATGCCGGCGACAAGGCCGGCCACGGCGATGATTACTAGGCCGATGGGGTTCAGGCTCATGGCAAGGTTTACGGCCATCATGGAGACGGCAACGGTGCCAAGCACCACGGCGAGGAATTGCGCCGTAGAGCTGTTCTTCTCCACCCATGCGGCAAGGCCACCCAGCAGTTGGGCGCCTAGGGTCAGGGCCGGCAGGAGGGCAGTTCCCAGTGCGGCTTGGGCGTTTTCAAGCTGCGCTTTGAACCGTTCGGATGAGCCGGCGGCGGTGTTGGCTTCGGATGCGAACTTGCCGTTCACGAGGCTGGTTTGTTCGGTGACCATAGCCAAGCGGGCTTGGGTTTCGGCTTGCTTCAGTGCCGAGCCTTCCAGCTTGTCCAGTCCTTGCGCTGCTAGACGGGCGTTCACGTCGGACTGCTTCACAAACACGTTGTAGCGCTCGATGGGATCAGCTTCTCCACGGAACAAGCTACCGAGGGCTTCCACGGCTTCTTTCGTCGTGCCACCGTAGGTCGCCGCCAAATCTGCGGCGGTCTTGATTAAGCCCTCTGTCGTGCCAACCACCTGGTCGCCGGCGACACCGAGCCCTTTTAGCTGCCCACCAAGGGACGTGGCTAGCTCTTGGTAGCTGTTGCGGGACAAGCCCACTGCATCGGCGGCGCCGGCGGCAAGGTCTTTCACGGCTTGCGCCTGATCACCGAACACGGTTTCGACGCCACCTGTGGACTGTTCCAGGGCGGAGGCTGCATCGCCGGCCTGCTTTGCCATGGCGAGCAACCCTGCCGTGACTACGGCTGCGGCTGCATTCGCCTTCCGGGCACCGACTTCGAACTTGCTGACGGATGCGTTTGTTGCGTCCACGCCGGCTATCGCGTTCTTGGCATCGCTGATGATGCGAATGGCAAGAATGGCGGTCTTAGCCATGGGTTAGCCCTTCCGTTCGAATTGTTCCTCTAGGACGTCCAGCGCGGTTGCGATCACGTCATCTTCTTCAGCCGCCCATGCCGCCGGCGGAATGCCGGTGGCAAGGGCAAGCTCCACGATTAGCCGGCTGACGCTGCCGGCTGGGTAGGGTCACCAAGGACCGCTTCCGCTTGCTTGAATTCAAGGTCTGCAAGGTCGGTGTCGCGGAACTGTTCAAAGGTGCCGGTGTAGTGGCCGAGGCGAGTGGCGGCGGCCCAAGCTAGGTAGACCTGCTGGGTAGTCATGTGGGTTGAGTCCGGGTTTCCCACGTCCCACTTCTGGACGCGGCCCGTCTTTTCCATCTTCAGGCGGTCCTGAATGGTCACGCGCAAGTCCTCAAGGACTTCGCCGCTGGCAAGTTCTACGGTGATGAGGGTTAGTTTCATGGGGTTGTACCTTCGATTCTGGAAATGATTTCTTCAAGCTGTTTTTCGTAGACCGGGAGCCATCGGCCTTCACTGCTGGTGGCGCCGTCCGAGAGGAACGGCTGAGGCCGGACCTTGCTGATGTGCCTGGGGCTTGCTTGCTTGTTCGGCCACCACAGCCGGCCCCAGTGGACGGCGGGGCCGTAGGGGACGGCTTTGGTGCCGGCACGGATGATGCCGGCGCTCTTGGTGCCGGCGGCGCGGATGGTGCGCCTGAGCTTTCCTGACACTTCCGGGGCCAGCGCTGCGGACGCTCTCGCGGCGATCTCGGCGGCGTCCTTGTTGGCTTGCTTGAGGTCGGTCAGGTCGTCGCCGGCGGCTTTGAGGGTGGCCCGGAGTTTGCGGCCACCCTCTACCCGGAATTCCCCGCCGGCCATGGGCTAGGCGTTCGTGCCGAGGGCCGGCTCTCCAACGAGCGGGAAGGAGAAGTCAGAAGTGTTCTGCTTCTTCACGTCGCCGCCGATGTCCAGAGCGCGGAGCTTGATGGTGCCCGTCCATTCCTGCGTGCCGGAGTCCAGGGGGATGAACGTAAACGGCAACGCCACCTTGGTCTTGGAGTAGCGGTTGTCAAAGCAGTACTTCAGGAGGGAATTGGCGTCGTAGGACTGGTGAATGGTCCCGGTGAGTTCCCACGTTTCCGTTTCGTCCCCGCCAAGCGTGTTGCCGTCAAGGGTGTTGATGTCGTCCTCAGCGGCCACGGAGGGTGTGAGGGTGGTCTTGGTGGTCTGGACAGCGAATTCCTTTTCGCTGCCGGTTGCACCGATGAGCAGCGAGCCGGGGCCGAGGCGGTGAGCAACAGTCATGGGGTTCTCCTAGAAGATTTCGTTGAAGGTCAGGGTGTAGCCGGGGTAGGGGACGCCGTTGCTGGAAATGGCGAACGGCGTAGCGCGGGCCTTTTCCAAGTTCAGCGGGTCTTTCAGTGCGTCAATGATGCGTGACGCGGATTCCCACGCCGGCACTACTTCCCTGTCCGTGATGATCAGTTGAAGCTCCCACTCGCCCTTGGTGGCGTTGTAGGTTGGGAACTCCATGTCCGGCGGGGTGATGAGAAGGACGTTTGACCCGTTGACCAAGGATTCAAGCTCTGACGGGTCAAGCGTCACTTCTACGTCGTCGATGGCGGCGGAGACTAGGGCCGTCTCGATTTCGGCCCGTAGCTCCCTCCCGCGTTCGATGCTCACGCGATCCCTGGCTTCATGTAAGGGCGCAAGGTCGCGTAGGCTGCGGCCATCGGGTCGCGGGCGATCCTGACGGGCTGTGACCCTTCCGCGCCGTCAAAGCCGGCCACGCCGTTACGGGCGTTGCGCCTGAAGAACAGGTCTGCACCAACCTCCCGGATTGCCCTGGCGCGGATGACCGACGGAAGTTCAACGTCGGGGCGGATGTTGTTACGGACATGGTTCTTCACCATCTCCGTAGCCTCTTCCTCACACTCCTTAATGAACTCCTCGTCGCGGCCATCCTTGGCGCCGACGTACTGGGCTAGCGTGGTGGCCATCAGGATCAGGCTGCCGGCTTGGTGGGGATGATGGCGCCGGGCATAACGTCGGCAAATGCCGCGTAGCCGTAGATGCTGAAGGCCTTGGACAGGTTGATGATGTTTTCATCCTGAAGCTGGGCCGGGGCGCCGGGGGATTCCAGCGTCTCGAATGCCTGGGCATCGTAGAAGCTGAGGGTGTTTGCAGCTGCGCCGGGCAGAAGGGAGACTTCGACGCTGGCAAGCTGGCCGGTGACACCCTTCAGGTTCAGCGTGCCGATCTGGTTCACGCCGGTTCCCTGCACCGTCATGAGGCGGTTGTCGCCGTCCTTCAGGCTGATCAGCTTCTTGAACTGATCCACGGAGGCGTGCATGCCGTTCAGGAGGAATCCCTTGTCGTCCATCAAGAGCGAGGCGTCTACGATCAGGCCGAGAAGCTGATCCGGGGTGGGGTTTGCCGGCAGGGCAAGCCAGTCGTCGTTCACGTCGCCGGCGAGGTTGGCGGCGATGGTGTTCTTGTAGAGCGTGCGGAAGGCGGCTTCGGTGGCCTTGGCGTAGCGGAGGGCCATGGCCTTGAACGTGGTGTTCAGGACGGAGACGGAGGATCGCTGGATTGCCTGAAGCGTCAGTTCCGTCCAGCCGCCGTAGGTTTCCACCGGGGCCGTGTCGGTTCCGATGGTGACCTTGCCGTACTGCAAGTCGTCGCCTTCGTTGGCTTGCTTGGCTACCTTCGTGGTGTCGGATACGAGCTTGCCGAATTCGACGTTGTTGCCCTGGGGCGGGAGGGTGCCGCGCTGGAAGGTGTTGATGATGCGGCGGCGTTCTTCCACGAGGTGGATGAAGTCACCAATGAAGGTGTCTTTCACGATGGCGTCAGCGGTGGTGGCGCCGGTGTAGGCGCGGTGGAAGTCGGCGGCGTCCTTGTCGCCGGCGGCGATGGCCTTGACGAATTCGCCCATGCTGCGGAACTGCGGGATGGCGGGGCCGGTGGGGGCCGGCGGCTGAAGCAGTGCCACGCTGCGCTCGATGGTCTGCAACTGGTCGGTCAGCGGGGCGAGGTCCGCGCGGGTCAGTACGTCGTTCATGGGAGGGTTACCTTTCGGGGTCATGCTGCGGACTTCGGAAATGGCGGCGTTGTCGTAGGCGGGGTGGGGGACTAGGGAGACTTCGCGGACGCGAATCTTCGTGTAGGTGATGTGGCCGTTTTCGTCCTCGCGCCATTCCACGGGTTCGAATCCGATGGAGAGCTTGTCGAGGCTGCCGGAGCGGAGAAGGGCGTAAGCGTCGTTCCCCTGGCGGGTTTCGGCAATCAGGCCGTCAATCTCCCAGCCGGCGCCTACGTCACGGTGGGCGGTGACGTGGCCGATAATTTCGCCGTGGCGCCAGAAGATCTTTGCGCCGTCGGACTCAACGACGGCGCCGCGCTCTACTTCTTCGGTGAACTCGCCAAACCACGTGCGGATGGTTACGACGTCGTTCCACGGAACGGCGATGCCGGTAAAGCTGCGGGCTTCGCTGTTGGATTCGGCGCGGATGGACATTTCCCGGTGGGCTACGCCGGTCTTGTCGGTCAGGTGGTCAAGAGTGAGTGTCATGCCGTGGCCTTCGCTGTCTCTGGTGCGGATTGGAGTGCTGCCAGTTCGGCAAGCTGTTCGGCGGTGAATGGGTCGAGGTCTTCTATGGAGCGGACCTCGGACGGGGCGAGCCACTTCGAGCGGATGGCGATTTCGTAGCCTTCGTAGCGGGTCTTGGTGTCCAGGCGAAGCAAGGATTCGACGTTGAACCGGGCCACGCTGCCGTTGGGCAGGAGGTCCGATAGCGCTTCTTCGATCTTTCGGAGGTAGGCCATCAGCGTGAACCGATAGAAGGCCAGCCAGTCTTGGGCAACGTTGGCGTACGTCTGCGAACCACCCTCAATGGCGGCGAGAGCCAGTGAAGCCGGGATGCCGAACAAGCGTGCGAGCTGAGCGATAGTGAAGCCCTGGGATTCAAGGAACTGGGCGTCTGCCGGCTTCAGGAAGATGGGGGCGTAGGTGGTGCCCTTGCCGAGTACCCTGATGCCCTTTTTGCCGCCGGGCGTGTTTTCATCGGCGCTGTACCACGCTTCCCGGTACTGGTCCGCGTCCGACTTGTTGAGGGGCTGGTCTGAAGTCAGAACGCCGTCAGGCTGGCCGGTGCCGTTGAACCAGTTGGACGCGTAGTTCTGCAAGTCGAGCGATCCGGCCAATTCGGCGCGTGCGGCTTGGATTGGGCCTAGGCCGTATGTTGCGCCGGGCAGCTGCATCAGGGTCAGGTGCTTTACCTCGTGGCGCTGCAAGATGCGTCCGCGCCACGAGTAGGAAATTCCGCCGGTGTCGGGGTCTTTGTTTACGGCCACTTCGTGGGGGTTCAGCGGTTCCAAGTTCGCTACGGCGTCGGTCTTGCCGGCGCCGACTCGGTGAATTCGCCAGTAGGCGTTACCGGAGGTTGCCATACCGAGTACGGTTTGCTCGATGAAGTCAGAGCGGGACATGTCCAGGCAGGGGCGCTTTACGAGGGAGTGCTGATCCTGCAAGGCGATGGCTTTGCCGTAGGTGCGCTTCTGGTCGATGCTGATTTGAGAAGCTGCGGTGCCGAGAATCTGGATGTTGCGGTAGACCGGGATGAGGCCCATGGAGGTATCCACCGTGACGACGTTTCCGCCGCTGCGGGCCGGCGGCCTAACACCTTCTGGCATGGAGTCCGACCGCTGAAAGCCAAGCTTGCCGGCGATGGTGTCTAGGAACGTCATGGACACACTCAAACCGCCGGCGCGGGTCCGGGGCAAAGGACTTATCTTTTAGACGCTTCTAGACGCTTCAGGGCGCCGCTGAGCGCTAGAAGATTTGGGCGCCTAGCTCTGCCTCTTGGTGGTCGTATGCCCAAATGCCCACGGCGGACGCGATCACTTCAGCGACAGGACCGGTGGACTTATCACGGTCGATCCGCTCTGTTCCGTTCGACATGCGAAGCACGGTATGAGCCACTGCGTTGCTGAACACCTTGGAGCCGTCGTGCTTGAACGTCTTGTCATCACGGGCCATGGTCAGCCACGCGTCACAGGCGGTGCCAAAGTCCCGCATTCCCGGCGTCACTACGTCTATGGCCCTGCAACGGCGGCATTCGCCGGCGTCGTGCTGGCTGCACTCCGGGGGGTTCCTCAGTTCGTCAGTTACGCGTCGGGAGGGTCCGCCGTCGTCGGCTGCGATGGCCGCCGGTGCCCACTCGGCGTTGAGCCGGCGGATGTAGTCCGTCAGCCAGATAGTGCCAGGGGCGGAATGAAGCACGTGGGAAACGGCCATGCCGTCCACGTCGCGCCAGTTCGCCAGCACGGCGGCACGCTCGTTGCCCGGTGCCACTTCGTAGCTGATGGCGACGGAACCACGGAAGGGCACCTTTTCCGGCTTGACCGCCAGTGCGGCCCAATCTTCGGGAGTGATGATTGGGTCTTCTGCTTCGGTGAGGACGTTCATGTAACCGCGCATGCGCTCGGCGTGGCTCATGCCTTCGCCGTACATCTCGGCCCTAAGAGCTTCTTCGGTGATGGTGTTACCTAGCGCGGGGTGGAAGGTCCACCACGTGGCGGGGTCGTCAGGGTCCATCCCGTCAGGCATGGACCATTCGAAATAGGCGAGGCCGGCGGCAGTGCCGTCCCTGCCGGCCTTTACCCACTTGTTCATGAACACAGATGCAGCGGTGCCGCGCGTGCTGATCATCCATATCTGAGCTTGTCCGTGGAGGGTGATCTGGGCTGGACCGACACCGCCAAGCAAGTTGTCTCCCAGTTCCTCGGAGTACTTCCACACTTCGTCAAAGTCGACCAGGTGGGGAGTTTCGCCGTGGATGGCGCCGATGGTGGGAGAAAATCGGGTGATGCTCGATCCGTGCTTGCGCACTTCCAGACCTTCAGAGCCGTTGGATTTGCGAGGTTTGAAAACCGGGGCAAGGGGCGATTGGGTGACCATGTTGATGAGGTCCATCATGCGCTTGCCGGCGTCTTTGCCTGTCTGGGCGGTGCTGAAGCAAGTGATACCGGGGCGGGTCATGATCCGGTGGAGCTTGACCGGCCCCATCAGGGTAGTCTTGCCCGACTGTCTAGGGACAGTGATCAGCACCTTGGAGTAGTGGTAAATCCTCTCGCCAAAGGATCCGAGCTTGTACTCGGTCGCAATGTCGATCACGAGACGTTGCCACGGCATAAGCTCCTTGCCTATGAGCCGCTGCAGCCGGGCGATTTCTTCGCCCTCTGTCAGGTATGAGTAATCGCGCTTGGGCGCGTACTTTGGCGGCGGGGCAAAGCGGAACTTGGCAGATACTGCCGTGACAGTAGCGGTCACGCGGGGGTGCCCTCCACTGGTGCCGGCTCTGTTGCGGTCATGAACTCTAGAGCCTTGTCGAGCGCATCGGAGGACGCGTTTTCAGGCGCCGGGAGTAGCTCGAAGATTTCCTTCATGGCACGCAGGAGGTTGGCTTGCCCCGATGGGGCGCCGCGTCCTTCAGAACTGTCCACTCGGCGTGCGGTGACGATAGCCAGGGCGCAGGGGCCGGCGTGGTGTGCGGTGATCCAGCCGTCAGCTTCCAGCTTGTTGATCATGCGGAGCGTTGCGGCCTCGACAAAACCGGGTTCGCCTTTTTTCGTTGAGCCCTGTTCGAATCCGGGCAAAACTGGCGGAAACTCGCCAGTTTGTGGGTTCATTTCGTCGGTCAATTCGGCCTCCTTCGGGCACTTTTTTTGTGGGGGTTTGGGGGGATATTTCCATGCTGGCGCGGGGTGGAACGCTAGCCGTCAGTCAGAAAAACTGGCACGCTGAGCGGCGATTCCCGCCCTGAGTCGCGCAACGGCTCGCACTCGGATGCATGGGATGCAACCACGGCCATGATTGCGATTGTGAAGCCACCTACCCAACGCCGTTCGTGGCCGGCGGTAGCGGCTGCATGCTGGGTCTGTCCTAGTGTGATTCATCGTGGTTCTCCTCGTTGTCGCACGTGCGGTCGGACTCCAACATGTCCTTGCAGGTGATGCAGCGTGGCGCGTGGTCGAAGCAGTAGTGCTGGCCGTCGTCGCCTATCCACCAGTCACCATTGGTAGCCTCATCAATGGCTTGGCTAACCTCAGACCAAGCGCCGAAGTCACCACCTTCAGTTGACTTCTCCGTGCACGTGTCACATTCAAGCCAGTAGTAAGACGATTCCCGAATGCTCATGGTGTGAAGTAGTCCTCTCCGTTGTGGATCAGGGCTTCTTCCTGATCCAAGGTCTTGTTGCCGAGTGAGTAGTTGCAGCGGCGGTGTGCTGGCTTGTTGATGGCTAGGGCTGTAGCTCCACCTTTGGAGCGTGGGATCACGTGCTGTAGTGATGCCGTGTCCCTGCTCCTGATCGGTAGGCCGCATATGCAGCAGGTCCACCCCCATTGCTGGATGGCCCTGTCCAGGAGTGCGGAGCGCTGCGGCCCTGACAGGCTGAGGTAGTCGTCAGCCATTGGTCTTGCTGGACTGCTGGGCGTTCTCCTTCATCCACTCGGACACCTGCCCTGGGAAGTAGCGCACGAGCCGGCCTAGCTTGATGAAGGGTGGCCCTTCGCCGCTGATCCGTAGCTTGCTGGCTTGGTCGGTGGTGATCTTGGCGAACGCGGCGAACTCGTCAGGAGTCCATAGTTCAGGCATTGGTTTCCTCGGGTTGGGCGTGCAGTTCGCGGCGTGCTTCGGTGACGTTCTTCAGGGCTTTGTCGTGCTGGGCTACGGCGGCGGCGAGCTTGGCACGGTAGCGGTTGGCGTCGACTGGTGCGCATGTGGCCCATTTCTCGCGTGCCTTGTGGACCTGCTTTCGGTAGGCATCAGCGACTCCTACGGCAGAGGCGTAGGCGGCTTGGGCTTCCTCACGAGTTAGCACGGCACCTCCATGGCGGTGTTGCGGGAGTCAGCCGCCGTCAGGTCGCCGCTGATGGGCTGGGCTGTCAGGTAGCCGGATGAAACGGCGTCGTTGAACCGCTTCAGGTCGTGCTGGGCTACTTCGTGGAGTGAGAACTCGACTGGCTGCTTCACTGCTCTGGCCTTTCGTAGATGGAGGGTGTCTGGATGAATCGCATTGCTGTCTCTGCTGCGGCGTTGAATGGTGCCGCGTTCCGTGGGCTGATCCGGCCTTGTTCGTCTACGTCGTTCGTTAGGCCGAGATGAAGGATGATCAGCGTTTCCATGTCGATCTGGTGGGCCGGTGGGATCAAGGCGTGGCCCCCTTGCCGTCAAGAGCTTCTTTTGGCGGACATTCTGGGCAGAAGAAGTGAGTTTGTCCGCGATGCCGGCGACGTTGCGCCCGTAGCCCACAGTGGCAACTGATCATCGGGTTATTCAGGCCGCGTGATTCGCACGAGAGGCAATAGCCCTGGTCAGTCTTGGCCCCGGGTTTTCCACAGGTCCAGCAAATGTGCTCTTTTGCTGGTGAGGTACCCGACTTCTCAGGATGATTCAAAGGGTGGTTCTTAAGGACAGTTAGGGTGACGTGGGCGTCACCGGGTGGGGTGACACGTATGTCACCGGGTGGGGTGACGTGGGCGTCAGGGGGTGTCATCGGCGTCACCCCCTTTTTCGGGGCTTTGAAGAGCGTCTGATTGTAGTTATCCACAAGCTTGTGACGGGAGGTTCCATCGCAGTTGGGCGGACACTTCAGCGCGATTTCGTAGCGGTTGGGACGGCGGTAGTCCGGGAGTGACCTTGTGCCGCCGTCGTTGGCGTAAACGATAAGTTCGCCAGCGTGGCCGAGTTTGTTTATGGAGCGCTGCACGGTCCGGGGTTCAACATTGGCGTAGCGAGCCAGGGTAGCGATGCTAGGCCATGCTCCGCCGTCGCCGTCGTGGCTGGCGATCCCCAATAGAACGAGCTTGTCAGTGCCGCTGGCCTTCGAATGGTTCATGACAATGGCCATGGATTCGACGCTCATGAGGCGTCCTCCGCGTTCTTGACCAAGTCGTTCATGTCAAAGACGAAAGCGCCGCGTGCGCCGTCCAACTGAGCAAGGGGGACCAGCTTGCCGCTGGCTACCCAGCGAGAGACCGTAGAGCGGTCGATGGACAGGATGTCCGATACGGTGCCCGCTCCGATCAGTTGACCCGGCACGACGATACGCGCCTCGTTGCTCAAAGATTTCATGGCAGCAACAGTATGTGCAATGCACAAAGAATCACAAGCGTGTGATTCGTCGGCGCGTCGCAATGCACAAACCATTGCATCGGAATGTCGCGCGTGCAATGCTTAGTGCATGAGCACTCAACCGATGTTTGTTTTCCGTTTCGAGATGGACCTGGCTGACCGTATGCGTAAAGCACTACGTGTGTCTGACGTAAGCGTTCAGGAGATTGCTGATGTTGTTGGCATGAATCGCAACACCATTAGCGCGTGGATAAACGGGCGAGCAAAGCCAAATGACCGTCAGTTGGCGGCCTTTGCTATGCGTACAGGAGCGCCTATTGACTGGCTAAAGACCGGCGATTACGCAGGTCAGGGCGGTCCTAACGATGGTGGACCGCTTGAAAGTAATACCGGTGGGTAATATGACCGGGCGGCATCGGCAGGCATACATTGGGGTATGGCCTCAATTGTTGCTGCCCACTCCGCCGCGCCCACAGTCCTGCCACCCCTCGTCGAACCGGCCGCCGGGCTCTCGCCGGCCGAGGTGGAGCGGTACTCACGGCATCTCATCATTCCCGAAATCGGAGCCGTGGGCCAACGCAGGCTCAAGAATGCGAAGGTTCTTGTCATCGGCGCCGGCGGCCTGGGCTCGCCCGCGTTGCTGTATCTGGCCGCGGCCGGTGTGGGAACGCTCGGAATCGTGGACGACGACGACGTCGACCTGAGCAACCTGCAGCGCCAGGTCATCCACGGAGTCAAGGATGTAGGCAAGCCCAAGATCGAATCCGCCCGTGATGCCATCGCAGAGCTGAACCCGTTGGTGAATGTGGTTCTCCACAACCTCCGGCTGGACTCTTCCAACGCCCTGGAGCTTTTCGCCCAGTACGACCTCATCCTGGACGGTGCGGACAACTTCGCCACCCGGTACCTGGTCGCCGATGCCGCGGCCATCCTTGGCAAGCCGTATGTGTGGGGTTCGATCTTCCGCTTCGACGGCCAAGTCAGCGTCTTCTGGGCCCAACACGGACCCAGCTACCGGGATCTCTACCCCGAAGCCCCTCCGGCAGGCTCGGTGCCGTCCTGCGGTGAGGGCGGCGTCTTTGGCATGCTGTGCGCAGCGGTGGGTTCGCTCATGGTGACCGAAGCCGTGAAGCTGATTACCGGCGTCGGGCGTTCCCTGCTGGGGCGTGTGGCGCTGTTCGACGCATTGGGCGGTAGCTGGCGGGAAATCAAGGTTTCCAAGGACCCGGAGGCCGAGCCCATCACGGAATTGACCGATTACGAGGCCTTCTGCGGAGTGACGCCGGCCGCTGCAACGGACCAGGACCACACGGTGACCGCGACGGAGCTTGCCGCCATGCTTGCGGAGCGGGAATCGGGGGAGCGGGACTTCGAGCTGGTGGATGTCCGCGAATCCGGAGAGCACAGCATCGTGAGCATCGACGGTTCGGTCCTGATTCCGCAGGGCCGCATCCTGTCCGGTGAAGCCTGGGTCGAGCTGCCGCAGGACAAGGACATCGTGTTCCATTGCAAGGCGGGAACGCGTTCGGCAGCGGTGCTGGAAGCGGCCCGCAAGGCCGGCTACAGCCGCGTCAAACACCTCGACGGCGGCATCCTCGCCTGGGTGCGGCAGGTGGAACCAGGGAAGCCCGTTTACTGATTCATTGCCTGCTTCCAGGCTTCTCTGGGAAGCTCAAGCATGAGCGAAGAACGGTCTGAAACAGAACAACGCCCCATCGGCTCCGGCTTCGGCCACGACTCCACTGCCATGGAAGTCATTGACGGCATCAACCTGAAGGGCAAGACGGCGATCGTCACCGGCGGCTACTCCGGCTTGGGCCTGGAAACAGTGCGGGCCTTGGTTTCGGCCGGGGCTGAGGTGACGGTTCCTGCACGCCGGCTCGAACACGCCCGTTCCGTCCTTGCCGATGCCGGACTGGCCGAGTCCGTCCGGGTTGAACAGCTGGACCTTGCCGATCAGGACAGCGTGAAAGAGTTTGCGGCGCGCTATCTGGAGAATCACGACAAACTGGACATCCTGATCAACAACGCCGCCATCATGGCCAGCCCGGAGCAACGGGTGGGGCCGGGGTGGGAAGCCCAGTTCGCCACCAACCATCTGGGGCACTACACGCTGGTCAACACGTTGTGGCCGGCTTTGCAGGCCGCAGGGAATGCGCGGGTCGTCTCATTGTCATCGACCGGACACAAGCTCTCTCCGATCCGCTTCGACGACATCAACTTCACCACCGGCTATGACAAGTGGAAGGCCTACGGCCAGGCGAAGACCGCGAACGCCCACTTCGCCGTGCAGCTCGACCACCTGGGCAGGGACTCAGGCGTGCGGGCCTTTGCCGTCCATCCCGGCGGGATCATGACAGAGTTGCAGCGGCATCTGCCCGAGGAAGAAATGGTGGCCGCGGGCTGGATGGATGCCCAGGGGAACGTCCGCGAAGGATTCAAGACTCCCGAACAGGGTGCGGCTACGTCTGTGTGGGCAGCCACCTCGGAGGCCCTCAACGGCAAGGGCGGCGTCTACTGCGAGGATTGCGATATCGCCAAGCCCACGGACAAGGAGTCGCCGTTGGCACGCTACCAAGGAGTTGACGCCCACGCTGTCGACAAAGAGGACGCGGCAAGGCTGTGGGCGTTGTCGGCGGAACTGACCGGGGTGAACGCCTTCGCCTGAGCCTGGAAGAGCCTAGGCGCTTTCAGAACGGAGTTGCTGGTGGTCCACGGGGCATTCCGGGGCCGCGGCAGCTGCCTGCGGTTGCTCCACCTGGATCCCATAGAGTGCCTCGAGGGCGGCGACGTAGTCGTCCTGCTGGCCATTGGCGGCAAGCTCGCGGGCCCGGACGGTGGGGATGTGGAGCAGTTGCTTGACCATTCGGCGAAGCGCGAACTCCACCTCCTCGGCGGCGGCCGTGCAGCCATGACGGGCGCGGACCTTCTCCATCTCGGCGTCGAGGACGTTCATGGTGTGGCGCCGCAGGGCCACGATGGCCGTGTCCACGGAGCGGGCTTCACGTTCGGACTCGAAAGAGGCGGCTGCGCCGGTGACGATCGCGCTGGCCTGGGACAGTGATTCTGCCTGTTCCTGGGGCGCGGCGAGGCGAACCGATTCAAGGGTCAGCAGTTCCACGCCGTCGAGTTCTCCTACCGCGGGATCGAAGTCGTGGGTGAGGGCGAGGTCGATGGCGATCAACGGCTTGCCCGAGTTGGCCCTTACGCGTGCAAGATCGGCGGCTTCCACTCGGTTGTCCGAGCCGCTGCAGCCGATCATGACGTCCGCTTCGGCAACAGCGGTGGGGAGGGTGTCGGCGTCGAGCGCGATTCCGCCGCGCGTGGCGACGAAGGCTTCCGCGCGTCCCGAGGACGAATAGACGGAGATCTCCGTGCAACCGCGTTCGCGAAGGAGGGACATGGTGGCGCCGGCGTAGGCGCCGGTTCCGAAGACCACGACCTTCTTGGTGGACCAGTCGTCGTTTTCGGCAAGGTCCGTGGCGAGGTCCAGGGCAACTGAGACGATGGACAACCCACGCGAGCCGAGCGCTGTTTGGGCGCCGACATCCTTGGCGGTTTTGGAGGCCGCCTGGAAGAGACGGACGAGGCCGGAGCTGGCGGTCCCTTCCTGCTGGGCGGTAATAAGTGCACGGCGGACTTGGCCGGCGATTTCACGCTCACCCACCACGGCAGAGTCGAGGCCTGAGCTCACCGCGAAGAGGTGGCGGGTAACTTCGGGGCCGGTGTGGGTAGCGAAGGAGCGGGAGACGAGTTGTTCGTTGAGGCCACTCAGCTCGCTGATCCGGGAAACAAGGGCGGAGCGGGCCGCTTCAAGGTCATCACCGTTGGCCGTTTCGCCGTATACCTCGTAGCGGTTGCAGGTGGCGAGGACCACCGCTCCGGACACCACGGGGGATTCGGTGAGGGCCGCAGAGGCAAGCCCTGAGGAACCGTTGCTCAACTGAGCGACGGTTTCGAGGTCGATGTCGGCGTGTGTAGCCACCAATGAGAAAAGAACCACAGCACCCCAATCATAGCTTTTTCGTAGCCCGGTAGAACAATATGGCACCGTGGGTCTCCCCACGGAGTCCGGTGATCCGCGCCACAGCGCTCCCAGGTGGGCGGTACGTGACAGCTTGTCGTTATCTTTTGTTCCGGATTTTCGGCACAATCAAAGGCATGACTTCTAGCTCGGCAGCATCCCAGAGTACGGCCTCCAACTCCCCGGGTAGCCTCGACGCCAATCACCCGCTGAAGGACGGCCGCACTTCGGACTCACCGCTGATCACCGCTTACCGCGGCGGCACGCCGTCCCGCAGGCCTGTCTGGTTCATGCGCCAGGCTGGCCGCTCGCTGCCCGAGTACCTCAAAGTCCGCGAGGGCGTTGCGATGCTGGACTCGTGCTTGCGCCCGGAGCTGGCCTCCGAAATCACGCTTCAGCCTGTTCGTCGCCACGACGTTGACGCCGCCATCTTCTTTTCGGATATCGTCATTCCCCTTAAGCTGGCAGGCGTTGGCGTAGATATCGTTCCGGGTGTCGGTCCCGTCCTGGACAAGCCGGTCAGGACTGCCGAGGACGTGGCGGCACTCCCAACGCTGACATGGGAAGCCCTGGAGCCCATTCGCGAAGCGGTCCGCCTCACGGTTGCCGAGCTGGGCAGCACCCCGCTGATCGGTTTCGCCGGGGCGCCGTTCACGCTGGCCGCCTACATGGTGGAGGGAAAGCCGTCCCGCGATCACCTGGGCCCGCGGACCATGATGCATGCCGACCCTGAAACCTGGACTGCTTTGGCCAACTGGGCTGCCGACGCCTCAGGGCTGTTCCTCCAAGCCCAGCTCGAAGCCGGCGCGTCCGCAGGCCAACTCTTTGACTCCTGGGCCGGTTCCCTGGGCCTGGCCGATTACACCAAGTACGTTGCACCTGCCTCCACCCGCGCCCTGGACCACGTCCGTGGACTGGGCGCTCCATTGGTCCACTTCGGTACCGGAACGTCCGAGCTCCTGGTTGCCATGCGCGACGTCGGAGTGGACGTCGTCGGCGTCGACTACCGCTTGCCGCTGGATGAAGCCAACCGGCGCCTGGGCGGCACAGTTCCGTTGCAGGGCAACATCGATCCCGCGCTGCTTTCGGCCCCTTGGGACGTGCTGGAGGCGCATGTCCGCGAAGTCATCGCCGCCGGCTCCGCTGCCCCGGGCCACGTGCTCAACCTTGGCCATGGAGTACCTCCGGAAACCGATCCCACAGTGCTCACGCGCGTTGTGGAGCTCATTCACTCGATCCCCGCCAAGTAGGGGCGCATGCGCGGCGGACACGCAACGCACAAGCCAGGCACCACGGCAGTGGTTGTGGGCGGTGGCATCTCCGGTCTTCTGGCCGCGCGGGAACTGGCCATGGCGGGGGCATCTGTCACCGTGCTGGAAGCAACCGGATCGTGGGGAGGCTGCGTCGGGAGCCATGTGGTTGCCGGTTTGCGCCTGGACAGCGGTGCGGAGTCCTTTGCCACGCGGTCCCCGGCCGTAGCCGACCTCGCCGCGGAACTCGGCCTGGGGGAGCAGATCGTTGCTCCCCACCCCGGCGGTGCATGGGTCCAGTTGCCCGATGGCCCGCAGGAACTGCCCAAAACCGGCGTCCTGGGCATTCCCGCGAACCCATGGGACCCCGAAGTGAGGCGTTCACTCGGGTTCGCAGGGGCTTTGCGAGCCTCCTTTGACCGTTGGCTGCCGGCAACCGTCGGGACTTCCTCGGACGTCACGAGTGTCTCGTCGTTGGTCCGCTCCCGGATGGGGAAGAAGGTGCTGGACCGGCTCGTATCGCCGGTGGTCGGTGGCGTCCATTCTGCCGATCCCGGCCTTCTGGACGTGGACATGGTCGCACCCGGACTACGGCCTGGCATTCGCACGCACGGTTCGCTTGCCGCTGCCGTAGCAGCACAGCGGAAAGCCGGCGCCGGACCGGCGAAGGCGGGTTCCGCCGTCGCCGGCTTGAACGGTGGCATGAACACTTTGGTCACCGCGCTGGTAGCGGATCTCCGGGACCGCGGCGCAGAGCTGCTGACGGACAAACGTGCCGAAGACGTAGTGAAGACCCGGGACGGCTGGCGGGTCGCCGCCGGCGGTTCAACGTACGACGCCGGCCGGTTGGTGGTTGCGCTGGACGGTCCGGCCGCCGTCGGGCTGCTGGAGAAGTCCGTGCCTGCCTTGGCTGCCTTGCGTCCCGCGCCAGGACCACTGGTGAGCCTGGTGACGCTCGTGGTGGACCTGCCTGAGCTGGATAGCCGGCCACGAGGCACCGGAATCCTGGTGGCGCCGCAAACCCCTGGCGTCACTGCCAAGGCACTGACCCACGCCACGGCCAAATGGGACTGGCTGGCCGAGGAAGCCGGCCCCGGGACGCATGTGGTGCGCCTTTCGTATGGTCGTCGCGAAGAAGCCGGCGGGGGAGCAGATGTGGTCTTGGACGACGACGCACTCCTGGCTGCAGCGCTGGAAGATGCTTCGAAGCTGCTGACGGTGCCGGTGTCCGGCAGTGACGTTGTCGATTGGGATGTAGTCCGGTGGGCGGGAGCCTTGCCCTTCGCCGCCGTCGGTCACAAACAGCGCGTAGCCGAGGTCAGGAAGGTGTGTGCCGCTGCCGAGGACTTGGTGGTGGTTGGCGGTTGGTTGGCTGGAAACGGCTTGGCGGCCGTCGTTGCTGACACGCGGCGGCAACTCGCCCAGGGGAGCGGCGAGGAAGCAATCATTGCGTGATTTACGTCACTTCTACGCCATGTAGAACTGATCCGTTTCGACTTAGGGGCCGGCACGGGGCAAACTTGAACCATGAGCCACACTTCTGTCGAATCTGTCACTAAAACTGCTGAAACCGAAGAGCAGTTCTTTACGCTCTGGACTGTTTTCAAGCGCTCGGCCGACGTCCTGCGCAGCGGCGATGCTGCCCAGGAATTCGAAGCCTTGGTGGAAAAGCTGGCCGCTGACGGAGTAGTCCTGCGCGGCAGCTACGATGTCTCGGCAATGCGCTCCGACGCCGACATCATGGTGTGGCTCCATGGCGCCAAGCCGGAAGACCTGCAGGCAGCGGTCCGCTCCATCCGCCGGAGCAAGCTCTTCGCCGGGACCGAGATTGTCTGGTCGGCCATGGGTGTGCACCGCGAAGCGGAGTTCGCCAAGAGCCACGTCCCGGCTTACGCCCGCGGGGTTGAACCCAGCACCTGGCTCTGTGTCTACCCCTTCGTCCGCTCATACGAGTGGTACATCCTGCCCGCCGAAGAGCGTGGCGCCATGCTCCGCGAGCACGGCATGCTGGGCCGCGAGTTCCCGCAGGTCATCTCCAACACTGTCTCCTCCTTCGCATTGGGCGACTGGGAATGGATCCTGGGCCTTGAAGCTCCCGAACTCGTGGACCTGGTGGATCTCATGCGCCACCTTCGCGCAACCGATGCCCGCAACCACGTCCGTGAAGAAATCCCCTTCTACACCGGCCGCCGTGTCACCGCAGCCGAGATTGCCGAGGTCCTCGCGTGAGCACACCAGTCGTCTCCACCGAGCTGAACGAAGTCACCGAACGCGGCCGCCAAGCACCCCAAGACTACGATGCCGTGCTGCTGGCGTCCTTCGGTGGTCCTGAAGGCCAGGAAGACGTCATTCCCTTCCTGCGCAACGTGACGCGTGGCCGTGGAATCCCGGACGAACGCCTCGAAGAGGTCTCGCACCACTACCGCGCTTTTGGCGGCATCAGTCCCATCAACCAGCAGAACCGTGAACTGAAGGCCGCAATCGAGGCCGAACTGGCCAAGCGCGGCATCGAACTGCCGGTCCTGTGGGGCAACCGTAACTGGGATCCGTACATCGCGCCGGTCCTTCAGGACGCTTACGACGCCGGCCACCGCCGCATCCTGATGCTCACCACCAGCATCTACTCCTGTTACTCCAGCTGCCGCCAGTACCGCGAGGACATCGGCATTGCGCTGACCGAAACCGGTTTGGACGGCAAGCTCCAGGTGGACAAGATCCGCCAGTATTTCGACCACCCGGGCGTCGTCCAGCCCTTCCTGGAGGGAACTGCTGCCGGACTGGAAGAGGTCCGGGGCAAGCTTGCAGCTGCAGGCGAAGCCGACCCGGACTCCAGGATCCGGGTCCTGTTTGCCACCCACTCCATCCCCACCCGGGATGCTGAAGCTGCAGGCCGGTCGGAAGACGAACCCCGCGAATTCGCCGAAGGCTCCGCCTACGCAGCCCAGCACCTGGCGAATGCCCAGGCCATCATGGACGTCGTGGCGCCGAATGTTGCCTGGGACCTGGTGTACCAGTCGCGCTCCGGCGCTCCCCACATTCCGTGGCTCGAACCGGACATCAACGACCACCTTGAAGAGATTGCTCCGCAAGGCGTTCGCGGTGTGGTCATTGTTCCCCTTGGCTTCGTCAGCGACCACATGGAAGTTGCCTGGGACCTCGACACCGAGGCACTGGAGACCTGCAAGAACCTCGACATTGCAGCAACCCGTGTCCCGACGCCGGGCACGCACGCGGCTTTCGTTGCCGGACTCGTGGACCTCATCTGTGAGCGGACCGTGGCCAACAACATCCCGGACCGTCCCCACGTCACGGACCTGGGTCCTTGGTACGACGTCTGCCGTCCGAACTGCTGCGAGAACTTCCGGGGTGCCAAGCCCGTCATTGCCGAAGTGGGAACCACCGTGGGAACCAGCCACGATGCCTACCCCGCTTCGGAGGCAGCCAAGTGACAGTCCGCATCGGAACCCGGGCCAGCAAGCTTGCCCTGACGCAGACACAGCAAACGGCAGACAAGCTGGCTGCGGTGGGTGGCTTCCCTGTGGAGCTGGTGCATATCAAAACCGAGGGCGACGTCAAAACCGGGTCCCTCTCCCAGATGGGCGGAACCGGTGTGTTTGTTGCCGCTCTCCGGGATGCCTTGCTGGCGGAGAGCTGCGATGTCGCGGTGCACTCGCTCAAGGACCTCCCCACGGGATCAGCGCTTGGACTGTCCATCGCCGCCACCCCCACCCGAGTGGACGTCCGGGACGTTTTGTGCGCGCGTGAGGGCATGACGCTTGCCCAGCTGCCCTCGGGAGCCAAAGTTGGCACCGGTTCACCCCGGCGTGCGGCGCAACTCCGTGCGGCCCGCCCGGACATCGAGGTCCTGGATATCCGCGGCAACGTCGATACCCGCCTCGGCCGTGTCCCCGGGCTTCCCGGAAACGCGACCGATGAGGTTGTCCCAGGCAAGTCGTGCGACCTTGATGCCGTGGTGCTTGCTGCCGCGGGCTTGGAGCGGATCGACCGGCTGGACTCCGTCAGCGAGTTCTTCGGCACCGACGTGATGCTGCCGGCGCCGGGACAGGGCGCTTTGGCCATTGAATGCAGGACAGAGGACGCGCCTGCGCAGGGTTCGAACGGCGTGCTGGCACAGGCGCTTGCGGCACTGAACGACGACGACACCCGCCTCGCCGTGACGGCTGAACGCGCGGTGCTGGCCCGGCTCGAGGCCGGATGCGCGGCTCCCGTTGGTGCCTACGCCTTCCGCAAGGGCAGCATGCTGCACCTGGAGGCAGTGGTGTGCGCAGTGGATGGGACCAAGACTGTCCGCGAGAAGAAAGCCACCGACGGATTGACCGAAGTGGGAGCCACACTGCTGGGCATCGAAGTTGCCGAACTTCTGCTGGCCGCGGGCGCCGCGGAGATCGCGGACCTTGCAGCGTCCTGAGCAAGCGGATGCCGGGCATGCCACTACCCGGCACGCCAGGCCCGGGCAAGCCAAGACACGCTTGGCCGGTCGGCGGATCCTGATCACCAGGAGCGCCGACCGTGCCCGTCCGTTGGCCACCCTCCTCAGCGGATTGGGGGCCGAGCCTCTGGTCCTGCCATTGATCGACTTCGAAAAAGCGCAGGACCAGCCCGCCCTTGATGCAGGACTGGACAGGCTCTCCGCAGGGGACTTTGACTGGCTGGTCATCAGCAGCATCACCACCGTAAGGGTCCTTGTGGAGAAAGCCGCGGAACGCGGTGCGGCCCTTCCTGAGCTGCTTTCAACCGGAACCAGGGTTGCCACCGTTGGCACGTCCTCCCGTGACGTCCTCGAATCCCTTGGCCTCGCCGTTGATTTGATTCCCGCCGGCGCCCAGTCCGCCGAAGGCTTGTTGGAGGTCTGGGAACCAACGCCTTCGCGAGTCTTCCTGCCGCAAGCCGATATCGCAGCACCCGGCCTCAGGGAAGGCTTGGCCGCCAGGGACGCGGATGTCACTACAGTCATTGCGTATCAAACTGTCGATTACCCGGCCCGTGAGGAAATGCGCCTCGGCGCCCAGTTACCTGCCGTCGTCGTAGATTCCGGGGACAGGACTCCAACGGTCCTGGACCCAGCTGACGTCCGAAAGGCGTTCGACGCCGGGACCATGGACGCCGTGGTGGCCGCCTCACCCAGTGCCGCACGGCGGCTGGCGGCCATCTTTCCGACGCTGGGTGGGAGCCGCTTCGTCGCGATCGGACGCCCGACGGCGGCCGAAGCTTCCCGGCTCGGCATCACCGTGGCAGCCACCGCCCAAGAACCAACACCGGACGGCATTGTGGCCGCCTTGGAATCTGTTTTCGCCAACGAAGGGAATCCGCAATGAGCTTTCCGAACCACCGTCCCCGCCGCTTGCGCACCACTCCCGCCATGCGCAGGCTCACTGCTGAAAACAGGTTGGCTCCCGCCGACCTGATCCTCCCGGCCTTCATCCGTGAGGGCCTCACGGAGCCAAGTCCCATCAGCTCGATGCCCGGCGTCGTCCAGCACACCACCGACTCATTGAAGCGGGCAGCCGCCGAAGCCGTCGGGCTTGGCGTGGGCGGCATCATGCTGTTCGGTGTGCCTGCGGTCCGCGATGCCCGGGGCACCGCATCCCTTGACCCGGACGGCGTCCTCAACAAAGCCATCCGGGACGTCAAAGCCGAAGTTGGGGACGACCTTGTCATCATGGGCGACGTTTGCCTCGACGAGTTCACCGATCACGGACATTGCGGAGTGTTGGACGCCGAGGGCTACGTCGACAACGACGCAACTTTGGAGATCTACGCCCAAATGGCTGTGGCACAGGCCGATGCGGGTGCCCATGTGCTGGGGCCCTCGGGCATGATGGACGGACAGATCGCCGTCATCCGCCAGGCCCTGGAGGAATCCGGCCACAAAAACACCGCGGTCTTGGCGTACGCCGCCAAGTACGCTTCAGCCTTCTACGGCCCGTTCCGTGAGGCTGTCGATTCGCAGCTCAAGGGTGACCGGCGCACCTACCAGATGGACGCCGCCAACCGCCGTGAAGCCATCCTGGAGGTTGAACTCGACCTCGAGGAAGGTGCGGACATGGTGATGGTCAAACCGGCCATGAGCTACCTCGACATCCTTGCCGATGTCGCTGCCATGAGCCCTGTCCCGGTCTCGGCCTATCAAATCTCGGGTGAGTACGCCATGATCGAAGCGGCTGCCGCCAACGGCTGGATCGACCGGCGCGGTGCCATCACCGAATCGGTGCTCGGGATCAAGCGTGCCGGAGCCGATACCGTCCTGACCTATTGGGCCTCCGAACTGGCAGGCTGGCTGAAGGAGTCCTGATGACGTCCGTTCCCTCCGATCCCACGGCACCGGTGGCTGCCGACCAGATCCTCCTCGGGCTGAACACCTTCGGTGATGCCGGGCTCGACGCCGAGGGGAACCCCAAGGAGCACGCGCAAGTCCTGCGTGAGCTGCTGGAGGAAGCGAAGCTGGCTGACGCCGTCGGAATCCATGCGTTCGGTGTGGGAGAGCACCACCGCCGCGACTTCGCGGTGTCGGCGCCCGAGGTCTTCCTGGCGGCGGCGGCCGCCGTGACCTCCCGGATCCGGCTTGGCTCGGCTGTGACTGTCCTGAGTTCCGATGACCCCATCCGCGTGTTCCAAAGGTTCGCTACCGTTGACGCGATCTCGAATGGCCGGGCTGAAGTGATGCTCGGGCGGGGATCGTTCATCGAGTCGTTCCCGCTGTTCGGCCTGGACCTGGCGGACTACGAGGTCCTCTTCGAAGAGAAGCTGGAACTCTTCGACAAGGTACGGGTGCAAAAGCCGGTGCATTGGGAGGGACGCACCCGGCCAAACGTCAGTGGCCTGCAAGTGTATCCGAAGCTGCAGCACCATCTGCTTCCGGCCTGGATCGGAGTGGGCGGAACACCGGAATCAGTGTTGCGCTGCGCTGAATACGGATACCCCATCATCTTCGCGATCATTGGGGGAGAGCCCCGCCGCTTCGCCCCCTTGGTCAACCTCTACCGCGAAGCGATGGCCAAGTACGGTCACCCGATGCGCCAGATTGCAACGCACTCTCCCGGCTTCATCGCCGACACCGACGAGGCCGCCCGCGAGGAACTCTTCCCGCATTGGCTTGAACAGCGGAACCGAATCGGTGCAGAGCGTGGCTGGGGTCCGGGAAACCGGGGCGAATTCGATGCCATGTGCGGTCCTGAAGGTGCACTTTACGTTGGTTCGCCGGAGACCGTCGCGCAGAAGATTGCTCTGCTGAAGCGGAACCTTGGAGTCGATCGCTTCGACCTCAAGTACAGCAACGGCACGTTGCCCCACCAGTCCATGATGCGGTGCATCGAGCTTTACGGCACCGAGGTGGCTCCCCGGGTTGCCGAGCTGCTGGCTTAGGCCTGACGGCCCTCGTTACTGCCAGGGGGCACGCCTGCCCTGGAAACACTGAAAGAATAGGAACCATGACGTCAAACACCCCTGTGTCCGATCAGCTTTTCGACCGCGCGCGCTCCCTGATGCCCGGCGGCGTGAACTCGCCGGTGCGCGCCTTCGGTTCCGTGGGCGGAAACCCGAAATTCATGGTCTCCGCCAAGGGCGCCTACCTCACCGACGCTGACGGCCAGGAATACGTGGACCTCGTGTGTTCGTGGGGCCCGGCACTCCTCGGTCACGCACACCCGGCCGTGCTCGAAGCCGTGCACGCAGCCGTGGACCGCGGGCTCTCCTTCGGCGCCTCCACCCCTGATGAAGCCAACCTGGCGGAGATCGTCAAGGACCGCGTTTCCGCCGTCGAACGCTTGCGGATGGTGTCCACCGGCACTGAAGCGACCATGACGGCTGTGCGCCTGGCCCGCGGTTACACCGGCCGGAACCTGATCATCAAATTCGCCGGCTGCTACCACGGCCACCTGGACGGATTGCTTGCCGCTGCAGGCTCCGGCGTCGCCACCCTGGCGTTGCCGGGATCGGCCGGTGTCACCGAAGCTACCGCGGCCGAGACTTTGGTGCTGCCCTACAACGACCTCGACGCCGTTGAGGCCGCCTTCGCGGCCCACGGCAAGAACATCGCTGCCGTCATCACCGAAGCAGCCCCGGCCAACATGGGCGTCGTTACTCCGGGGGAGGGTTTCAACGCCGGACTGTCCCGCATCACCAAGGAACACGGTGCCCTCCTGATCCTCGACGAGGTCCTGACCGGATTCCGCACCGGCTACGCGGGCTACTGGGGCCTGACCGGCCGCCAGGAAGGCTGGGCTCCCGACCTGCTCACCTTCGGCAAGGTCATCGGCGGCGGAATGCCGACGGCGGCACTCGGCGGCCGCGCCGACGTCATGGACTGCCTCGCTCCCGTTGGTCCGGTCTACCAGGCCGGTACGTTGTCCGGGAACCCCGTGGCCATGGCCGCAGGCGTCGCGACGCTGAGCCACGCAACGCCCGACGTTTACGCCTACGTGGATGCCCGGTCGCTGGAACTCTCGGCCGCACTCTCCTCGGCCCTTGATGCTGAGGGGGTTGACCACTCCATCCAGCGGGCGGGGAACCTGTTCTCGGTTGCCTTCGGGACTTCGGCCCACGGCGTTCACAACTACGACGACGCCCAGGGCCAGGAAAGCTTCCGCTACGCACCGTTCTTCCACTCCATGTTGGATTCCGGTGTCTACCTTCCGCCGTCGGTCTTCGAGGCCTGGTTCCTGTCCGCAGCCCACGACGACGCTGCCATGAACCGCATCATCGAGGCCCTCCCGGCTGCTGCCAAGGCGGCGGCTTCGGCCTAGTTTGTCCTCTGCCCGGGACCGCAGCGCTTGGACGGGCTGCGGTCCCGGGCATTGTTGTCTCCAATCAGGGTAGGCTCGTAAGTGGAAACCCAACCCCCCAACGAACTCACGGTTTACCATGCGCAAGTCCAACACCATTGCATCCCTCAGTATGAGCATCGCCGCCGCTGGAGCCTTGATCGCCATGGCGTCAGGCTGTTCTGCCGGGACGGCATCCGGCGGTCCGTCCTCTGCGGAAGGTACATCGCCGTCGCCGTCGTCATCGCAGCCCACCGCGTCGACCGCGCCCACGAGCACCAGTCCCTCCGCTACCTCAACTGCGACACCCCAGGTGCCGGCACCTGCCACCCCCACTGCATCCGCGGCCGAGCAACAACTCGCTGCCCTGACTCTTGAGCAGCGCGTAGGGCAGCTGTTCATGGTGGCGGCAAAAGCTACCGGTGCTGAACCCGCCACCATGGAAGCGTTGAAGAAGTACCACGCCGGAAATGTGTACCTCAGTGGCCGAAGCAAGGCCGGGGCGACCACGACTGCGGCGGTTGTTTCCTCGCTGACGGGGACGGTTTCCCCTGCGACGACCGGCGGTGTGCCGCTCTTCGTCGCCACAGACCAGGAGGGCGGATTCGTCCAGGTTCTCTCCGGTCCCGGGTTCTCCACCATGCCAACCGCGCTGGTCCAGGCTTCATCAGGAGCGGCGAAAATCCGGTCGGACGCCGAATTGTGGGGGAAGGAACTTAGCAGCGTCGGTGTCAACGTCAACCTTGCCCCGGTGCTGGATACAGTGACGAGTCCGCAGTTTGCGCCGTCCAACGGACCCATAGGCCATTTCCAGCGTGAGTACGGCTATGCACCCGATACGGTCTCGGAGCTTGGGAATGCCTTCGCCGCTGGGATGAAGGACGCCGGGGTGGCCCCCGTGGTCAAGCACTTCCCAGGCCTGGGGCGCGTGGTGCCCAACACCGATGTCACCAGCCACGTGCGGGACACTGCCACCACCCGGACGGATCCTGCATTGGAGCCATTCAAAGCGGCCATCGAGTCAGGGACGCAGTGGGTCATGGTCTCCAATGCCTTTTACGACAAGATTGATCCGGCCAACATTGCGCCCTTCTCCACTGCGATCATGGACACCATGCTGCGGAAGGATGCCGGTTTCACGGGCATTGTCCTCTCGGATGACCTCTGCAGTGCTGCGCAGTTGGAGGGTTGGTCCGACGCCGATCGTGCCCTGAACTTCTTCACTGCCGGAGGCACCATGCTGGTCTGCGCCGATCCCACCAGCATTCCCGCAATGCACCAGGCGGTGGTGAAGAAGGCCCAGGCAGACCCGGCCTTCCGTGCCAAGGTCGACGCCGCGGCCCTCACCGTGTTGCGCGTCAAAGCCGGAAAATAGGCACAGCAAAGAACCCCGTTTCCCTCCACCTACTGGTGATTGGAGGGAAACGGGGTTCTTTGTCGCTTGGGCTTTGTCCTGGCTAGAGAACGTCCGAGAGGAATCCCTGAAGCCGTTCGGTCTGCGGGTTGGTGAACAGCTGTTCCGGGGGACCGGATTCAACCACCACGCCTGCGTCCATGAAGGTTACGACGTCGGAGACGTTGCGGGAGAAGCCCATCTCGTGGGTTACCACTACCATGGTCATGCCGCCCTGGGCAAGGTCCGTCATGAGGGCCAGAACGCCCTTGACGAGCTCAGGGTCCAGGGCCGATGTGGCCTCGTCGAAGAACATGACCTCGGGCTTCATGGCCAGCGCGCGGGCGATGGCGACACGTTGCTGCTGGCCTCCGGAGAGGTTGGCAGGACGCGAGTCGGCCTTGTGCTTCAAACCCACCAAGTCCAGCTGGGCCAGTGCCTCTTCGCGGGCCTGATCCTTGGACATTCCGCGGAGCTTGCGCAGTGCGAGGGTAATGTTCTCGGCCACTGTCTTGTGCGGGAACAGGTTGAACTGTTGGAAAACCATGCCGATACGGCGGCGCAGTTCGTCAGGGTTGTCCTTCAGTACGGACTTCCCATCCAGCAGGATGTCACCCTGGTCCGGCTCGATGAGCCGGTTCATCACGCGGAGGAGGGTGGACTTGCCCGAGCCCGAGGGACCGATGACCGAGGCCGTGGTGCCCTTCTCGACGTGCAGGTCGATGCCGCGCAGCACATGGTTGCTGCCGAACGACAAGTGGATGTTCTTGGCGGTCAGCGAACCTGAAGCGAATTCACTCATGCCTGGGCTCCTTTTCCAACCACTGCTGCGGCCTCATCCGGTTCTTTCTTCTCCGGGCGACCGGCGCGCATGCGGGCATCAATGAAGTTCACGAAGTGCGTGAGCGGGATCGTTATTGCCAGGTAGAAGATGGCTGCCGCGACGTACGGTGACAGGTTGCCGCTGTTGGCAGCTGCATCCTTGCCGATCTGGAAGATTTCGCGCTCAGTCGCCAGCAGGCCGAGCATGAAGACCAAGGATGATTCCTTGATCAACGCAATGAACTGGTTGACCAACGCCGGCAGCACGCGACGGATACCCTGGGGAACCACTACGAGCCGCATGGACGAGGCATAGCTGAACCCCAGCGCGCGGGTGGCCTCAAGCTGGCCCTTGTCCACGCTCTGGATACCGGACCGGAAAATCTCGCCAATATACGCCCCGGACATCAAGGACAACGCTGCGATGGCCATGGGGTACGGGCTCGTGGAGCCCGTGAGTTCACGAATGATCGGGCCGAAACCGAAACCGATCACCAGGATGGTCAGCACGGGAGGGAGCCCGCGGAGAATGTCCGTGTAAATGCGGGCCACCCACCGTGCTGCTGCGTTCCGGGAAATCCCCATCAGGGCGAGCAGCATCCCGAGGGCGGTCCCGATGATGCCCGAGACGACGGCCAGGACGATGGTGTTGGGCAGGCCGACGGCGAACATCTTGGGGATGACTTCGCCCATTGCCTCCCAGTCAAAGAAGGTCTCGACAAGTTGATTGAGGATATCCATGGAACGCCTTGGTTACTTTGCGGGGAGCTGGACGGCCTTGCTGCCCGGCTTCCAACCCTGGGGGGTCTGCTCGGCAGCCGTCGGGCGGTCCTTGTACCACTCGGCGGTGAGCTTGGCCCACGTGCCGTCAGCGATGACCGCGTCCAGACCGGAGTTCAGGGCGTCGATCAGCGGCTTGTTGTCCTTGTTCACGGCGTAGGCGGTGAAGTTCTGGGTGTTGACAACCTTCTCGGCGATCTTGGTGTTGTCGCCTTCCTTGACCTGACCTTCGGCCTGCTGGGAGGGGGCAACCCAAGCGTCGATCTGGCCGTTCTTCACGTTGCCGTAGACGGTGTTGTAGTCGGGGAAACGTACCGGTTCAATCTTGAGGGTGTTCGTCATGTAGTCATCCTGGACGGTGCCCTGGACGACGCCGATGCGGAGGCCTTCCTTGATGTCGCCGAAGCCGGTGACCTTGGAGTCGCTCTTGGTCACGACGGCCATGTAGCCGAAGTCGTAGCCGTTGGTGAAGCCAACCGTCTTGCGACGGGCGTCGGTGGTGGAGATCGAGGAGGATCCGACGTCGAACTGCTTGTTGCCCACCTGGGACAGCAACGCGGAGAAGTCGGTAGAAGCGAACTCGACCTTGAGGCCCAGCTTGTCGCCGATGGCGCGCAGGAGCTCGTTGTCGTAGCCGGTGAACTTGCCGGAAGGATCGATGAAGATGTTCGGCGGGGCATCGGACAGAGTGCCGACGCGGATTGTGCCGTCGGTGATGAGGCCCAGCTTGGACTTGTCGATCTTGTCCAGTGGAGTGACATCAGCGGTGGTGAAGCTGTCCAACGACTTCTGGTCGCTTCCGGCGAGTGCGTCAGTGGGTGTTCCGCTGGGCTGGGAGCTTCCTCCGCCGCAGGCTGCCAGGGAAATCACCAGGGCTGCGGCCACAGGAGCGACAGACAGCCACTTAGGGGCTTTGAATTTCATGAAGAAATCACTTTCATCGGGTCACGGAGACGTTTCGCGGTGGGCGGGGAAATGGCAGCTCCACAAGAGTTGGCTGTCCTAGCAGACTTCAACCCGCCAAACTTAATTATGTCACCAGCGCACCAGCTCGCCGTGAATCGAATAAATGGGTGCACACCCTCGATTTCTCCGAACTATCTTCCTCAGACGGTCACTTGCCCGCCACAGTGTTTCGGAAGGGGCTGCTGTGGTGGAATCCACGCCTGAAGGCCGAGGGGAATCGGGGTTCCCGAAAATCTTGTGACTTGCGTCGCAGAGAGTCTTTCGATTGGCGCGTCTAGAAGCCCCCGCGGCTTGCATCCACGGGAGGAAGCACCGGCCACTCACCCTCGATGACCGCAGTGGGCTTGCTACGGCGCAGATACTGCTGGAAATCGGCAGCCTGCGACGCCGCCCAGTCTACTTGGAGCTGGTGCAGCGTTGAAGCCGGCATCTGTAGCTTGGGGAACTTGCCGGCCATGGCGTCCAGGACCCGGAGAGTGGCAAGGGCATCCGCGGCGGAGGTGTGGGCGTTTGTCAGATCGACGCCGTACTCCTCGCACAGGGCGGTCAGCGTCCGTTTGCCCTTGCGGTACCGGTCAACCTGCTTGTTCATGACATAGGGATCGAGAACCGGGAAGCGGCTGAGCTGAGGGACGCCGTAGCGAGCGGATTCGGCCGCCAGCACGGTGAAATCGTAACTGGCGTTGAAAGCGATAACGGGAGTTCCGGCGTCGAACAGTTCCTGCAGTACCCCGGCGACCTCACGGGTTACCTCCGCTGCCGGCCGCCCTTCAGCCCTCGCCTTTTCCGTGGTGACGCCATGCACTTCGCTGGCTTCCGCAGGGATTTCGACGCCTGGATCCGCCAACCACTCGTGCTCCGCGATGAGTTCCCCGCGGGCATCCACTACGGTGATGGAAGCGGTGACAATCCGTGCCGATCGGGAGTTCTTCCCGGTGGTCTCAAGATCGAATGCGGCGCGGGAGTGGGTGTTCCAGGAGCTCATGTTTTTCACGCTACCGGCTGGCCCCGACACTATTGGGTACGACACTCCTGACGTTAGGCTGAACACATGCGGATGGAGTACGTAACGGCGGTCCTGGCCGTCGTGGACCTCGTACCGCCAGGCTCGGCAGTGTCCTACGGCGACGTCGCCGAGCTCCTCGGCTCAGGCGGGCCCCGGCAGGTTGGCGCCGTCATGAGCCACTATGGGAGCGCAGTGGCCTGGTGGCGGGTCCTGCGGGCCAGTGGTGAAGCGCCCCCCGGCCACGAGGCCGACGCCCTGAAGCATTATCTGGAAGAGTCCACCCCGCTGCATGGCGCGTACAAGGCGTTCATGCTCACCGGAGAAGGCCGCTGGCGGGTGGACCTTGCCCTGGCCCGATGGGCTCCCACGGACAATGATTTTGACCAACTTGATGTGATCTCCGACCAGTTGGAGCGTCAACGCCATATATTGTCGGTGCCCGATGATGAAATGACTGTGTGACCGCGACTCCTGCCAAAATACGCCAAGCATCCGCAGCCCTTCGGCTGCTGCCGCCGCGGGAAACCCACTACGCGGCACCCGCCCTGTCGCCGGACCAGGAGGCTGTGGTCTCGCTGCCACAGGGGAGTGGACCGATCCTCGTACCCGGAGGCCCTGGAACCGGGAAGTCCACCGTGCTCGTGGAGTCGGCCGTCCGCCGTGTGCATGACGGCCTGGACCCCGGACAAGTACTCATCCTTGCCCCGGGACGCCATGCTGCGGCGGCCTTGCGGGACACCTTTACGGGTCGCCTGGACCGCAGTTTAAGTACGACGCCGGCCCGCACCTGGGCGTCGTATGCCTTCGATATCATCCGACGCGCCAAAGCCGAAGGTGTCCTGCCGCTCGCTCGGCCGCCGAAGCTCTTGTCCGGCCCGGAGCAGGACCTCATTATCAAGGAACTGCTGGAAGGCCACGCCCGTCCGGGCTTCGGACTCCCATGGCCGGATGACCTGGCAGCAGCCCTTCCCACCCGCGGTTTCCGCCACGAGATCCGCCAGCTGTTCGATCGCATCATCGAATCCGGCCGTACAGCCGATGACCTGGTTGGCCTGGCCTACGAATGCGGCAGACCGGACTGGATGGCTGCCGCCGAGCTGTACAGCGAATACAGGGACGTCCTCGACCTCCGCATGCCGGAGGCCTTCGACCCGGCCGGGATCATCACCACCGCGCGTCAGATCTTCCAGGAGTCCCCGGACTTCCTGGCCGAAGAGCGGAGGAGAATCCAGCTTTTCCTGGTGGACGACGCCCAGGAATCCAATCCGGCGGTCTTCGAGCTCCTGGCCGATGTAGCAGAGGGCAAGGACGCCGTGGTGACCTACTCGCCGGATACCGTCGTGCAGGGCTTCCGTGGCGCACGGCCCGATCTTGTAGCGGAGTTACCGTCCCTGCTGGGAGGTCCGGAGCGCGTGGTCCTGGAACGTCCTTTGTCCGTCACGCACCGCCACGCTCCTGCAATCGCTGAGGCCTGGATCCGGGTAGCGGCGCGCATCTCCCAGCGGTCCGGCGGCCAGCTTGCCCGGCAAATGGAGCAGCCCTCGCACTCCGGCGATGCCAGCCGGACAACGGTGGCACAAGGCCGGGTGGAAGGCCATGTGCTGCCGTCCGCGGTCCATGAAATGCGCTATGTTGCGCAGCGGATTCTTGAAGCCCAGCTACGGGAGGGACGGGAGTTCAGCGACATCGCGGTGATCGTCCGCAACGGCGGGCAAATCTCGCAGTTGCAGCGCTACCTCGGCGGGCAGGGCATACCTGTGCGGGTTCCCGTAGCAGACTCCGCGGTACGCGACGAAGTCGCCGTCCGACCCCTCCTTGAGGCTTTCGCCGTTGTGTTGGACCCCGCCAAGCTGACTCCCGAGACGGCTGTCTCCTTGCTCACCTCCCGGATCGGCGGGGCCACTGCCATTGAGTTGCGACGCCTGCGGCAGTCGCTTCGTCGTGAGGAGCTGCTCGGAGGTGGCGGCCGGTCCAGTGACTCACTGCTGGTTGAGGCCCTGCTGGAACCGGGAGCATTGGCCTCAATGGGAATCGAAGGGAGCGCGGCCCGCAGGCTTTCCCGGATGATCGCGGCCGGCACCGCAGCGGCCACTGAGCCCGGGGCCAATGCCGAGTCCGTCCTCTGGGCGTTGTGGCAAGCAACGGGTCTGTCTTCTCGATGGGCAGAAGCCGCTTTGGAAGGCGGTGCCGGCGGGGCCCGCGCCGATCGGGACCTTGATGCCATGATGGCACTGTTCCACACTGCAGAACGGTACGTGGACCAGCTCCCGGGTTCCGGCCCCGAGCAGTTTCTGGACTATCTGTTGAACCAGGAGCTGCCCATGGACACCTTGGCAGCCCGCGCGCAGCTTGAGGACTGCGTGGAAATCATGACGCCGGCCAGCGCTGCCGGGCGCGAATGGCCGGTGGTAATTGTCGCTGGTCTGCAGGAAGGAGTCTGGCCGAATACCCGCCTGCGCGGTGAACTGCTGGGCAGCACTGTGTATGCGGACGCGGTGGAACACGGCGTGGAGTACGCCCTGGGCCGCGGCCCGCTCAGCCGGCTCCGGGACATCCGCTACGACGAACTCCGGAGTTTCTCCACTGCCGTCTCCCGCGCCCGCGAGGTCCTGATCTGCACGGCCGTTTCATCCGAGGATGAGCAACCATCAGCATTCCTGGACTACGTCGCTCCCTTGGAGCAGGGGGAATACAAGCGAGGCTATACCCCTGTAGACAGGCCCATGACGCTGCGTGCTCTTGTGGCCGAACTACGGCAGCATGTCCAGTTGGATGACTCTTCCGGCCAGGATCTCCAAACCACCCAGGAGGCGGCGAGGATTCTGGCCAGGCTCGCCGGCACCGAGCCTCCAGTGCCGGGCGCGAACCCGGACACATGGTGGGGGCTGGCGGCCCTGAGTTCGACGGACCCTGTGGTACCCCCGGGAGGTACAGTGTCGGTTTCACCGTCAAAGGTCGAAGCCGTCCACAAATCCCCGTTGGACTGGTTTGTCCAGGCCGCCGGAGGCGAGGCCGCCACCGACTTCGCCCGAAGCCTCGGCACGCTGGTCCACAGCATCGCCCAGGACCTGCCCGAAGCCTCCGGAGGAGAGTACGTAGCCGAACTGGTCCGCCGCTGGCCCACGTTGGGCATGAAGGACAACTGGGAGGGCAAACTGGACTACCAGCGGGCTGAGCTGATGGTCCGAAAGCTGGCCCAGTATGTCCTCATCATGCGCAGCGAAGGCAGGAGCCTGTTGGCAGTCGAGCACGACTTCGACGTCGCACTTCCCGACGTGCTGCTTGAAGCAGGCGCCGGAGATACTGACGCCGGGCCTCTTCAACGCCATGCCGTGCTGCGCGGCCAGGTGGACCGTTTGGAGATTGACGCTGAGGGGAGACTGGTCATAGTCGACCTCAAAACCGGCAAGAGGCAACCTGGCAAGGCGGAGGTCGCCAACCATCCCCAATTGGGTGCCTATCAGGCTGCGGTCTTGAAAGGTGCGTTCCGGGACGCCTTACCAGCGGGGCAAGATGCAGGCGATGAGCCCGCCACAGCCCTGGTCCCTGGTGGTGCGGTGTTGGCCCAGCTCGGAACCACGACCAAGAGTCCCGCCGTTCAGCAGCAGGATCCTTTGGACCCGGAGGACAACTGGGCGGAAGGCCTCGTCAATGGGGCCGCCGTCTTGATGGCCGGGGCAACGTTCGAAGCAAGGCACGATCCCGGCAAGGGAAGCCACGGCGGGCATGGTTGCCGGCTGCCGGATATTTGCCCGTTGTGCGCCCGAGGAAAGCAGGTCACAGAATGAGTACCGAACTTCTGGACGGACTTGGGGGCCTGTCTTCTTCCGTCGTTGGGGCTGACCTCCCGGAACCCCGCTTCAGCCCTTCGGAACTGGCGGGCATCCTGGGCGAGAAGAACCGTCCCACCGCGGAACAATCCGACATCATTGCTTCTCCTTTGACACCGCGTCTGGTCATTGCGGGAGCAGGTTCGGGCAAGACTGCCACAATGGCCGACCGTGTGGTGTGGCTTGTGGCCAACGGCTGGGTTCGTCCGGAGGAGGTCCTTGGCGTAACGTTCACGCGCAAGGCCGCGGGAGAGCTGGCCAGCCGGATCCGGAGCAAGCTTGCAACGCTGCAGCGCGTTGCTGCCGAGGACGATGGCAGGATCGGATTTCCGCAGGGACTGCTGGGTGCCGATGACCTGGAGCCCAGGGTATCCACCTACCATTCCTATGCCAGCGGAATCGTGTCCGATTACGGCCTGCGGTTGGGGATCGAGCGCGACGTCGTCTTGCTCGGTGGCGCGCAGTCGTGGCAGTTGGCCAGCGAGGTCGTGGAGGCCTACGACGGCGACTACGAGCACTTCACCGCGGCCAAGTCCACCTTGGTCAACGGTGTTATCCAGCTGGCCGGGGAGTGCGCCGAACATCTCCAGGATCCGGCGTTGGTGCGTGAATGGGTGCTTGAACGCGTCAACGGCTTTGAACAGCTTCCCTACACAGCGGGTGCAAAGAAGAATCCCACTCAGGCCGCGGGAAATCTGGCCGCCATGCTGCGGACCCGCGCCAGCGTGGCGGACATGGTGGTGCGCTACCAGGAAGCCAAGCGCCAACGCGGCGTCCTGGATTTCGGGGACCTCGTTGCCCTGGCTGCCCGGATTGCGCGGGACATTCCCCTGGCTGCTGCCACCGAACGCGCCCGCTACAAGGTTGTGCTGTTGGACGAGTTCCAGGACACCTCCCATGCCCAGCTGGTTCTGTTCTCCCGGCTTTTCGGGCAAGGCCACGCTGTCACGGCCGTGGGTGACCCGAACCAATCCATATACGGATTCCGCGGTGCTTCCGCCGGGCAGCTCTTCCATTTCGTGCAGGAATTTCCGGTTGTCCGCAAGGACGGGCACGGCGGCCCGGACTCTTATTCGGTGGCCCCTACCTCGTACCTGACCACGGCGTGGCGGAACGGGCGGAACATCCTTCAGGCCGCCAACACCATCGCCGCACCCTTGAACAAAGCTGCTGCCACCGATGCGGCACCGGGGGAGAAGGGGCATCCGGGGAACGTCTCCGTCCCACCGCTGGTTCCCAGCCCGGCCGCCGTGGACGGGAGTGTAGTGATCGGCCGCTTCGGAACGGACGAGGACGAGGCCGCAGCAATCGTCCGGGATGTCCGGCGGTACCAGCGGACAGTGTTTGAGGAAGAGCAGGACGGCACTCCAGTGAAGCCGACCATGGCCGTTCTCTGCCGTCGAAGGGCTCAGATGGAGTGTCTCCGCCGGGAGTTCGAACTGCAGGGAATCGCTTACGAGATCGTCGGGCTTGGTGGTTTGCTCGATACTCCCGAGGTGGTCGACCTCGTGGCCACCCTGCGGGTGCTGGCCGATCCGGGACGGTCCGATGCTTTGATGAGGCTGCTCTCCGGCGCGCGCTGGCGGATCGGGCCGGCGGACCTGATGGCCTTCAGCGACTGGTCGCGGTTCCTGGCCCGTCGACGGGCCGCTCCGGATTCCCAAGGCGAGGCCCTCGATGCTAATGAGGAGGCGTCGGCCGTGGTTGTCGAAAGCGATATCACCGATGCCGCCAGTTTGGTGGAGGCCCTGGACTACCTGCCGAAGCCGGGTTGGACGTCCGGGCCTGGACGCAGCATCAGCGACACCGCCCTGGAACGGCTGAGCAGCCTGGCCGCAGAGCTGCGCTCGTTGCGGAGCTTTATCGGCGACGACCTCACGACGCTGCTGGGCGAGGTGGAGCGTGCCATGCTCCTTGACATTGAAGTCGCTGCCAAGCCTGGAGTCAGCATCCACCAGGCGCGGCGTAATTTGGATGCCTTCCAGGACGCTGCTGCGGGATTCCTTCAAACCGCCCAGCGGATTGACCTTCTCGCGTTCCTGTCCTGGCTGGAAGCAGCAGCCTCCGAGGAGGGCGGCCTGGACATCGCTCCTGCCGACACCAATCGTGAGGCCGTGCAGTTGCTGACCGTGCACGCCTCCAAAGGCCTGGAATGGGACGTTGTCTTTGTACCCGGCCTCAACGCTGGTTCCTTCCCCAGCAACAGGGACTCCCGATGGAGCACCGGGGCCGCGGCCCTGCCATGGCCTCTGCGTGGAGATCGCGCCGACCTCCCTCAATGGGATCTGGACCAACCTGACCAAAAGGGCTGGCTGGACGCGGAGAAGGACTTCAAGTCAGAGGTCCAGCACCACGGTGAAGCGGAGGAACGACGGCTCGCCTACGTTGCCTACACCAGGGCAAAGTTCGTCTTGTGGGCCTCCAGCGCGGCGTGGAATGGGTCGCGCTCGGGAATAGCCGACATGTCTGCGTTCCTATCGGAGCTGGCGCCCCTTGCGGAGGCGGGACAGCACCTCGAAGGAAACGGTCGCCGCCTGCCCGGCGCCGTGGTCCACCCGGAGTCAGTAGCTGAGGAATCGTTGCCCGATACCAGCCCCCTGACAGCTGCCCTCGAGGTAGCCCAATTTCCCTACGATCCCCTTGAAGGGCCATCGGACCCCCGGACCGGAGCCCGTCTCAGACTGGCACCTGGTCGTCGCGAGGCCATGGACAGGGCTGCAGCAATGGTCCGTACTTACATGGAAGATCCCGGGCTGCAAACTCTTTCGTCCTCCCAAGAGCCCTCCTCCCTGAACGGTATTGCCGGGCGATGGTCACAAGAGGCTGAACTGCTGCTGGAACGGCAACGGCTGCGGAAGAACATCCACGACATCCACTTGCCAAGCCATATCTCCGCATCGCTTTTCGTTGATCTCGGAGACAACCCGGCCGCTGTCCTGTCCCAACTCCGCAGGCCCGTTCCGAGGGAACCCGGGATCTCCGCGCGGAAGGGTACGGCGTTCCACGCTTGGGTGGAGGAGTACTTCGGTACCACCGGGATGCTGGACCTTGACGAAGCACCTGGCTCGGACTCCCACATTGACGAGGCCTATGGGCTGGACCACATGGTGGCCGCGTTCAAGCAATCCGAGTGGGCGCAGCGCGCCCCTGCTTTCGTCGAAGTGCCCGTGGAGACCCGTATCGGCGATGTCGTGGTCCGCGGCCGGATAGATGCGGTATTCCGCGACGCCGATGGCCGATGGCAGCTTATTGACTGGAAGACAGGCCGACGTCCCGCCGGTAAGCAACTGGCAACACGTGCAGTACAGCTTGCTGTGTACCGTCTGGCGTGGTCACGCCTTAAGGACGTGCCCCTCGAAGACGTCAGTGCTGCGTTCTACTACGTAGCGGAGGATGCCGTGGTGCGCCCGCACGATCTCGGCAGCGCCGAGGCCCTGGAGAGGATTGTTGCCACTGCCCTGAAGGGCAGCTGATGGCCAGGCCTAACGGGCGACGGATGCCTACGTGCGCTCGCCCGCGTGGAGAGGCGTCACGGAGACGACGCTGATGGCCGCGGTGGATGTATCGTCGTGCTCTACGGCGGCATCATCGCGGTCCGTCGAGGCGGAATCCTTCGGCTTCGCCGGAGCATCGGCGTCCGTCGAAGGTTCCGCAGAAGGCTCAGCGGCAGGTATCGCTGCAACCGAAACGGCGGGACCGGCGTCGGGAATTGGTACCACGCTCACCGCTGGCCGGTTCTCGACGGCGGTTGCCGCCTGATGCTCTGCACTCTCCTTCATCGCGGCTTCGGCTTCTTCATCGCGGCGCGCCTGCTCCTCGATGTCATTGGCCAGGGCCTGGAGCATGGACTCGGCCTCCGCCGTCATGCTCTGATGTCCTGCGGCCATGGCCTTGACCAGGTACTGGGCCAGCGCGAATTCTGCCAGCAGGGCCGCCCGCCTGAGCAGATGGGTGTCTGGCGTTTCCCGGCGGGCCCCGGTGTAATGGGCCAGTACTGATTCCACGAAGGATGTTTCGTTGGATGCTACGAGCCAGGCGAAATCATCGGCCGGATCTCCGATCCGGAGATCGGTCCAACCGGTAACAGCGGTCACAGAGTCGCCCTGGACCATCAGATTGTCCTCATGCAGGTCGCCGTGGACTACTGAGGTATTGAACCGCCACAGGGCCACGTCCTCCAAGGCGTGCTCCCATCGACGCAACAGCGTGGCAGGTATCTTGCCCGTAGTCGCGGCCTGGTCCAGTTCGTTGAGCTTGCGCTGCCGGAATTCGTTGGCAGAGTAGCTGGGGAGGTCGGCATTGGTGACCAGGGACAGCGGAAGGTCATGGATCGCGGCCAATGCTGCGCCGATCTCCTTGGCCAACGCCGGACTGCTGGCGGAAAGTTCGTCGATGGACAGCACGGATCCCTGCAGGTGGGCATACACGAAAGTGGTGAGAGTTCCCTGGCGGACGGTCCCGGCAATGGTGGGCACATGGAAGGGCAGTTCCGCGCGGATGGCCGGGGCGAAAGCGCGGAGCACCATGAACTCGGTTTCCAGCCGCGTGCTTGCCTCCGGATGGCGCGGCGAACGGACGCGCCAGCGTTTACCTTCCCCGTCCAGCAGCGACGCGGAGTCGAAGTCGGCGTCGTCGTCGGGGGAATAGGCTGTAGCCGTCGGCGCCAAACCAGGCACCGCCGCAGTTGCTATAGCGGCCAGTTCGAGCGGTGTTCTTCTCACCTCTCCACGGTAGATTGAGTGCGGCCTGTGGCCATGATGCAGTGCGGCGAGTCTCCAGATCTGCAGCAAATCCACAGCGGAAGAGAGCAAAACGGGAGCGTGCTCTGTCCCGGAGCCCCTCCGTCCACAAGCGGGGACCCTTTCAAATGTTTTTTGTCGGTGCGAGTCAGTACGGTAGATACATGAGTCATACCGAGTCGCCGGCGCTTGCCAACCACCTGATGGACACTGTGCTTCCCGTCCGCCCTGCCATGGTGGACCGCGGTTCGGTTGTCCGCATGAAGCCGGGCATGGTGCAAGACGCCATAGCCTCCGGAACTGCCAAGGCCATGGTGATTTCGCAGCGCAAGGCGTTGGTGACTGCCGACGGTCTCTGGTTCGGAGATGCCACCGCCCTTTGGACGGCCCTCAAAGAGTCCGACGCCGGTGCTGCCGCCATCTACCTGGGGACCACTCTGGCGTCGTCCTCGTTGCCTGAAGGCACCCAGGTCCTGCTCTTTACTACCGCTAAGCCTCCTGCCGCAGGCACGGCCACGATCCCTTCCGATGTCCAGTGGGCCGGCTTCCGGGAGGTTGCTGCCAGCCTGGACGCCATGGACACTGCGTTGTTTATCGAAGCCAGTGCTATCTCCAACTGGCATGCCACCCACACGCATTGTCCGCAGTGCGGCAGTCCCACGGATATCGAGGCGAGCGGCTGGGTCCGGCGCTGCCCCAGGGACAACTCGGAACACTATCCCAGGACCGATCCTGCCATTATCGTCACCGTAGTGGGCCCGGATGGTCGCCTTCTTTTGGGCGGTGGGGGCCCGGTTGACGCCAAGAACTACTCAACTCTGGCCGGATTCGTGGAGCCTGGTGAGTCGTTGGAACAAGCTGTAGTCCGGGAAATCGGGGAAGAAGTGGGTGTGCGCGTCACTGCCTGCCAGTATCTTGGCTCCCAGTCGTGGCCTTTTCCTGCCTCGCTCATGCTGGGGTTCACGGCCACTACGGAGGACACAGTTGCCAGGCCCGACGGCGTGGAGGTCACCCGCGCGCGGTGGTTCAGCCGGGATGAGCTGCAGGAAGCCGTGCTCAGTGGCGAAATCACCATTTCCACCCGGCTTTCGATTGCCCGTTCTTTGATCGAGCACTGGTACGGCGGCGTCATCGAAGACCTCCAGCCGTGACGGAGGGGTTATTCAACAACGAGGGATCGCTTGAGGAGCGCATCCTCGGCGGCTTGGATGACGAGCAACGCGAGGTGGCCAGCACCCTGACAGGTCCCATGTGCGTGCTTGCCGGCGCTGGCACAGGGAAGACGCGCGCCATCACCCATCGCATCGCCTATGGGGTCCATTCCGGGGTCTACAGTCCCCAGCGGTTGCTTGCCGTGACGTTCACTGCGCGGGCTGCTGCAGAGATGCGCAGCAGGCTCCGCGATCTGGGTGTGCCCAACGTGCAGGCCCGCACCTTCCATGCTGCGGCGTTGCGACAGCTGCAGTTTTTCTGGCCTCAGGCCATCGGCGGTACCTTGCCGAACCTGTTGGACCACAAGGCGAACATGATCGCCGAGGCGTCGCGCCGTCTTCGCCTCAGCACAGACCGTGCCTCCATCAGGGACCTGGCGGCGGAGATCGAGTGGGCCAAGGTGTCCATGCTGACCCCTGCCAATTACCTGGAGAACGCCCAAGGCCGCGGGACGCCCGGGGGTTTCGACCTTACGGCTGTTTCCCGGGTATTCCAGGCCTATGAGGACATCAAGACCGACCGTAACGTCATCGATTTCGAGGACGTTCTGCTCATCACCGTGGGGATTCTCCAGGAGGATCCGAAAGTGGCGGCGACCGTTCGTGAGCAGTACCGACACTTTGTGGTGGACGAGTACCAGGACGTTTCGCCGCTTCAGCAACGGCTGTTGGATTTGTGGCTGGGCGGACGCGATGAATTGTGCGTGGTGGGGGACGCGAGCCAGACCATCTACTCCTTCACTGGAGCTTCTCCAAAGCACCTGCTGGGATTCAAGGCCCAATTCCCTGAAGCCAACGTGGTCAAGCTCATCCGCGACTACCGGTCCACGCCACAGGTGGTGAAGCTGGCAAACGAGCTCCTGGGCTCACGGCGAAGCGGTGGGCCCGTTGCCGATGCTGCATGGGCACCTCCCCTCAAGCTCGTGGCCCAACGCCCCTCCGGTCCTGAGCCGCGGTTCATGGAATGCCCTGACGACGAAGCTGAGGCCGCTGTGGTGGCGGGCCGCATCCATGAACTGCTCGACGCCGGTGTCCAGGCCAGTGAGATCGCCATTTTGTTCCGTACCAACGGCCAGTCGGAGGCCTATGAGCAGGCGCTGGCTTCGGCCGGCATTGGTTATCAGCTCCGTGGCGGTGAGCGGTTCTTCGCCCGTAAGGAAGTCCGTGACGCCATCCTGCAACTTCGCGCCGCCACCCGCGCCGTCGCCGAAGGTCCCCAGGAACCGCTGGGGCAGATCGTCCGGGACATCGTCGCCTCCCTTGGATACACCGATGCCGCCCCGCACAACGGAGGAGCTTTGCGCGAACGGTGGGAATCGTTGGCAGCACTGGTCGCTTTGGCCGATGAACTCTCCGTCAGTCGAGGTGAGTCCTTCACGTTGGCAGAATTCGTCAATGAACTCCAGGAACGGTCGGTGGCGCAACATGCGCCCACTGTCCAAGGTGTCACCCTGGCTTCCCTGCACTCAGCCAAGGGCCTTGAATGGGATGCGGTGTTCCTCGTGGGCCTGAGCGAAGGCCTGATGCCGATTTCCTTCGCGGATTCACCCGAAGACGTCGACGAAGAACGCCGGCTCCTCTATGTGGGTATTACCCGTGCCCGTGAACATCTGAGCCTGTCCTGGTCCACCGCGCGTACGCCCGGCGGGAGGGCCAACCGTAAACCCTCACGGTTCCTCGACGGGCTTCGCCCCGACTCCGTGGCGTCCGCAAACGCCCGGAGCACGACCGGTCCGATGCGCCGTAAAGCTGCAGCGCCGGCGTCGTGCAGGGTGTGCGGAAGCATGCTTGCCACCGGCGCCGAGCGGAAGGTGGGACGCTGTAACCAGTGTCCTCCCTCCTACGAGGAACAGACCTTCGACGCCTTGCGGCAGTGGCGCAAAGACGAGGCAAAGTCCGCCGACGTCCCGGCCTACGTGGTGTTTACTGACGCCACACTGACGGCGATCGCCGAGGCCAAGCCGACCTCCCTCGAGGAATTGGCGGGCTTGGCGGGTATCGGCCCGTCCAAGCTTGAGCGCTACGGCGAAGCTGTTTTGGCGGTCCTCGCAGAGAATGCTGTTCTCTGATGGCGGGCGCACGGGCAGGGGATACCGGCGTACCCCAGATGACTGAGGATGGCGCCCCGGTGGTTGTGCGCCGATCTGCCAGGCGGCGTCGAACGGTCGCCGCTTTTTGGGAGGACGGCAATGCGGTGGTGGCCATTCCCGCGAGCTTCACGAAGTCGCAGGAACGGGAATGGGTCCGTCGGATGCTCGCAAAGCTCAAGAAGCAAGGCGAGCATGGATCAGGCAGGAATAAGCGCCGCCCGGCCACTGACGAGGTGCTTGCTGAGCATGCCGCGCATCTTTCACGCACCTATCTCGGCGGACGGGCTGTTCCCACCTCGGTCCGCTGGGTTGGCAACCAGAACTCACGCTGGGGTTCGGCGACGCCCGCGGACGGGAGCATCAGGCTTTCAGACAAGCTCCAGCCCATGCCCCAATGGGTCATCGACTACGTTTTGGTGCACGAGCTGGCGCACCTGCTGGTCGCGGGGCACAATGCACAGTTTTGGTCGCTCGTTGCTGCCTACCCCGAGACCGAGCGGGCCAAGGCCTTTCTTGAGGGCGTGGCCTTCGCATCGTCGAGGGGGCTCTCCGGCGGCCCGGACAATGGCAACCCAGACGCTGACGCGGATCACGCCCGTTAAAGCGCAACGGCCACCCTTCACGGTGGCCGTTGCTGTCTGGCAGTATTTACTTCTTGGGCGGCTGGGGATCGTTGTCGTCCGTGCCGGGGCCGTCTGTTGAGGAATCGGAACCTTCAGCATCGCCGGCCTCGTCGTAACCGCCATTCAGGAGTTTCTGAAGGGCGTCGTCAACTTCGCTGTCGCTTGCTTCGGCAAGGCGGCGCCGCTCCGAGAAGCCCTTGGGATCGTCCAGGTCCTCGGCGGTAGGCAGCAGGTCCGGGTGGTGCCATATGGCATCGCGCCCGGCGATACCGCGCTCCTCCTTGAGAGTGGCCCACAAGGTGGCAGCCTCCCTCAGCCTGCGTGGGCGCAATTCCAAGCCCACCAGGGAGGAGAAGGCGTGCTCGGCAGGTCCTCCGGTGGCTCGCCGGCGCCGGACAGTCTCGCGCAGGGCTGTCGCGGAGGGCAATACCTTGGCGGTGGCTTCAGCCGTCAGTTCGTCAACCCAGCCCTCCACCAGTGCAAGGGCAGTTTCGAGTTTCTCCAACGCGGCAGTCTGGACCGGAGTCCGTTCCGGGGTGAAGACGCCCTGGGACAGGGCGGCCTGGATGCCCTCGGGGTTGCTGGGATCGAGATCGCGGGCCAAATCCTCAATTCGGGACATATCGATGTGGATGCCGCGGGCGTAAGCCTCGATGGCGCCCAGCAGATGGCCGCGCAACCACGGGACCTGCACGAACAAGCGGGCATGCGCGGCTTCACGGACGGCCAGGAACAGCCGTACGTCGTTTTCCGGAAGGCTGAGTCCTTCGCCAAACTTGGCGACGTTGGCAGGCAAAAGCGCCATCTCGAGATCCGCCAACGGGACACCGATATCAGTGGAGCTGACGACTTCAGCGGAAAGCGCTCCGATAGCTTGGCCCAGCTGCATTCCGAAGATCGCTCCGCCCATGTTTTGCAACATCGACGAGGCACCACCCATCATGGATTTCATTTCCTCGGGCATTTGCTGGGTGAGCCCATTGGACAAGGCATTCGCGATGCTGTTTGCCACCGGTTCTGTCAGGCGCTTCCAGGTCCCCAGGGTCGCTTCCACCCATTCAGCGCGTGACCATGCACGCCCGATCAGTCCGGTTGCCGAGAGATCGGTGACGGGGTCGAGCCAGAGTTCTGCGAGCCTCAGGGCTTCGTCGATTTCGCGGGCCTGTTGGGCGTTGACCGAAGGATCGCTGCCGGTCGCTGCCACGCGCCGCGCATTCTCGTGCGCAAGCTGCCAATTGACGGGACCCTCTGAAGTTGAGCTCATCATGGCTTGTACCTGGGCGAACATCTGCTGCAACAGCTGGGGGTCGTTCGGCAGGCCAGCCGCTTTGGCCAGTTCAGCGGGATCGATGTTGCCCATGCCCTGTCCGCCCATGAGGTTCTGCAGCATTTCTGCCAGCGGATCCTTGGGGTTCTCGTCGTCGTTGGACGGGTTGTTGGGGTTGGAAGTCATGGTGCCGCCGATCGTCGAACTGGCTGGTGATCTCTTTCACCGTACCGCGCAGCCGCAACGGTGTCTGCCCGGACGCGGCGTCGTTCGCTGTAGGCAAAGCAGTATAGCAACGCAGTTCCGCGTAGTGTTGATGCTTGGTACGTGCTGCCGCAGCCAGCGGAGGCAGCAAGCTACAGGAACCGGTCATCCCATGCCGGAAAATGAGAGGCCTCAATGCTTACTTCGCCCAGCCCCGAGGGCTCCTCCACCTCGCGCCAGAGCCAGGATCCGCGTCTGACTTCCGACGCCGATCCCTCCCGGGTGCCTCCGGTACCTGCGCGCGATGGCCGCTACATGATCATGGTGGTCTCAGGCTTGCTGGCCCTGGCGCTTGGCATCGGGGCGGCGGCGTTGCCTGTCCCTTACGTAATCGAGTCAGCCGGGCCCACCTTCAATACCTTGGGCAAGGACGGCGACAAGCCGGTCATCAGCATCTCCGGCCATGAATCGTTCCCAGCTAAAGGCAACCTGGACCTCACCACCGTGGTCATGACAGGTGGTCCCAAGACTCCCGCTACGATTTTTGATGTTTTCCGCGCCTGGCTCGACAGCTCAAAGGCGGTTTATCCCGAGGAACTCATCTATCCCAAGGGCACTACTGCCGAGCAGACGGTACAACAGGGTGAAATCGACATGGAGACATCCCAGGAGAATGCGGTGGCTGCCGCGTTGCGGCAACTGGAGATTCCCTTCGAGCAGCGGCTGGATGTTGCCGGACTGTCCGACCCGTCCCCGTCCGCCGGCAAGATCAAGGAGGGCGACCGGCTGAAGACCATCAATGGGAAGGCCATCACCTCCATGAGCGTGGTGCAAGCGGAACTTGCTGCCGGCGCCGGAGCACCGGTCGCCGTCGAGGTCGAGCGGAACGGGACCCTGGTAACCGAAAGTGTTACCCCCACGAAAAACCAGGCAGGACGCTACGTGCTCGGCGTGCTGTTGTCGAGCGATTTCACCTTTCCTTTCGACGTCAGCATTTCCCTTGACAACGTGGGAGGGCCCAGCGCGGGCATGATGTTCGCTCTGGGAATCGTGGACAACCTGACTCCAGGGGACCTCACCGGAGGCCAGCACGTCGCCGGCACGGGCACCATCACCGCGGACGGTGCTGTGGGAGCGATTGGCGGCATTGCCCAAAAGATGATCGGTGCCCGCCAGCACGGGGCCTCGATGTTCCTCGCCCCGGCTGCCAATTGTTCAGATGTTGCAGGCCATGTTCCCGATGGTCTTCAGGTAGTGAAGGTCGAAACGTTGGCGGACGCAACCGCCGCCGTGGAGCGCCTGGGGTCCGGACAGGACACATCGGGCCTTCCCACCTGCACAAACAACTAGACTGGCGGTGGAACTTAGCTCCACCGCCACTCGTGGCATATATGACGGCCTCCGCCATATCCCAGCGGCAGAGAATGTCAAGTACTCGCACACCGACTGTTCACTGACATCAATGAGGTACAGAGTTTGTCCCGTCCCGCCAGCACCAACCCGCCCGGAAGATCACCGCTGAGACGAGGTGCCCTCACTCCGACGCTCATTGTCGTGGCTGTGGCCGTCGTCGGGTTCATTTTCTTCGCCAACGTCTGGACTGACGTCCTCTGGTACCAGCAGCTTGGTTTCTTCGAAGTTTATCTTCGCGAAAACCTTGCCAGGATCATCACGTTCCTGGTTGGTTTCGCCATGATGTTCGCAGCCGTTTTCTTCGCCATCCGGATTGCCTACCGGTCACGTCCCGTCTACGCTCCCGATGCGGAGTCGAGGGACAACCTGAACCGCTACCAGGCCCAGCTTGAGCCTGTCCGCAGGGTGGTCATGATCGGCTTGCCTATCCTCTTCGGACTCTTCGCAGGCAGTGCGGCCGCAAGCCAGTGGCAGAAGGCCCTGTTGTTCTTCAACCAGGAGCCTTTCGGTCAATCGGACCCCCTGTTCAATCTCGACATCAGCTTCTACCTGATGTCGTTGCCGTTCCTCGGGTTCGTCACCGGGTTCCTGATCAGCATCACCGTCGTAGCCGGCATCGCCGGCATCCTGACGCACTACCTTTACGGCAGCATCCGGCTTATGGAGCGTGGCATCTTCACCAGCCGCGCGGCGCAGATCCACATTGCGGTCACGGGCGCACTCTTCCTGATCCTCTTGGGCGTCAACTTCTGGCTGGACAGGTACACCACCGTCCAGAGCAACTCGGGCCGTTGGGCCGGCGCCCTCTATACGGACGTCAATGCCGTAGTGCCCACGAAGGCAATCCTTGCCGTGGCCGCGGCTTTGGTAGCAATACTGTTTATTGTTGCTGCGGTGATTGGACGCTGGCGTTTGCCGGTCATCGGCACGGCGATGCTGGTCATCACCGCCATCCTCGCCGGTGGTGTCTACCCCTGGGTTATCCAGCAGTTCCAGGTGCGCCCCTCGGAGAACACCCTTGAGCGGGAGTACATCAACCGGAACATCAACATGACCCGGTCTGCCTACGGCTTGGACAAGATCGATGTGTCCGCCTATAACGCCACGACCACCGCTACCGCCGGCGCCCTGGCTGCGGACGCCCAGACGGCGGCGAACATCCGGCTCCTTGACCCTAACCTCATCTCCTCCGCGTTTGCCCAGCTTGAGCAATTCCGCCCCTACTACCAGTTCCCGCAGACCCTCAACGTGGACCGCTACACGGTGGACGGCAAGGTTCAGGACACCGTGATCGCTGTCCGCGAGCTGAACCCGGATGGCCTGAGCGCCAACCAGCAGACCTGGGTCAACCGGCACATTGTGTACACGCACGGCTATGGCGTGGTGGCTGCGAAGGGCAATAAGTTTACTGCCGATGGCAAGCCCGAGTTCCTGCAGTCCGGTATTCCCTCCAACGGCGTCCTGGGTAACGACACCACTTATGAGCCCCGTATCTACTTCGGCGAAAACTCCCCGGAGTACTCGATCGTCGGTGCCCCGGATGGCGCGCCGAACCGCGAGCAGGATCGTCCCGCCAGCCGCGAAGGCGGGGGAGAGACCCAGTACACCTTCAACGGCAACGGCGGGCCAAACGTTGGAAACTGGCTCAACCGGATTCTTTACTCCATCAAGTTCCAGTCTTCGGATCTGCTGCTTTCCGATGGCGTCAACGCTGAATCCCAGATTCTTTACGACCGCAACCCGCGCGAACGAGTAGAAAAACTGGCGCCGTACCTGACTGTCGATGGCAACGCCTATCCGGCCGTGGTTGACGGTCGCGTGAAGTGGATTGTCGACGGTTACACCACCAGCCAGTACTTCCCGTACTCGCAGCCGCAGCAGTTGCAGAATGCTACGGCCGATTCCCAGACAACCTCGGGTCGGACAGTGGCCCTGCCGAACAGCTCCGTGAACTACATCAGGAACTCCGTGAAGGCCACAGTCGACGCCTACGACGGTTCGGTAAACCTTTACGCGTGGGACGACCAGGACCCCATCCTGAAGGCGTGGCAGAAGGTCTTCCCGACCACCATCAAGCCCTACTCCGAAATGTCGGGCGATCTGATGAGCCACGTCCGCTACCCGGAGGACCTGTTCAAGGTCCAGCGGGAATTGCTTGGCCGCTACCACGTGACGGACCCTGACAGCTTCTACCAGAACAACGACGCCTGGAGCGTTCCCAACGATCCCACCGTCTCGGAGGCTGTGAAGCAGCCGCCGTTCTACATGTCATTGCAGATGCCGGACCAGGAGAAGCCCGCCTTCCAGCTGACGTCCTCGTTCATTCCGCAGACTGTGAACGGGAATGCACGCAACATCCTGTATGGCTTCCTTGCGGCAGATTCCGACGCCGGCAACGTCAAGGGAGTCAAGGCGGACAGCTATGGAAAGCTCCGGCTCTTGGAGCTCCCGACCGATACGCAGGTTCCTGGTCCGGGCCAGGCGCAGAACAAGTTCAACTCCGATCCCACGGTTTCGCAGGCGCTGAACCTCCTGCGCCAGGGTGCCTCGGACGTCTTGAACGGAAACCTGCTCACCTTGCCTGTTGGTGGCGGTCTGCTGTACGTCCAGCCGGTCTACCTGAAGTCGACCGGTGAGACCTCGTACCCCACCCTGCAGCGTGTCCTTGTAGCCTTCGGTGACAAGATCGGCTTTGCGCCGACCCTGGATGCGGCACTGGACCAGTTGTTCGGTGGTAACTCCGGAGCAACTGCCGGGGACTCGGCCAACAATGGTCAGACGCCCACTCCGCCTCCGGGAACAACCACCCCGCCTGCGGGTCCCACCGATGCCAAGGCCGACCTCAAGGCAGCTCTGGAGGCAGCCAACAAAGCCATCCAGGACGGGCAGGCAGCTCTCGCCAAGGGTGACTTTGCCGGGTATGGCGACCAGCAGAACAAGCTGTCGGAAGCCTTGAAGAAGGCCGTGGACGCTGAAGCCCGATTGGGGACGACGTCGACGCCGACTGCATCGCCGAGTGCGACGCCGACACCGTCACCCTCGCCGAGCAGCTAAAGGCATACGCCGCCTGAAGGCCGGTACCAGTTCCCACGGGAGCTGGTGCCGGCCTTTTGCGTGGGGGAGATGCTCATCACGTAGCCAGGATTTGGTCTGTCATTCACCGGACGGTAATGTTGTTCTTGCGACGCGGGGTGGAGCAGTTCGGTAGCTCGCTGGGCTCATAACCCAGAGGTCACAGGTTCAAATCCTGTCCCCGCAACTGGAGAAAAGGTCCGGATCAGTAATCACTGATCCGGACCTTTTGTTTTCCCGCAAAGCGTTGCTCTCTCACGTCCCACCTGCTTGGCGGCATCGCTCTCTCACGTCCCACCTGCTTGGCGGCGTTGCTCTCTCACGTCCCGCACCTAAAGCGGCCTGCTGTGATCTCCGGCACCTTGGGCGCCGTATGGTCGGAAGCACCCCTGCGCGTGCGGTAGAGTTGTTCGTGCGACGCGGGGTGGAGCAGTTCGGTAGCTCGCTGGGCTCATAACCCAGAGGTCACAGGTTCAAATCCTGTCCCCGCAACTGGAGAAAAGATCCGGATCAGTAATACTGGTCCGGATCTTTTGCTTAACCTGTAACGGAAAATGTCGCCGGAGCCGCGGTGCTAGCATCGATTCCGAATTCGCTGAAGCAGGAAGACTCCGATGGGACGGCCCAATGGTCAATGACGACACCAATCCAAGCCCGGACCGCCAAGTCCTCCAGCGGGACAGTCCAATAGCGGTTTATCAGCAAGTGGCCGACGTACTCACTGACTTGGTGAGCCGCCTGGAACCAGGTTCCCGCATTCCCACCGAGGAAGCCCTCATGGATGAGTACGGCATCAGCCGAACGACAGTGAGGAAGGCCATCGAGACCCTTGTAGTGAAGGGGCTGTTGGTGCGCAGGCAGGGCAAAGGTACGTTTGTGATGGCGCAGCGTCCCGTGAAGATGCTGAACCGCCTCGCCCCGTTCATGGAGACGTTTACTGCGGCCGGAATGAAGACCGTCAAGGGCCTCATTGAATACAAATGGATGGAAAAGGACAAGACGGTTCCGGCCAAGCTGGTTTCGGATGACAACCTTGTGCTGGTGATTCGGCGTTCTTACTCCAGCGCCGGCTGGCCTTACGCCATCGCGGAGATCTTCATTCCCTCGCACATAGGACGCCACATCAGCCTGGCTGATGCAGAGCGGAACTCCATCTACCAGGTCATCCAGGACCGGACCCTGAAGCCCCTGCAACGTGCCGAAATCACTGTCACCATGCACGCGCCTCCCGAGCACTTGGCCGACGCCCTGAACGTCCGTGCATTCGCCATGGTGCCCCGCTTGGAACGGACCACCCTGGGCCCACATGGGGAGGTCCTTGAGTGCACAGTGACATATTTCCACCCGAAGGGATTCGAGATCCGCGCAGAAGTGGCAACCGATGCCAGCCCGGGGGACGAAGCCCAACAGAACGCCGCGGGTCAGATGGTAAGCACTTAGAGAAGAAGTGGGCAGGATCCCATTGGATCCTGCCCACTTCCGTTGGTGCGGTGCAGGGCCTGAACCCTGAAGCCGTTGTTAGAGCTTGTCGAAGTCTGCTTCGTCAACTGTGGCTTCGGACGAAGCCGGGGCACCTGCGCCGATGGCAGGCTTGGAGCCACCGGACTTCAGGGCTGCAAGGCGGGCCTCAATCTCCGTCTGCTCACCAAGGTCCTCCAGTTGGTTGAACTGGGCGTCGAGGCTCGAAGCAGCCAACTCCTGCTGGCCAAGCACCTTGGCCTCTTCGCGACGGATCTTCTCTTCAAAACGGCCCACTTCGCTGGTGGGATCCATGATGTCGATGCTCTTGAGGGCGTCGTGGACCTGGGATTGTGCGGCAGCCGTCTTGGAACGTGCCACCAGTTCGTTGCGCTTGGCCGTCAGCTGGTTGAGCTTGTTCTTCATCTGGTCGAGGCCGGACTTGAGCTTTTCCACGACCTCCGTCTGGGAAGCGATGCTCGGCTCCGCAGTACGGGCTTCGGACTCGGCGGTCATCTGGCGCTGAATGGCAACCTTGGCCAGGTTGTCGAACTTCTGAGCATCAGCGGCGTCACCGGCCGCGCGGTACTCATCGGCCTTCCTGGACGCCGCGAGGGCCTTGTTGCCCCAGTCCTGTGCGTTCTTGATGTCCTCGTTGTAGTCAGCCTGAAGCATACGAAGGTTGCCAATGGTCTGTGCCACGGCGGACTCGGCCTCGGCAATGTTGTTCGTGTAGTCGCGGACCATCTGGTCCAGCATTTTCTGCGGGTCCTCTGCCTGGTCAAGCAAGGCGTTGATGTTGGCCTTTGCCAACTGTGAGATCCGACCGAAAATGGACTGCTTAACCATGGTGTTGCCTTTCGTCCTGCTCAGTGATGCTCACTGAAATCAGTGATCAGTTGTTGTACCGCTTCTATGCGGGGCACGGACCCCGCTTAGTTTTTGGGTCTAGAAGCTGCCGGAGTCGCCGCCACCGAAGTCGCCGCCACCGCCACCGAAGTCGCCACCGCCGGAGTCGCCGCCAAAGAAGCCTCCGCCGCCACCGCCGTCGTTGTGGCCTCCGCCCCAGCCGCCTCCACCGCCATTGAGGATGGAGTTGATGAGGATTCCGCCGAGGATGGCGCCGCCGAGGCCGCCGCCACCGCCACCGCTGCCAAACATGCCGCCGCGGCCGTAGCCCTGGTTGGCATAGCCGAATTGGTCGACGTCGGACTGCGCAAGTTGGGCTGCCTGCGCCGCCAGTGAGTGTGCCTGCTGGGCGTAGGTCAGCGCCGTGACGGGGTCGTTGCGGGAGATCGACAGGGCATAGTCAAGATTGCGCTGGGCTTCGGCCAGCCTGGTGCGGGCGTCGGTGCCGACGCCGCCGCGGCGTGCCGTGATGTAGTCGGACGTGGCGCTGATCTGGGCCTGTGCAGCCATGATCGTTTGCTGCAGCGAAGCCTGCGCGCGACGGGCCTGTTCCTGCTGGTCGCGGATGCCGGACAGCGACTGGTCAAGCGCCTGGTGGGCGGACTCGACCCGGCTCAGGGTCGCGATGGGATCGATCTTTCCGCTCTGGATTTCGTTCTTTACCTGCCCCAGGGCGGCTTCCACTCCGGCCACCGGACCGGCAAGTTCGGGATGCTGCCCGGACTGGATCATGGCCCGTGCCTGGGCGAGATCCTGGCTGGTTTCGGCGACAGCGCTGTCGAGAGCGGTGCGCGCCTCATCCAGGCTGCCGGCCGTCTTGGAGATCGCCTCCATCAGGATGTTGGTCTGGTGCAGGCTTTCTTCCGCGGCGCGAACGGCCACAGCGGCCATGCTGTTGTCGCCGGAGCTCAGCTTTTCCTGTGCAGTGGATGCTGCGTTCCGGACAAATGCGAGGCGTTCCTTCGCCTGCAGAATGTTGTCGGAGACCTGCGTCAACGCCGACTCGGCGTATTTGGCACGCAGACCTTCAAGTGATTGCTCCGCGCTTGCGATCTTGGCGTCAGCTTCCTGAGCTCCGGTGGCCACTGCAGAGAGAGCCTGTGGGGCGTTCTTCTCCAGCTCGCGCAGGGAATCGAAATCCGCCTTCTGGTCGCGGAGTGATGAAAGGGCAGCCTCCGAGCGGCGGATGATTTCACCGAGCCAGCTGCGCTGTTGTTCTTCGGTGTCCGGAATATGGTCATCGAGCTGTTGCTGCAGCTTAAAGGACTCGGTCATGTGGGCCTTGGCTTCTTCCAAGGCCTTGGTGAAGTTGCCGACCGCCGCGTCGCCGTATTGCGCCTGTGCGAAGCCCAGTTCCTGCTCGCTGGACCTGATGGCGTCATCGGCTTCGATCAGCAGGGAGCCGCTCTTCTGCCGCAGTTCAGGGATGCTCATCCCTGCAAGGGGGTCAAGCTGTTCACCCTGCGGACCATAACTAGCATTGACGGCCTTGGTGCCACCCTTCTTGCGGCGATTCCGGAGGTAGAGGTAGGTACCCGCTCCGCCGGCCGCTACGACTCCTACGCCAACCAGCACGCCCACCCCTGCGTTGCCGCTGGGAACCGTGCCGCTTCCCCCACCGGCTGCATCGCCGATCGCGGCAGCTGTGTCGATGGCCGCTTGGGCGTAATCTTTCTTGCCACCGGCGAGGTTCGGTACCACGGCATTCTGTGCAATGGCGGATTGCTTGGAGTAAATGGCGCTCCCGGAGTTCAGGACGAAGTTGTACTGGCCTGCCGTGGAGATCGCCAGAATGGCGTCCGCCTTCCCCATGCCCTTGGTGTCAGCAACGGCCTTTGTCCACGCCTTGGGATCCGAAGGATTCGTGAAGGAGTTCACCGTGACCACATACAGGTTGTACTTGTGGTCCTTCAGAGTCTTTTGGATAGCGTCCTGGACTTCGCCCTTGCGGGCGCCAAGGACGTTGGCATCATCGACGATGTTCTGACCGGACGGAATCGTTACCGGGTCAGAGGCCCAGGCCGCGCCGGCCGGGAGGGCCAACATTCCAGCCACGCCAATGACAGCGAGTACGCGTTTAACTATTGACCGCATGTGCAACCCTTCAGCACGTCTGCGACTGGAACAAGGCGTACCAATCGTCACAGAATGCTCAGCGCCCCCACGCATGGTGTAAAGCCGCAGGTCGCTGTGGCAATTCCTCTTGATTCTATGGTGCACCCCTTGACCCGTCCACAGGGGTGAATATGCCACCAGCGAAATATAGGAGAAACATCGTTTGTTGTGTCGTTGAGGGGTCCCGGGCTGGCCGAATACGGAGAGATTACCCCTTTCAGGAAGCTCCCAGCGAACGTCCCCTTTTGTTCCAGTTACTGGGTACATAGTTGATGAAGACGAGGACGAAAGGAAGACCCATGACGGAGAACCCAGCGCAGGGCAGTGCACCGGAGAACCGGGAGCCATCCCAGCCCCATGCGACACCCGGCCAGCACAATGATGCCTCCCGGCACAGCGACGACTCACAGCAGCCGCAGCAGCCCGCCTGGAACTCAGGTCAGAAGCAGGGCGACGAAACCGCGGCGCAGCCGGTTACGCCGACGCAGCCCACCACGCCCCTGCCGGCTTACCAGCCAAACTCACAGGCCCAGCCACAAGAGACACAGGCCCAGCCACAAGTGACGCAGCAGCCCCAGCCGACCTACTACGGCAACCAGCAGCACGACCCGGCCCAGCGCCCCGGCTACCCGCAGCACCAGCCTTTCTACGGCGGCGCCGCGAACCCGTCCGGCAACAACCCCGGCACCCAGTTCCACTCGACGCACAGCCAGCACGCTCCCGGAGTGCAGACAGGCAGCCATTCGACTGTAGCCACCAAGCGCAAGCCCGCCTTTGGCGTGGGCACCCTTGTGGCCAGCATGCTCGCGGCAGGCCTGATCGGCGGCGGGGTAGTGGCCGGAAGCAACGCCCTCTGGGACAACCCGGCTCCGGCAGCCTCCAGTGGCGGACAATCCAGCACCGTCATTGTGAACAACAAGGACGACGTCAATGTCATCACCGCTGCTGCAGCCAAGGCATCCCCGAGCGTGGTGACCATCAAGGCAACCAGCGGAAGCGAAGGCGGCACGGGCTCCGGCATCATTCTGGATGACCAGGGCCACATCCTGACCAACACCCACGTGGTGACCTTGGACGGAGCTACGTCCAGTGCCGCCATCGAGGTGCGCACCAACGACGGCAAGGTCTTGAAAGCAACGGTCGTCGGAACAGATCCGTTGTCCGACCTCGCTGTCATCAAGGTCAGCGATGCTTCGGGCTTGGTTCCTGCCACCTTGGGCGACTCCTCCAAGATCAATGTGGGGGACACCGCCGTCGCCATCGGTTCACCGCTGGGCTTGACCGGTACGGTCACGGACGGCATCGTCTCCACGCTGAACCGGACCATCAGCGTGGCGTCGTCAGCTGCGCCCAAGGAGGGCACGGACAACTCCCAGGGTGGTGACCAAGGCTTCGAGTTCGCGCCGCCGAACGGCGGCCAGAACCAGCGTTCAGCCAACGAAGGCTCCATTGCCATCAACGTCATCCAGACTGACGCGGCCATCAACCCCGGTAACTCCGGCGGTGCCTTGGTCAACAGCAAGGGCGAGATTATCGGCGTCAACGTCGCGATTGCCTCCGCCGGCAGCGGCGCTTCCGATTCTTCAAGCGGCAACATCGGCGTGGGCTTCAGCATCCCGATCAACCACGCCAAGCGTGTCGCGCAGGAGATCATCGATTCCGGCAAGGCCAGCCACGGACAGTTCGGCGTTTCGGTCCGGGCGAAGTCCGGCACCAACAGTGACTCAGGATTCTCAGTGGGTGCCGAGGTCGCATCGGTCACCTCCGGTTCAGCCGCCGCCAAGGCCGGCATCAAGGTGGGCGACGTCGTCACCAAGTTCGGCGACTACGCTGTCAGCGATCCCAACCAGCTGACCGCAGCGGTCCGGGAGCAGCCGGCAGGCGCCAAGGTGAAGGTGACTATCCAGCGCGGCGGCCAGAACCAGGAAATCGAGGTAACCCTCGACGCCGCCCAGCAGTAGGACACAAAAGCGGATAAACCACGACGGCGGACGTCACCCAAGAGGTGAGGCCGCCGTCGTGCCGTTCCCGGCATGGTTCGCGCAAGCGCAACAGGCGTTAACGCTGGGAGTGGTTTTCTGCGGGCAATATGCTTAGCTAGGACGAGCCCACGCGCTGGGCAATTCACGGCCACGCTGTTGCGGTTGGCCGTCCACAAGCATGGAAGGCTGCTTCGAAGACAGTGGAAGAGACATTGAAGATTGTCGTTCTGGTCAAGCACGTCCCGGACGCGCAGTTCGACCGGCACATCACCGGCCCTGCCAACACAACCGATCGTGAAGAAAGCATCTTGTCCGAACTGGACGAGTATGCCCTCGAGGCGGCGCTGCAGCTGGCCGAGGAACGCGGCGGCCCGAAGGCGGGCAACGAGGTTATTGCCCTGAGCATGGGACCCTCCGGGGCCGTCAACGCGGTCAAGAAGTCGCTGCAGATCGGCGCATACTCGGGAGTCCACCTCAGCGATGACGCTTTGACTGGCTCCGATGCTGCCGCTACTTCGCTGGCGCTGGCCGCCGCGATCCGGCACATTTCCGCCGACGGCCGCCCCGTGGACCTGGTCCTGACGGGAATGGCATCCACCGATGGCGAGACGTCGCTGATCCCTGCCCAGCTGGCCGAGCGCTTGTCGCTCCCGCAGGTGACTTTTGCTTCCAGCCTTGAGGTGGCCGGTGGCCAGGTGACCGCACGTCGGGACGCAGGCCCGTACTCGGAAACTGTTGAGGCGCCGCTTCCTGCGGTCGTTTCGGTGACCGACCAGATCAACGAGCCGCGCTATCCCAATTTCAAGGGCATTCTGGCAGCGAAGAAGAAGAAGATCACGCCCCTTACCCTGTCCGACATCGGCGTGGACGCTTCGCAGGTGGGCCTGGCCGGGTCATGGACCTTGGTGGAGTCTGCGGAAGCGCGGCCGCCGCGCACTGCCGGCACCATCATCACCGACGAAGGCGACGCCGGCATCAAGCTGGTCGATTTCCTTGCCGCCCAGAAGCTGCTCTAAAGGGGACTCCAACCATGGCAAATGCACTTGTTTTTATTGACAACCCGGGCTCCTCTCTGAAGAAGAGCAGCCTTGAGCTTCTCACCATCGCCCGCTCGCTGGGGGAGACCGCCGTCGCCTTCACCGGCGAGTTGACCGACGACGTCGCCGCCACCCTGGGTGCCTACGGCGCCACGGCGGTCTACCGTCCGTCGACGGAGGACCTCGCGAACTACCTGGTGGGCCCGAAAGCCGCCTACCTGGCAGCCGCTGCCGCAGCGTCCGGAGCCACGACAGTCCTGCTGGACAACTCGCCTGAGGGCAAGGAGATCGCGGGCAGGCTCGGCATCAAGCTGAACGCCGGGGTCATCACCGACGTCGTAGGCGTGGAGCCGGACGGCACCGCGCACAAGTCGGTTCTGGCCGGCTCCTACAACACTTCGGCGAAGGCCACGACTCCTGTTACCGTCCTCTCGGTCAAGGCCAACAATGTCGAGCCCGCGCCGGCTGCCGATGCGGGTGTTCCGGCAACCACCACTGTGGATGTTCCTGCTGACGCTGTTGCTGGTTCCGCCCGTATCACCGCACGTGCCGAGAAGCCGGTGAGCGGTCGGCCGGACCTTAGCGAAGCCAGGATCGTCGTGGCCGGTGGCCGCGGCGTCGATGGCGACTTTGGTCCTTTGGAAGAGCTTGCCGATGCCCTCGGCGCTGCCGTCGGCGCGTCCCGTGCCGCTACCGACGCCGGCTGGATCGGCCACGACGCCCAGGTCGGCCAGACCGGTGTCACCGTCTCGCCGCAGCTGTACATCTCCGCTGGTATCTCCGGAGCCATCCAGCAAAAGGCCGGCATGCAGACGTCCAAGGTGATCGTCGCCGTCAACAAGGACGCTGAATCACCGGTGTTCGAAATCGCTGACTACGGCATCATCGGCGACCTCTTCAAGGTCATCCCTCAGGCCACGGCCGAAATCAAGAAGCGGAAAGGCTGATCTCCTTGCCTACTGGCGTTTCGTCAGCAAAGAGCCCGTTCGATGCCTCCCAGGAGCGCGTCGAGCGGGTGCTTTGTTTTACTGCCCACCCGGACGACATCGACTTCGGTGCTGCGGGGACCATCGCGGCGTGGACCGCGGCCGGCGTCCAGGTCAGCTACTGCATCATGACCGACGGCGATGCCGGCGGCTTTGACCCCGCGGACCGGGCCGGAATCATTGAGCTCCGTGCCAAGGAGCAGCAACGGGCGGCGGCGCTTGTCGGCGTCACTGATATCCATTACCTCCACGAGCGCGACGGGTACCTGGAACCGTCACACGGCGTCATCAAGCAGGTGGTGAAACTTATCCGTGAGATCCGCCCGGACATCGTGCTGACCATGCATCCGGAGCGTAATTGGGACCGGCTCCAGAAGAGCCACCCGGACCACCTCGCGGCGGGGGAGGCCGTCACGCGGGCTGTCTATCCTGCCGTGGAGAACCCGTTTGCCTACCCCGAGCTGGCTGAGGCCGGGCTTGGAGCCTACAAGCTGCCATGGCTGTGGTTCATCTCCAGCCCGGAGGCCAGGGAGAACCACTTCGTGGACGTTTCGGCCCATGTGGCAGCCAAGCTCGAAGCCATCCGGGTCCATGCCAGCCAGCACCCTGATGTCGCGGGCATGGAGCGGGTAGTCAGGGGCATGATGCTGGCCAATGGAGAGCGAGGTGGCCTCCCGGCAGGAGCCAGCGCGGAGGCCTTCCATGTGGTCTCCGTGAACGGGTCCAGCACCATCGCCGGCTTCTGACGTTGCCCTCATGTAACGCGTGTCATATGCTTGACCTCGGTTAAATCATATTTATTTGAGGAAGGCAGACTTTGATGGCGAAGACTGCGCAACAACCCGTGCTGGTGATTATGGGAGTCTCCGGCTCAGGAAAGTCCACCGTGGCAGGCGTGCTTGCCGGCAAGTTGGGATGGGATCTGGCCGAAGGCGACGATCTGCACCCGGAAGCAAACGTGGCCAAGATGCACTCCGGACAGGCGCTCACTGACGAGGACCGCTGGCCCTGGCTTGAAATCATCTCCGGCTGGATCCGGGAACACGTCGACGCCGGTGTCCCAGCGATCATCACGTGCTCGGCCCTGAAGAAAAAGTACCGTGACGTCCTTCGTGCCGAAGGCGTCGTCTTTGTGTTCCTGCAAGGCAGCAAGGACAAGATCTCGGACCGGCTGGCTTCCAGGCACGGCCATTTCATGCCGCCGTCCCTGCTCGAATCGCAGTTTGAAGCACTCGAGGAGCCCACGGAAGACGAGAACTACATTTCCCTCTGTGTTTCCGCATCACCGGCAGAAGAAGCAGATGAGGTCATTGACCGACTCGGACTCCGCCCGGTTGCTGGGGATGCAGAAGCAGGCACCCTGTGATCGCCTTGCAGGCGGCCGCGGAAGTCCAGGAATGGTCGGGGCACGATACCCAGCTCCTGGTGGTGGCCGCGTTGGGCATTGCCCTGATCGTTGTCCTCATCGCCAAGCTGAAGCTCCACCCGTTCCTTGCCCTGGTCCTCGGCTCCGCCTTCGTTGGCTTGGCTTCCGGCGTTGAACTGGGCAAAGTCATCACCAACTTTGAGGACGGTGTGGGAGGTGTCCTCAAAGAGGTTGGGCTCCTGATCGCTCTCGGTGCCATGCTGGGGAAACTGCTTGCGGATTCCGGTGGGGCGAACCGTGTGGTGGACACGCTGTTGGCCAAGGCGAGCGGCAACAAACTTGTCTGGATGATCACATTGGTGGCCGTCATTATCGGCCTGCCGATGTTCTTCGAAATCGGACTTGTGCTGCTGCTCCCGGTCATTGTGTTGGTGACGCAGAGATCCAAGATGAAGCTCATGCGGATCGCGATCCCGGCGCTGGCCGGCTTGTCCGTGCTCCACGGGCTGGTGCCCCCGCACCCGGGACCGTTGATCGCCATCAGCGCGGTCAAAGCCGAACTGGGAACAACGCTCGGTTTGGGCATCCTGGTGGCAATCCCCACGGTCATTATCTGTGGCCCGCTGTTTTCGAGGCTGGCAGCCCGCTGGGTTCCCGTCGACGCCCCAGCCGTAGCCGGTGGCATCGACACCCGGCATTCGGCGGACCTCAGCGAGGTCAAGCGCCAACCGTCGTTCGTGGTTACGCTGCTGACCATCATCTTCCCTGTCGTCCTCATGCTTCTGAAAGCCTTGGGCGGCATCATCTGGCCGAACGCCGAAACTGCCCCTGGAATCCGGATCTTTTTCGACTTCGTGGGCCAGCCGCTGGTGGCCATGACGCTCGCCGTCCTGGTGGCCATCGTGACCTTCGGGTACGCGGTGGGCTTCACGGGCAGCAAGATTACGGCCAAGCTGGGTGAAAGCCTGGGCCCGATCGCAGCCATCCTCCTGATCGTGGGTGCCGGCGGCGGTTTCAAGCAGACCCTGATCGGTGCCGGCGTTGGTGACGCGGTGAAGAAATGGGCCGAAGGCGCCAACATGTCAGTCCTCGTGCTGGGCTTCATCGTGGCCGTTGCTCTGCGCCTGGCCACTGGCTCGGCCACGGTCGCAACGGTTACCGCGGCGGGAATCGTGGCGCCCCTGGCCAGCAGCCTCAGCCCGACGCACGCCGCGTTGCTGGCGTTGGCCATCGGCGCGGGGTCGTTGTTCCTCTCGCACGTGAACGATGCCGGTTTCTGGTTGGTCAAGGAATTGTTTGGGCTCACTGTCGGTCAGACCTTCAAGACGTGGTCCGTGATGGAGACGCTGATTTCCGTGGTCGGCTTCGGCTTCGTGATGCTCTTGTCGCTGGTGTTGTAGCTAGCAAAACCGCTTGACACACAACGACGGCGGCCGTCCCCAAGGTGGGACGGCCGCCGTCGTGCATTAGTCCTTGCGGCTTAGGCGCTGAGGGCCACCACCAGGACCGGTGCGCTGGTAGGGGCGCGCGACCCGCCGGCGGGCTCAACCGTTATGGCTACCGAGGAGGCCGAAGACAAACCCTTCACCACAGCCGGCTTGGACAGGGTCTGGGCGTCCATGGTGCCTTGGGGAACCGGCGCTGAGCCGTCCTTCGGCAGCGTCCACAGCTGGTAGACCTTGCCCTCCGGTGCGGGTGCGACGCCGTCCATCAGGACCACGAACGAATCCTTCGCCGAGGATGCGGAAATCGTGGCAGTGCCGCCGCCGGGGACGGATGCTGACTGCTTTTGCACATCCTGGGCCTGGAGCACCTGGTTGACGGGATCGTTCTGCTGCGCGACGTAGGCTCCCACGCCGATGCCGCCAAGTGCAATGACGGCCGCGGCTGCCGCGCCAATGATCCAGCGCCGCGCGCCGGACTGCTGACGCCCTGCGCGTTTGGCCCTGGCTGCCGCGAGTTCGTCGACGGCGGCGGGCCCAACCGCAGGGGCTGCCGGTTCGGCTGCGGCCGGGGCAGTCGTCTCCTTGGCAATGCGTTCCATGATGTTGTCGAAGAGGCCCGTGGGAGGCTCATCCTCGGCGGTGAAGCTCACGGCCAGTGTCTCGCGGGCCGCGCGTACCCGTTCAAAGAATTCGGGACCTTCAGGGGCGTCCTTGAGGTGCTGGTCGATCAAGCCACGTTCTTCGTCACTGAGCGCGTCCAAGGCATAGATTTCCGCCAGCTCAAGGATCCTGCCCTCAGCCAGGTCTGTGGCAATGTCGTTGGCAAACATTCTGCGGATATAGCCTCCACCGGTGTTTTCAGTCATGTCAGCCCACCCCCAGGCAGGTCTTCAGGCGCAGCAGTCCATCGCGGATGCGCGATTTGATGGTTGGGACTGCGGCGCCCAGGTGTTCGGCCACTTCACGGTAGGTGAGGCCACCGTAGTAGGCCAGGCGCACGGATTCACGCTGGGTGTCCGTCAGGGTACCGAGGCAGCGGCTCACGGCCTCGGCTTCGAGGTTGCTGTCGGCTTCCTCGGCAACAAGGTCCCGGTCCAGGTCCTGGCTCGCGGCACCGTAACGGGCCTCCCGGTCAGTTGCTGCCTGAACAGCACGCACCCTGTCGATGGCCCGGCGATGTGCGATGGTCATGAGCCAGGCCAGGGGAGTCCCTGCGGCGCGATCGAAGTTGGCTGCTCCTTGCCAGACCTGGATATAGACCTCCTGAGTGGCATCCTCACTGAGATCGGGGTCTATCAGCACGCGCTTGGCCATACCGAAGACGCGCCGCGAGGTCAGTGCATAGAACTCGGCAAACGCCTTCTGGTCTCCCGCTGCCATGAGTTCCAGCAGGCTGGTCAGCTGCGCGTTGAGGTCGCTGGCAGTGCCGGTGGCTTCGAAGACCGGGGGGCCGGGGTTGTTGGGGGTGTCCATTACTGTCCAGCATATGTTGTCCCGTATGAAACCGTGAGAACCGAGGAGCGACGTTGCAAGCGCGGCGGCATGGCCGCGTGATGCCGTGGCCCTGGTCTGCAGCGCGCTCACGGAGGCTCCCTCCAAGAATGTCCTGTGCGGGGGTTGTCCCTGCATAAGGTATTCGGTGTAGCAGCCGTCATGGATGGGTTACAGTTTGGCGCCGGCGAAACCGTTCTGCCGCCAGGCTTCGAAAACGGCGATCGAAGCGGCATTTGCGAGGTTGAGTGAGCGCAGGGACGGCCTCATGGGGAGGCGGACGCGCGCGGTGACATGTGGATCCTGCTTGAGCCACTGGGGAAGGCCCACGGATTCCGGTCCGAACAACAGCACATCGCCCTCGCGGTATTCGATGTCAGTGTAGGACGTCTCGCCGTCGGAGGTGTAGGCGAAGACCCTCTCCGGTTGCAGGGCTTCCCAGGCGGCCTCGATGTCCTTGTGCACTGTGACCACCGCGAGGTCGTGGTAGTCAAGGCCCGCCCGGCGAAGCTTGGCATCGGAAAAGTCGAAACCAAGGGGCTCCACCAGGTGAAGCTCGGCGCCGGTGATGGCGGCGAGGCGGATGGCGTTGCCGGTATTGCCCGGGATTTCTGGAGTGTGGAAAAGGATGCGGAACACCGTCCCATCTTAGTCAGGCGCGCGTTGGGCGTCCGACAGGGATCGTGGAAGCTAGTGCATGCCCCGAAGCAGCCGGGCCAACACCGGAACCACCACTGTGTTGGGCGCGGGCCCTGAACTGAGGAATTGCTTCAGGCCCCGGACCAGCCCGGCGCCATTAACGATCTCAACGGCGCTGCCGCCCTGGCCCTTTCCATACTGGTCAATGACCGGTTCATGCAGATTGCCGTCCGGTCCATGCAGGACTACCCAACCGGTCACGTTCAGTTCCGGGAAGATGTCCTGCATGTGGCGGACGATATGGGCCAGCTGTGGGGGCGCGACCGAGCGGCCGCCATGCCTCAGGGAATGCCCGTCCCAGGCATAGGCGCCCTTGGGCAGCAGCATTGAGCCGACCAGTGCCAGCCTGTACCCGGACAGGACGGCGTGGTCGATGTGGTTGTTGTCCGACGGCGAGCGCAGTCCGTTGATCAGTCGCGCAGCCGGTATGGCGGGGAGGATCTGCCTGCTGATGAGTTGGACGGTACGCATTTCGCGCTGGATGCGGGCATCTGCCCCGAAGATTCCGCGTTTGCGGGGGAGTCCGTGAACCTGTTGGGCCGCTTCCGCTGCCGAAATCAGCGGCACTTCATTGGGATCATCGAAGGCTGGAACATAGACCGGCGGATCGCCCGCGGTATTGCGTTGTGTTTGCGGCCGTTTGACGTTGGTGGTCGCTGACGGCGCCGGGGCAGCCGCTCCGGTGTAGTCTCCCGGGCGTGCTTGGGTGCGTCCGGAGGCTCCGCTGGCGTATCGGCGGTCATATTCGGCCCGGCGCTGCGGGTCGATGAGTGTTTCGTACGCGAGAGTCACGCGCCGGAACATCTCGGCCTCGCCGCCATGATCGGGGTGTGCTTTCCGGGCAGCCTTGCGGTAGGCCACTTTGATCTCTTTGTCCGTCGCAGTGACGGAGACGCGGAGAACCTGATAGTGCGAACTGCTGCCCTCGGCCAAGCACGGGCCCTTCTCTGAGTTGACGACCGCCCCCATCAGGGCGGTATTGGCAAGTTTATCCAGCCACTATGTGAACGCAGGCACCCGGGGCCGTGGTTCCCGACTGGCATAATTCGGGCTGTGAACCCTCCGGAACATCCACAGGCCCCCCACGGGCAGGTCAAGATTCTGCTGGCCATCAACCCTGCGGCCTCCTTCGGCCGTACCGAGGGAGTGGGGGACCGGGCCGCCGCGTATCTTCGCGCCGCAGGCCGGGCCGTCGTCGTTCTTCGAGCTGATGGCGACGATTCATTGGAGACGTTGGTGCGGGAGGCATTGTCCACCGATTCAGGGGTGGATGCGCTGGTGGTGGCCGGTGGCGACGGTATGGTCCATCTGGGGGTGAATGCGCTCGCCGGGCTGGAAGTGCCGCTCGGTATCATCCCCACTGGCACAGGCAACGACGTGGCAAGGTTGCTGGGTCTTCCGTTGAACAGGCCAGCTGAAGCATGCCAGCGGATTCTCGACGCATTGGTCACCGGCGGGCGGAGGATCGACGTCGGCAGGGTCCGGGCGGACGGGCGCACCACCCACTTCGCAGGCGTACTGTCAGCGGGTTTCGATGCCGCTGTGAACGAGCGCGCCAACTCGTGGCGTTGGCCGCGGGGGAAAAGCCGTTACAACCTGGCGATGCTGCGGGAGCTCGGTACTTTTAGGCGTACTGAATACACGGTGATTGCCGACGACGTGCGGTGGAACCAGCGCGCGCTCCTGATTTCGGTCGCGAACGGGCAATCAATCGGTGGTGGCATGCGGATCACCCCGGATGCGTTGCCCGATGACGGGTGGCTGGATCTTTTTGTGGTGAAGCCGTTGTCGCGGCTGAAGTTTCTGTCCATCTTTCCCAAGGTCTTCGCAGGCAAGCACACAGGCAGGCCGGAGGTGGAGATCCGCCGTGTCCGCACGGTGCGCTTGGAAGCCGCGGGCGTTGTGGCGTATGCCGATGGTGAACGCGTTGCTCCCTTGCCCGTTGATATAGATCTCCTGCCGTTGGCCTTGCGGGTTCTTGCGTAGTTTGTTTCGGCTGGCCGGTGGTTCCGTTGCATACGGTTAGACTCAGACCCGGCAGGCGGCAGGACATACAGGGGGAGACACAGGTGGCGTTCAGTGTTCGACGGCGGATGGCGGGGGCGGCTGCCTTGGGAACCGTCGGTGTTGTGCTGGCTGCCTGCAGCGTGAATGTTCCCGACCCAACGGCGCCCAAGCCTTCGCCGTCGGAATCAACCCTCGCGACCCCCACCATTACGCCCGGGCATGATGCCGAGGCCGTGGCTGCGAAGGACCTGCCGTTGGCGGCCGGTGGCACCCTGGCTCCCGGTGATCCCGTGACTGTGGCCGGCAAGCTGGAAGAAGTGCCGGGGTGGTCCTTGGTGCACTCCGGTTTGCAGGGCGAGGTCCGGTACAGGAAAACCGACGGATGCACGCTCGCCGCCCGTGTCAGCGTGAACCAAGGTCCGTTGGTAGTGGCCGGTGATGATGCTGCGTCCACCAAGGCCCTTTTCCACTACCTGAATCCGGGAATCGACGCGGAGACGCTGAAGCCGGCGTCGTTGCCGTGGGGCCAGGACTCGGACAAGCCCAAGCACAGCGTGGAGTTCCTGTCTTTGGAGTCATCCGCGGCAGCCGGGAGCAAGCCTGTGCTGGTGTTTGCCAGGCTGTTCAGTGCCCCTGCGTCCTCGGTCTATATCTCCTTGGCGTGCCCAAGTGATGCTGCCCTGGCCGCGGCCCGGGCTGATGTCCAAGCCAAGCTCGCGGTGATTCCGCCGTCCTAGGCATGCCCCCGGTACTGATCGGGTTTACTTGCTGTGCGTCGTGGCCAGCCGGTTAAGGGCCAGTGCGCCCACCATCAGGCCGAAGTCCCGCAGGGCTACGTCGAAGTAGGAGCCCAGGGCGAGAAGGTTGACGATGATGCCCAGCAGCCACGCCGCTACTACCAGGGAACCCCAGCGAGGCCGAAGCGCTACGGCTATCCCGGCGACGATCTCTATTACTCCCACCCCATACATGAATGTTTGCGCAGACACCGGGATGACGGTGGTTGCCACCGGGGCCAGGTAATTGGTCCAGTCAGTAAGGATATTGGTGAATTTATCCAGGCCAAAGGCTATCGGCGCTACGGTGAACAGCGTCCTGAGCAGGGCATAGGCCTGCTTGGAAGGTCCTTGCAGGGTTGAAGTCTGCGCCGGTGCTGCTGCTGTGTACATGGCCGTTCCTTTCTAAAAGTAGATTCATTAATTTTAGAACTCGAAATGACTACTAAAGCAATGGATCTTGTTTTTAGAGTTATCCTGTGGGCATGAGCGCATCCGGTCTTCCGTGGACCAGAAGAATAGCGGCTGTAGCCTCCCTGGGAGACGAACACCGCCGCCGGCTGTTTGAGTACGTCCTTGCGGCACCGGAACCGGTAGGGCGGGACGAGGCTGCGGCTGCCATGGATCTTCCGCGCAGCACTGCATCGTTCCACTTGGACCGCTTGGTCCGTGAGGGGATCCTGCGGGTTGAATTCAGGAAGGCCGCGCACAAAGCCGGCCCCGGCTCAGGCCGGCCGGCGAAGCTCTACAGCCCCGAGGTCCACGAAGTGGCTGCCTCCATCCCCGAACGGAACTATGATCTCGCCGGCCATCTCATGGCCGAGGCGATCTCACGCTCCGGTGCCGAGGACATTCCGGTAGGCAAGGCTTTGGTTGAGGTCGCCCGTTTCAAGGGACGTGAGTTGGGAAAGCCCGGAGACTTGCCTGGTGCGTTGCGGGAGCTTGGGTATGTGCCGTCGGCTGATGGCTCGGGAGGGTACCGCCTGCGCAACTGTCCATTCCACCGCTTGTCGCAAGACCATGAGGACGTCGTCTGCACCATGAATGGAGCCTTCCTCTCGGGCGTGGCTTCGGCGTCCGGGCAACCGGAGGATTGCGTGATACCTGACCCGGGTGCGGGACATTGCTGTGCGCGCATCGGCACTGTGCAGGAGATCACTGAGTCCTGAGCCTCAGGCGTCGGTAGAATGGCAAGGTGCCTGTATACCTTGACCACGCCGCGACAACGCCACTCTCGGCCGCAGCGCTTGCCGTCATGACACGCGAGTTGGCGAAGACCGGAAACCCGTCATCCCTGCACGGTGCCGGCCGGCGGGCACGGCGGGCCGTCGAGGATGCCCGGGAAACCCTGGCCGCCACTGCAGGCGCCCATCCCTCAGAGGTCATCTTCACTTCGGGTGGAACGGAAGCCGACAACCTCGCCGTCAAGGGTCTCTACTGGGCCCGCCGCGACGAAAACCCTCGCCGGACCCGGATACTCTGTTCCGCCGTCGAACATCACGCGGTCATGGACACTGTCGAATGGCTTGAGCGCCACGAAGGCGCGGACGTCACATGGCTTCCGGTGGACAGTGAAGGTGCTGTCCGGCTGGACGTCGTCGAAGCCGAGATTGCACGAGACCCCGAGGCCATTGCGCTGATAACGGTGATGTGGGCCAACAACGAGGTCGGCACCATCCAGCCCGTGGCGGAGATCGTGGAACTGGCCAAGCCGCACGGCATTCCGGTCCACTCCGACGCCGTGCAGGCTTTCGGCTCCGTGCCTATCGATTTCCGTGCTTCCGGCCTGGCTGCCATGTCCGTGTCCGGGCACAAGCTGGGCGGACCCGTGGGTGTTGGTGCGCTCTTCCTCGGCCGGGCGGTCAAGCTGACCCCCGTCCAACACGGCGGCGGACAGGAACGGGACGTTCGCTCCGGAACACTTGATACGCCTGCCGTTGCCGCGTTCGCGGCAGCCGCGGAGGCAGTCACTGCGAAGCTGCCCGAGGAACGGGAACGACTGACCGCCCTGCGCGAACAACTCATCAGTGGAGTCCTTGAAACGGTTCCCGATGCCGTGCTGCGCGGCGCCCGCGGTGAGCGGCGGCTTCCCGGCAACGCCCACTTCACCTTCGGCGGCTGTGAAGGGGACTCGCTGCTGTTCCTGCTGGACCTGGCCGGCGTCGAATCCTCAACAGGCTCGGCGTGCACCGCGGGTGTGCCGCGCCCGTCGCATGTCCTGCTGGCCATGGGACTTGATGAGGACGCGGCCCGTGGCGCGCAGCGCTTCACTCTGGGGCATACTTCCACCCAAGCGGATGTCGATGCGCTCCTGAAGGCGCTCCCTGACGCCTGTGCCCGGGCGCGGCAGGCCGGTATGGCAGGGCATGAATCCTCCATCCAGACAGCGGCAACTGTTGCCCGGCGGGGCGTCGCGTAGCCTGCCTCTATGGCTGGTTGCCGTCTGGCAGCAGTTCTTCCAGAGGCACATCAGGATCGGTGAGCCGGCCGACATCCACTGCGACGCGACCGGAGATGAGCGCCTTGATGGGTTTCTGGACACGCCGCTGATTGATGCTCATTCCCGCAACTACCCTGTCGTGCTGAAGCCAAAAGGCGATGAAGCTGCCCTCCTCCATGGAGCCACGAACCACCGGCGATGCACCCGAAGCCAAGGACGGGTAGCCGGAATACTCCATGCCTGCGTTGAACTGGTCCGTGTAGAAGTACGGAACTGCATCCAGCACGGCATCCTTCCCCATCATGGATTTGGCGGCCACCTTCCCGCCATTGAGCGCATTGGCCCAATGTTCGCTGCGATGGTGCTCACCTGTGAAGGGGTGCAAGGCGTTGGCTGCATCCCCTGCCGCCAATACATCCGGGGCACTGGTGTGCAGGCTGGCGTCCACCACGATCCCGTTGCGCAGTTCCAGACCGGCATCCTCTGCGAGCGCCGTGTCCGGGGCGACGCCCACGGCGATGATCACGACGTCGGCGGGCAGGGTTTCGCCGGAATCGGTACGGACCGCTGTGGCCCGCCCGTCCCGGCCTTCAATGGCGGCCGCGCTCGCTGGCAGGCGGAAGCTGACGCCCTGTTCTTCATGCACACCTCGGAAGTAACTGCCGAGCTCGGGTCCGATGGCCGCGCTCAGCGGGATGTCTTCGAGGCCGAGCAGGGTCACGTCGTTTCGGTAAGTGCGCGCAGCGGCAGCGAGTTCCATGCCGATCCAACCGGATCCGACCATGACCACCTTGCGGCCCCCGTCGGCCAGGAGCGACTTGAGTTTCAGGCTGTCCTGGAAGGTCCGGAAGGTCATGACGCCCTCCAGCTCCGCCCCGGGCAGGGGGATCCTGCGGGGCTGGGCTCCTGTGGCGAGCAGCAGTTTGCTGTACTGAAGCGTCCTTCCGTCGGCCAGTGTAACGGCGTGGCTGCCGGGATCAAGGCCGGTGGCCGTGGCACCAAGGAGGAGTTCGACGTCGTTCTCCCGGTACCAGTCCTCGGGGACCACCTCCACGGATTCTTCGTCCGCTTTTCCGAGGAGGAATTCCTTGGAGAGGGGAGGGCGGATGTAGGGGGTCCGCGCTTCAGCGGCGAGGAGGGTGAGCGCCCCTGCGAATCCCTCGGTTCTTAGGGTCCTCGCGGCGGTGGCGCCTGCCAGTCCACCGCCGACGATGACGATTGCTTCGTGTGCCATGTCTGCTCGATTCTAAAAGCAATAATCTTGACTTTAGAATCCTCCGGTGGGTCCGTCAAGGGGATTTCCCGTGGGCGTGGTATCGCACGCTAGAATGGATGGGCGACCACGGCCGTCAGAAGCCGTTGTACGCCCAATCCCTTCCTACAGAAAGCCAGCATGCGAGTACTTGCAGCAATGAGCGGCGGAGTGGACTCCGCCGTTGCCGCCGCCCGGGCCGTCGAGGCCGGGCACGACGTCGTGGGGGTCCACCTCGCGTTGTCCCGCATGCCGGGCACCCTGCGCACCGGAAGCCGCGGTTGCTGCACCATCGAGGACTCCCGCGATGCATGGCGTGCCTGCGATGTCCTCGGAATTCCCTACTTCGTCTGGGACTTTTCCGAGCGCTTCAAGGAAGACGTTGTCCAGGACTTCATCGACGAATACGCCGCCGGTCGAACGCCCAACCCCTGCATGCGCTGCAACGAGCGCATCAAGTTCGCCGCTTTGCTTGAAAAGGCCGTAGCGCTTGGCTTTGACGCGGTCTGCACAGGGCACTACGCCAAGGTGATCGAGGACGCCGACGGCAACCGTGAACTCCACCGTGCTGCAGACTGGGCGAAGGACCAGAGCTACGTCCTGGGCGTGCTGACTCACGAGCAGCTCAAGCACTCCATGTTCCCGCTGGCGGACACCCCCTCCAAGGCCGAGGTCCGCGCAGAAGCCGAGCGGCGTGGCCTGTCAGTGGCGAACAAGCCTGACAGTCACGACATCTGCTTTATTTCCGACGGCGACACCCGCGGCTGGCTGGCCGAAAAGATCGAGATGACCTCCGGCGACATCGTTGATGAGACCGGCGCCAAGGTCGGCGAGCACCCGGGAGCCAACGCCTTCACCGTGGGGCAGCGGCGTGGCCTCAAGCTGGGAACTCCTGCCGCCGATGGCAAGCCCCGGTTTGTCCTCGAGATCCGTCCCAAGGAAAACAAGGTTGTTGTGGGTCCGGAAGCCCTCCTGGCGATCGATGAGATCCGCGGGATCAAGGTTTCCTGGGCCGGCCTGCCCATCTCCGAGGTTGCCACGGGTGAAGAATTCGATTGCTACGCCCAGGTCCGTGCCCACGGCGATCCCGTGCCGGCAGTTGCGCGGGTTGAGTCCGTCGACGACGGGTCCGGCGTGGAACGGGCACAGCTGGTGGTTACTTTGACGGACCCGTTGCGTGGTGTGGCTCCCGGCCAGACTGTTGTCCTTTACCAGGGCAGCCGGGTTTTGGGACAGGCAACCATCGACGCCGCGCGCTCACTTCAGCGGGTAGCCCTCTAGGAGTCATTGCCTCCGTAATGCCCCGCCTCCATACTGGGCTAAGCAGCTATTCCGCTGCGGTGTGTGGGGTCCGCGCTCGGGACGGCGATGACTGTGGCATTTCCAAAAAAGGGTCCGGGAGACATCAAAGCCGGGCAGATGGTTTCTGTGACGATCCTGGCTGAGGGCCCAATCGGCACAGGCGGGGAACCGCCCTTGACGGCGCAGGTCCGCATTCCGGTCGAACGATTGCGGCGTGGCCCCACCGGCCATCGTTATGCGATCCACATCCGGAAATGGCGGGGAACTACTGTATCGCCGGTAACCCTGACGCAGCCCGGCGATCCGTGGCGGTTGATTTCCGAGCCACCCCCTGCCGGACTGCGCGAACTCCTGGACGACACCCGTTTCCTGGCCCAGCACGTCTACGGCGTGGCCATGAGCACCCTGGACATCTTCGAATCCACGCTCGGAAGACGCATGCCGTGGAATCCCGAGGGGCGGGTGGTGCTCAAAGCCCGCGACCTCGTGACGGCCACCGATACCGGGTACGAGCGCGGAACCAACATCATCCGCTTCGGTTCGGTGGACCGCATGGGGTACAAGGTTCCAACGGCCTTGTACCGGGACATTGTTGCCCACGAGGTCACCCACGCCATCCTGGACGGTTTCAGGCCGGCGTGGGCGGACCACATGGCAACCATGGAACAACTGGCCATGCACGAGGCACTGGCCGACATCGTGGCCATCCTCTCCGTGTTCTCCTCCAAGGATGTCGTCTACCGCCAACTCGAAGCCGCGGCCGGGGGGTTGGGGCCCGGGCAGTCCACCGATGACCCCGTCCTGATGCGTTCCCTTTTCGATTTCGCCCGCGACCTCTTTGCCCGGGGGCCGCTGCGCGAACCGTTCGTGGGGGCCGTACCGCCAGGGTGGCAAGTCTTTCCTGAGCCTCATGCGCGCGGTGCCGTGGTGGTCGGGGCAGTGCTTCGCGCTGTTCACCATTTGTGGTCCGAACGGAACGCCCGTTACGGGGGAGGCCGCAACCTGCAGCAGATAGCCGAGTCCGGCTCGATTGTGGCCACGAGGATTCTCAAGATGGTGATCCGTGGACTCTCCTACATGCCGCCTGTGGACGTTTCCTGGCGTGATCTCCTGCGGGGCATCATCGCCGCCGACCTCGACATGGTGCCCGACGATGTCTACGGCTACCGCGAAGCACTCCAGGATGAGTTTTCCGCCATCGGCATCCGCCGGGTCTCACTGGACAACATCAGCGGCGTGGACTTTTACCAGGGGCTTCGCTACCCCATCCGCCTCTCGGCGCTTGGATCCGACCCCCAGGAAGTGCAGCGCTTCGTCTGGGAGAACCCCCGGCTTCTGGAGGCGGCCCGCTTGGAGCGGCGCACGCCACTGAGCTCAACCCGGGTCCGCACCTCCGAGCGAGTCTCGCCGGACGGGTTCATCATTTCCGAGATCGGAGCTTCCTTCATCCAGACTGTCCGGATGAGCCGGAGGGAAGCCTATGTGCGCCTCGGCGTGAAGACCGGGAGGGACTACATCGACGTGCGTGGGGGAGGGTTGTTGAGGTTCGACGCCGGCGGCCGCCTCGTCTATGCCGCACTCAAGCCTGTGATGGACAGGGACCGCCAGGGACAGTTGTTCGGTTCGGACGAACACCACGAAGCCGAAGAAGCGGCCTCATCGGGAGTGCGTGACAAATTCCACGGCACCGGCGATTAGCCTGCTGGTTTTCAGGCTCCCCAGGCAGCCTTGCGGGCAGTCCGTGATGCCTCCAGCTGCGCTACCTGGTCGAAGCCGCCGGCCTTGAGCCCTTTGCTGACCTGCTTGAGCAAATCTGCGCGTCCCAAGGTTCCATCACTGCGCAGGCTCTTGACCAGGTTGTAGGTGAACGCGCCGTTGTACCGGCCGTCCATCAGGGCATCGGCTGCCGTTTGGTCGGATCTGCAGGCGGCCATGAGGACGGGAGCGGACAATTTTGCCGTTTTCACCAAGTCGCGCAATGTTCGCGTTTCCAGGTCTTCGTTCGCCATGACCGCCCGGGGCGTTGGTGCCGGGAGGAAGCGCGGACGGCGCCCGGGAATCAGGTCCAGCGACTTCAATCCTGTCCCACTGTGGCAGGTATCAAGTACCACATCCATCAGGACGGCATCGGGAAGGCGGGAGAACACCTCGGCCAATTCGTCGTCGGAAATGACCGTGCCGGCATCCCAGGCGTCACCGGAATTGTTGATGTCGTAGCAGGCGAAGGCCTCATCGAGGCTGTCCTCTTCGTCCCCGTTGGTATCGGGGATCTGTGTGCCGTGGCTGGAAAAAGTGAAGACAAGCTGTTGGACAGTGCCAGCAACAGCAGCGCCCACCAAGGCGTTGATTTCGGCCAAAACCGCCTTCTTAGTGGCCTTGGCGTCCCTCAACACGGTGATCCGGGATGCCGGGAATCCGTAGCTTTCAGTTAACAGGGCCGCCAGGTCCTCGGCGTCGTTGACGCAGCCTTGGAGCCAACTGGACTGCGGAAGGTACTTGAACTTGTTGATCCCCACACACAGGGCTGCTTTGTCCATGAGCCTGACTTTCGATGTGTGTTCCACCGCTTGACACCCGGGATACACCATATTCCTGTCGCCCCCTTCGGACAATGCTCCTGTACTCCTTTGTGGAAGCTACTGGAAAGTAAATTTTGTGTCTCAAATCACCTGATTGGGGGTTCGAAGGCTTCGAAGTCTGGTTGAATCGAGGCACTAAGAGTGCGCTCCGTCACAAATATCCCACGGCGGAGCGCCGAATCCATCGAACAGAAGGTTCACCAGATGGCACTGAACAAGAAGGCCCTGCATGGCGTTATCGCGCTGGCGGGCATCTCCGCACTCGCCTTAACGGCATGCACGGGCCCCTCCGGCGGCGGATCCTCATCCGCTCCGGCCGCCGCAGGCCCTGTCGCCTACGGCACAACGGACAAGGTCACGTCATTGGATCCCGCAGGCTCCTACGACAACGGTTCATTCATGGTGATGAACCAGATCTACTCCTTCCTCCTCAACTCCAAGCCCGGCAGCGCGGAACCGGTACCGGACCTCGCCGAATCGTCGTCCTTTACGGCACCTTCGGAGTACACGGTCAAGCTCAAGCCAGGGCTCAAGTGGGCCAACGGCCACACCCTGGATTCCAAGGACGTGAAGTTCTCCTTTGACCGCCAGGTGGCCATCAACGACCCAGCCGGGCCGGCATCCCTGCTGACGAACATCGACAGTGTCAGCGCTCCCGATGCCACCACCGTGGTGTTCAAGCTCAAGAATGCCAACGACCAGACGTTCAGCCAGATCCTCAGCAGCCCTGCCGCCCCGATCGTCGATGACGAGGTCTTCCCGGCAGACAAGATCCTCTCCGATGACGAGATCATCAAAGCGAACGCTTTCTACGGCCAGTACACCATCGACAGCTACAAGAAGAACGAGCTCATCAGCTTCAAGGCTTTCGCCGACTACAAGGGCGTCCTGGGGAAGCCTGCCAACGATGCTGCCACGATCAAGTACTACGCCAGCCCCACCAACCTCAAGCTTGAAATCCAGCAAGGTGCCATCGACGTTGCCTTCCGCAGCCTGAGCGCAACGGACATCGACGACCTCCGCAAGGATTCCAAAGTCAAGGTGCTGACGGGTCCCGGTGGCGAGATCCGTTACATCACCTTCAACTTTGACACCATGCCGTATGGCACCAAGGCTGCAGGCGCAGAGCCGGCCAAGGCACTGGCAGTCCGCCAGGCCGTGGCCAACCTCGTGGACCGCCAGGCCATCGCAGACCAGGTGTACAAGGGCACCTACCTTCCCCTGTACTCCAACGTTCCCAACGGCTTCCTCGGCGCCAACGAGTCGTTCAAGGACGCCTACGGCGACGCCGGCAAGCCAAGCCTGGACAAAGCCAAGAAGGTCCTCGCTGATGCGGGAATCAATGAGAAGGTTGCCCTGAACCTCCAGTACAACCCGGACCACTACGGCGGATCCTCCGGCGACGAATACGCCATGGTCAAGGAGCAACTGGAAAAGTCCGGCCTCTTCACCGTGAACCTGCAGTCCACCGAATGGGTCACCTACAGCAAGGCAAGCCGTGCGGACGAGTACCCGGTGTTCCAGTTTGGCTGGTTCCCCGACTTCAGCGATGCGGACAACTACCTGACTCCGTTCTTCCCCGAAGGCGGTTTCCTCAAGAACCACTACAACAACCCGACGGTCAACGACCTCATCTCCAAGCAGCTGACCGAAGCCGACAAGACCAAGCGTGAAGCGGCCATCAAGGACGTCCAGAACGCCCTGGCCAAGGACATCTCCACCCTGCCCCTGCTCCAGGGCGCCCAGGTGGCCGTCGTCGGAAGCGGCGTGAACGGCGTCGACAAGACGCTGGACCCGTCGTTCAAGTTCCGTCTCGGAACAGTGTCCAAGTAACAGATGTCCATGTAGAAACGGACTCTGCGATGGGGGAGGCGGGCCACTGATCCAGTGTCCCGCCTCCCTTGCTGACCACTATCGTGGCCGGCACGCATCAGCCAAGCCCGCGTAATCCATGGGCAGGAAATACAGGTAACAATGACAACAGCTATAGAAGTACCCGAGGCTGAGCCCGGAGTACTTGCTCCCAAGAGCAAATCCAAAGGCGGGGGAGGCCTCGGCAGGTACATCGTGATCCGGTTCTTCCTGATCATCCCCACCGTCTTTATTCTCGTGACACTCGTGTTCTTCCTGATGAGGGTCATCGGCGACCCCATCACGGCGGCACAAGGCGGCCGGCTTCCCCCGGATGTCCTTGCCCAAAGAATCCACGACGCCGGTTATGACCGGCCGGTACTGGTGCAGTACTTCGAATATCTTGGCCAGCTGATCACCGGCAACTTCGGCACCACCATCACGGACCGGCGCCCGGTAACTGAGGTCTTCACGACCTTCGGGGCAGCCACCCTGGAACTCAGCCTCAACGCCGTCGTCGTGGCCCTCATGGTGGGTATCCCGCTGGGCCTCGTCGCCGCTTACCGCCGGGACAAGGCCGCGGATGCATCGCTGCGTTTCTTTGCCATCCTTTGCTACGCCACCCCACCGTTCTTTTCAGGCCTCCTGCTCAAACTCACGTTCTCCACGTGGCTGGGTTGGCTGCCGGTCGCCGGGCGTGCCTCCACCCGGACAGAACTGGCCATGGGCAACCTGGCCGCGCCGTCGGGCATCTACTGGCTGGACGCCCTGCGCCGCGGCAACATGACCGCTTTCGGCGACATTGTTTCCCACGCCATCCTCCCCGCAGCGACCCTGGGCCTCCTCACCGCGGGCGTGTTCCTCCGGCTGGTCCGAACGAACGTCATCGGAACCCTCGGCAAGGACTACGTGGAGGCCGGCCGGTCGAGGGGCGTCAGCGAGTTCCGCCTGGTGACCAAGCACGCCTACAAACCGGCGCTAATCCCCGTCATTACGGTCATGGGCCTGCAGATCGCGCTCATGCTCGGTGGCGCGGTCCTGACGGAGACAACCTTCGAATGGAAGGGACTGGGCTACCAGATGGTGCAGTACCTGAACGCCCGAGACTTCGTCGCCGTGCAGGGCATCGTGGTCTTGCTGGCCATCATCGTGGCCGTCACCAACTTCATCGTGGACATCATCGCCGCGCTCATCGACCCCCGAGTGAGGTACTGACCATGAGCACCCCAACACTCACCGCTCCCAAGCAGCCACTCTTCTTCCGGCTCCCGGTGATTTCACACCTGAGGAAAAGCGTAGGCCTCCAGCGGGGCATGCTTATAGTGGGCGTCGTCCTGAGCGGCTTGTTTATCCTCACGAGCATCTTTGCACCCCTGCTGGCACCTTACGGGTACTCCCAGCTCAGCGACGCCTCAGGATCCTTCCCAACACAGGAACCCCCGGGCGGCAAGCACCTGCTCGGCACCACCGTCGGCGGCTACGACGTCCTCTCGCGGGTAATCTGGGGTTCGCAAACCGCAGTGACAGTCATCGTAGTCTCGGTGGCGATGTCGCTGTTCCTGGGTGTGGCACTGGGCCTGCTCAGCGGGTACTTCGGCGGGTGGCTCGACCGGATCCTGGTTGTGGTGGCCGATGCCATCTACGCCTTCCCCACCCTGCTCCTGGCGATCGTCATCTCCATTGTCATCAGCCGTGGACAGTCGAGTTTCTGGGGCGGCATTTTCGCCTGTGCGTTCTCCATCACTGTGGTCTTCGTGCCCCAGTACTTCCGGGTGATCCGCGCGGAGACGATCAGGCTCAAGGCGGAGCCGTTCGTTGAATCGGCCAAGGTGCTCGGCGCCTCCAGCATGCGCATCATTGCCCGCCACATTTTCAAGAACGCCACCCGGACACTGCCGCTCATGTTCACCCTCAACGCGTCCGAAGCGATCCTCACCCTGGCCGGCCTGGGCTTCCTCGGCTTCGGTATCGAGCCCACCTCCGCAGCGGAATGGGGCTTTGACCTTAACAAAGCACTGGCAGATACCTCCTCCGGTATCTGGTGGACCGGCATTTTCCCCGGTATCGCGATAGTCCTCACGGTCCTTGGGCTCACGCTGGTAGGCGAGAGCATCAACGACCTTAACGACCCCCGGATCCGCGGACGCAAACGTGCAGGAGGAGCTGCCGGTACTCCGGCATCACCAGGAACGCCGGCCGCCCCGGCAGAGGCAGGTAAGCCATGACCACCAACCTTGGACATGTTTCGGACCAGGCCCCCACAGGGCAGCCTGTTCTCACCATCGACCGACTCCAGGTCACTTTCGCCACGGACGGCGGAGATGTCCACGCCGTCAAGGACGTCAGCCTGGAGGTGAACCCTGCCGAGGTCGTTGCGATCGTGGGGGAGTCCGGTTCCGGTAAGACGGTCACGGCAAAGACCATCCTCGGCTTGCTCCCGGAAACAGCCATCAGCTCAGGTGCTGTGGTGATCAAGGGAAACAACGTGATCAGCGTCAGCAAGTCAACGCTGCGTTCCATTCGCGGCCGCGACGTCGCCATGGTCTTCCAGGAGCCGTCCACCGCGTTGAACCCCGTTTTCACCGTTGGCTGGCAGATCGCCGAAGGCATCAGGGCCCACGCCAGCGATGGTCGTCGGATCTCCGCCAAGGAGGCAAAGCAGCGGGCCACCGAAGCTCTCCGCAAAGTAGGCATCCCCGACCCCGAGACACGGGTCAACTACTATCCGCACCAGTTCTCCGGCGGGCAGAAACAACGCGTGGTGATCGCTGCCGCGCTCGCCCTGGATCCGGGCCTGATCGTTGCCGACGAGCCTACTACCGCCCTTGATGTCACAGTCCAGGCGGAGATTCTCCAACTGCTGAGGGACCTCAGGGACAACTACGGCACCTCGATCGTGCTCATCACCCACAACATGGGCGTGGTAGCCGACCTCGCGGACAGGGTGGTGGTGATGTACCAGGGCGACGTGGTTGAAGAAGCCCCTGCCAAGGTCCTTTTCGCCGAACCGCGCCAGGAGTACACGCGCAAGCTCCTCGCAGCGGTGCCCCACCTGGGCCGCCACTCCGCCTCCGAAGGTGCCCGCGGCAGGTTGCACCAGGACGGCAAGGTCCTGGTGGAAGCCAAGAACCTCACCATCGAATACCCGGGCCGTTTCGGCAGTCACGGATTCAGAGCCGTGGACAACGTCAGTTTCACTATTTCGGAGAACGAGGTCTTTGGCCTGGTGGGAGAATCCGGCTCCGGCAAGTCCACCATCGGCCGGGCCATTGCCGGTTTGAACCGGACGACGGGCGGAAGCCTCAAGGTCCTGGGCTACGAGATGCTCGACTTTAAGGAACGATCCTTCCGCCCCCTGCGCAAGGAGATCGGATTCGTCTTCCAGGACCCGGCAGCGTCCTTCAACCCGCACCTGACCATCGGCGAGTGCGTCGCCGAGCCGCTGATGATCCACACCAAACCGGGCGCGGCGGAGGCGCGGAAAAAGGTTGGCGAACTGCTTGAGTCAGTCCAGTTGCCGGCGTCGTACGCGCAGCGCTACCCGCACGAGCTCTCCGGCGGGCAGCGTCAGCGAGCTTCCCTCGCGCGGTCCTTGGCGCTGAATCCCCGGCTGCTCATCGCCGACGAGCCGACATCGGCGCTGGATGTATCGGTGCAGGCGAAAGTCCTGGACCTGTTCAAGGACATCCAGGAGCAGTTCGGCTTCGCTGCCCTGTTCATCAGCCACGACCTCGCGGTGGTGGACATGCTGTCCCACTGGGTAGGCGTCCTCTACAAGGGGCACTTGGTGGAGCAAGGGATCGGCAACCAGGTGATGGGCTCGCCGCAGCACGATTACACCAAGCGGCTGATCGCCTCCTTGCCGGTTCCGGACCCGGAAGAACAAGCACGACGGCGGGAAGCGCACCGTTCGCTTCTGGGCAGCTGAGTCCCGAAGCCACATCAGGAAGGCACGTCCCCATACGGGGGCGTGCCTTCCTGTATGGGACCACCATTCCCCGTACCTGGAACCGCGATTTTCATGAAGGGTCCTTTGCTGAAACAGTAAAGAAGCTGCCATTGAGCTCCGCTTCATTCGCGGAAAACACTGCGCCCCACCCAATAGACTGGGATGCATGACCGAGCAGAACAACGCCCTTCCCCATGATGCCGATTCCTTCAACCCGGCTGCCAGCTCCCTGGCCGGCCACGTTGACCGCACAGTCATGGATGAGCTGTTGTCCATCAGGTCCAGCATCGACAACATTGATGCGACCCTGGTGTTCCTGCTCGCGGAGCGTTTCAAGGCCACCCAGAAAGTGGGAGTACTCAAGGCAACCCACAGACTGCCGGCCGGGGACCCCGGCCGCGAGGCTGCGCAGATTGCCCGGCTTCGCCGCCTTGCGGAGGATGCCAACCTGGACCCGGCCTTTGCCGAGAAATTCCTGAACTTCATCATCAGTGAAGTGATCCGCCACCACGAGGCAATCGCCGAGGATCACCAGATTTCCAGCCAGCAGGCCTGATCCATGTCCTCAGTGACTGAGCTGCGCGCAAGTGCGACCACGTTGGGGCCATGGCCGGGTACTGATCCCGCCGAAGCCATCCGGACGATCCGCGGCGAACTGGGCGATCCCCATCTTCCCTTCCTCCCGGAGCTGCCGGCCCGGGGAGTGGGGTCGGATGCCGCCGGACGAACGGGCTCGCTGCTGGTGGACCTCGATATCGATGTCCAACCCTACGGCTGGCGCCTCGTTGACAGGCCGGGCAAAGATTCGCGTCGTGCCGCTTCGGCGATGGCAACCGACATCAACATCCTGGCCGACGTCGCCGGAACCGAAGATGTGTCGGCGACAGAGCTCAAACTGCAGCTCATGGGACCGTTGACCCTTGCCGCAAACCTTCACCTGCACAACGGTGAACGTGCCCTCCTGGACTACGGAGCCAGGCGGGATATTGCGGAGTCTTTGGCAGCGGGCGTGGCAGAACACCTTCGCAATGTCTCGACTGCGGTGCCAGGTGCGCGGATTGTGGTCCAGGTGGACGAGCCGGACATCGCTGCGGTGATGGCGGGAACCATTCCGACGGCGAGCGGGTACAGGACCCTGCGATCCATCCGGGGCGAGGAAGTAACGGGAGCCTGGCGGCTGGTGATTGACGCGCTTAAGGCCGCGGGCGCCGTCGAAACCGTCATCTCCGTTCCTGAGATTGAGGCCCCGATCGATCGTATCCTCGCCGCTGGTGCCGATGGCCTTGCGGTTCCGCTCAGGGCGCTCACCACCCGTCAATGGGAGCAGTTGGCCGGTGCCGTGGAAAGCGGCAAGAGGCTGTGGGTCGGTGCCTTGCCCGCCGAGGATCCGGGGGCAACGCTTCCCCGGACTGCTGCGATAGTGGAAAGCATCTGGAAGCCCTGGCGCCAGCTGGGCCTTCAGGCATCGGGCCTGTCAGGGCTCCGCGTCACCCCGTCCACCGGTCTTGAGGACTTCACTCCTGCCGCTGCGAAGTCCGTGCTGACCAAGCTGACCCACGTCGCCGACGGCTTGGACCAGTTGGCGCAGGGCTAGCAAACGGCGGAGCGCTAGATCCGCTGTTCCCAACGGTCCGGTTCGGCATAGCGCGGAAGTGCCGTGCCCGGTGCGGCTCCCGGCAGGTACGGAGCAAGCCGGTAGTCGAATCTTCCGGCGTACACCAGTACCAGGCCGATCTGCGGCTGAATCACCTTCACCTGGATGCGGTGCTTGCCCTCAGCCGCGTCCCACCATTGTTCGGCATAGGCCTTGGCATCCAGTGCTGCTGGCAGGGGGATTCGCAGCGGGCCGAGGAACAAGCGGCTTGCCTGCGAAACACCGCGAAGCCGGCCGTCGGCCGTGACGCTGACGTCGAGGTCCGTGACGAGGCGGCGATAACGGCCAACATGGTCCACGAGCCGTGCACGCCCGCCATCATCGTGGCCGGACGGCAAGATGGCGCTGGTGGTGTCATGGAACAGCCGTGTGCCGGTGGGGAAGTAGATCTCCCGCCTGGCCGTCAGGGCCTGGCGGCCGAAGGGATCGATGTGGGCGTGGTTTTCAATCCGGAAGGGGATTCCCTCGCCGTATTCCGGAAAGAAGGCCTCTTCGCTCCCTGTGAGGGCGAGCAACGGCCGCAGCCATTTCTGGCGGCAACCCACGACATCAAAGACGCCCTGGCCAATCCCATACGACCCGGATCCAGCCGCAAGGGAAAAGTAGTCCTGAAGCTCCGGCGCCAGCTTGCCGTAGTCTTCGCCGAGGGCCATCTGGTAAATGGGGATATTCATGGACATCCTTTCCGGAGGTGGGAATCAGAGGCGTCCGGCAGCTTTAAGCCGGATGTAGGTATCTGCCAGCAGGGGTGGAACTTCCAGAGGCTCGGCGTCCACCACTTCGGCTCCCAGCTGCCGGAGCTGGGCAGTCACTGCGGCACGCTCAAGAAGTGCGCGTTCTGCCGCGGCAGCCCGGAAAACCTGGCTGGCAGTGGTTCGTTCGGCCTTCATCGCCGCAAGCAGGGGATCGCGGACCGAAACCACAATCACCACGTGCTGGCGGGACAGTTGCGCCACTGTGGGGAGCAGGCCCTCTTCGGGGGCGCCGCCGTCGAGCGCCGTCAACAGCACCACCAGCGAGCGGTGCGCCGAGACGGCCCGGACCTGGCCGGGGATCTGCTGCCAGTCCAGTTCGATGAGCTCCGCTTCCAGGGGAGCCATGGCCTGGACAAGCTGGCCCAGCAGGTTGCCTTTCGACGCCGACTCCACCCGGGCACGCAGCCTCCGGTCGTAGGCGAGGAAGTCGACGCGGTCTCCGCCGCGCTCTGCCAGCACCGCCAGCAGCAACGCTGCCTCGATTCCGGTATCGAGCCGCGGTTCGTCATCGATCCGGGCGGCTGCTGTACGGGACGTATCAAGCACGACGACGACGCGACGGTCGCGTTCCGGTCGCCAGGTCCGGACCACCACGGAGGTGCGGCGGGCCGTCGCGCGCCAATCAATGGACCGGACGTCATCGCCGCGGACGTAGTCGCGCAATGAATCGAACTCGGTTCCCGCGCCACGGATCTGCACGGCCGCCTTGCCATCGAGCTCCCTGAGCTTCCTGAGCTTGGAGGGAAGATGGCGTTTTGCATGGAAGGGAGGCAGGACCCGCACGTGCCCGGGGAGTGGCCGTGTCCGCTGCCTGGCCGCCAATCCCATGGGCCCCAGGGACCGGATGGTGATGTGCGGGCTGTGCAGGTCGCCCCGTCTCCTGGGTATCAGCGTCACAGTCATCCGACGGCGCTCGCCGGAGGGCACTGTCAACCGCTGAACAGCATTGGTGGCTCCGGCCGATGGCTGCCATGCATCCCTGATGATGGCCCTCAGTTTCCGCCCCCTTGCATTGTTCACCGTTACTACGGACTCCGCGGTGCCCGACAAAGTGACATTACCCGGGTGCCGGCGCTCCACGAGGAGCTTGGCGGGGGACGCCGCCAGCACAAGATCGAGGACCAGCGCAAGCAGCAGGACCACACACACCAACAGGACAGTCAGCCAGGCCGGAAACACCACCAGTGGCACCAACCCGGCAAGGGCAAGGGCTACGAAGCGACCCGTGATGGCCATTCAGGCTCCCCGGATCGGGCAAGCAGAAATCATCGCGGCACCGGAACCGAGGCGAGGATGCTCCCGAGGACATCGTCTACGTGAATGCCGTCCATCTGGGCTTCAGGCCGCAAGCCCACCCTGTGCCGGAGGCAGGGAAGTGACAATGCCTTGACGTCGTCAGGGGTCACGAAGGTCCTGCCGGACAGCCAGGCCCACGCCCTGGCCGTGTTGAGCAGCGCCGTGGCACCACGGGGGGAAACACCAAGTTGGAAGGACGGTGCGGACCGCGTCGCCCGGACGATGTCGACGATGTACGACAACAGCTCCGGAGCCACGGCAACCTGCGCCACAGCCGCTTGCGCCGTCGAAAGGTCCGAGGCTCCTGCCACAGGCCGAACACCGGCCGCAGCCAGGTCCCGGGGATCGAATCCGTTGGCGTGGCGCCGGATAACCTCGATCTCCTCCGAACGTCCAGGAAGGGGCATGGTCAGCTTCAGGAGGAACCGGTCAAGCTGTGCCTCAGGAAGGGGATAGGTGCCTTCGTACTCCACCGGGTTCTGTGTCGCTGCCACGATGAAGGGAACCGGCAGCGGACGCGAAACACCGTCTACGGAAACCTGCCGCTCTTCCATGGCTTCCAGCAGCGAGGCCTGGGTCTTCGGAGGTGTCCGGTTGATCTCGTCAGCCAACATGATGTTGGTGAAGACCGGGCCTTCGCGGAACGTGAATTCGGATGAGTGGGAGTCGTAGACCAGGGACCCGGTGACGTCACCGGGCATGAGGTCCGGAGTGAACTGCACCCGCTTGGTGTCCAGGCTCAGGGCAGTGGACAACGCCCTCACCAGGAGCGTTTTGGCCACACCCGGGACGCCTTCCAACAGGACATGTCCGCCACAGAGCAGGGCAATCAGCATTCCCGTGACCGTCGGATCCTGGCCAACCACTGCCTTGCCCACTTCGGCGCGGACGTTCAGCAGTGACTGTCGCGCCGGATCGCCGGCCTGCTGGCGGTATCCGTTGCCGGCGCTGGCCGTTGCACCGTGCTGTGTGGGTTGGGGCTGTTGGGGATGCTGCTGTCGCGACTGGTCTTGTGGCACTGGCATCGCTCCACCTGCGTACTGGCCGTTTGTGTCCGTGTAGCTGTTCGGCTGGCTGCTCATCGGTTCTTCGCCTCCTCTTCCATTCGTTCAAGTTCTTGTGCCCATTGCACCAGTTGTCCTTCGGTCCCCGGCATGAAGTCGACCAGGACGGAGCGGACTTCGGGTCCTGGCCGTTCCAGGCGGCGGGCGGCCGCGTCCACCACCGCATCCGCGGTGGCGTCCGCTCCGAGGTTGAAGTGCCGTGCCAAACGGGTCAGGGTACCTGCCCTCAGGTTCCCGGCTGCGCGATTGATGGCCCGTGCGTCCTGGTACAGGCGTGCCCTTCCCTCGGCAGTCTCGGCCGCTTTGACCACAACCGGGAGGGGCTCGAACACCAGAGGTCCCATACGGCGGCCGCGCCAGAGGATCGCCAGCAGCGTCACTGCGCCCAACCACGGCCCGGCGTACGCCAACCATGCGGGGGCAAGTTCGCTGAGCGTTGGAGTCGTATCTGTTGCGGCCACATCCTTGACCCCGGGCAGGTACCAGAGCAGATCCGGGTTGTTCCCGAGGCTCCGGAGGGCCAAGGCGGCGTTGCCTTCAAGGGCAAGGTGCTCGTTGTCCAGGATGTCCGTACTGCCAAGAACGATGACCCCACCGTCGGCTGACGCCGCATACAGGCCTGTGCTCTCTGCACGGCCGGTGTAGCAAACCTTGGGCCCCGAAAAGATGGAGCCCTGCGCGGAGAGGGAGCCAGCCGCCGTCGCATCTTCCACGGAACAGGCAGGCTCGACGACGGTCTGGTCTCCCGGAATTACCCCGCCGGGCCTGAAACCGGGCCCGAGCCCGTTGAGGGTCTTGAGTCGGGGCTTGACCACCACCACCCGGTCTGAGGCAGCAGCGAGGTCCTCCACCTGGGACCGGTCCAGGTATCCGCGGGGATCGTAGAGGAGGACTGTGGCCCGGTCATTGCCCGACAAGGCGGACATAGTTTGGTCGAAGGAGTCGGTGACGGTCACGTTGACTCCGTGGTTGCCGAGGATCCCAGCCGCAGCCATGGCTCCATCAGGGGCCGGGTTGCGCGCAGACAAAGTGCGGGGATCCGTTGCTCCGGACATACTGGTCACTGCAAGATAAGTCACCAGGCCCACGAGCAAAGCTGCGAGGGCCATCCACGTGAGGTGCTTCCGGAACCAGCTGGAGAGTCCCGGCTCATTGGTTCGCCCGGCCGGGTCCGGCTTTACGTGCAGGGCTGTGTCCTGGGCGGTCATCGTCATCGAGGCGCCGCGAATCCTTGGTGAGCGGATCCTGCGAAGTCAGGCTTCGAGGTCAGCAGTTCGGCATCCAGATCCCGGATGGACCCGAAGTCTTCGCGCGTAGCGCCCTGTTCGCCGTAACGCACGGCATCGAAGAGGCGGGCCGCCGCGTCCAGCCGTTGCTGCGCTGCCCCGAATACCTGCCCCAGTTGTGCCGACGCTTCGTCGGCGGTCCTGCCGGCACGGACATCGATGACCTCGCGCTCTTCTGCCGAGCGGACCAAAGCGCGGAACTGATCGACGACGGCGGCCGCCCAGTCGCCGTCGTCGGCAGCCGCTGACGCACGCGTCCGGTAACCGTCGGCATCCATGGTGCTGTCCTGGCCATAAATATCCTCATGCCGCGATGCCCGGCGTGCGTTCAGCCGGGGCCGGACCACGAAGATGGCAACGACAATGAGTGCCACAGCCAGGATGACTATCAGGGGCAGGGCAAAATTGGTGTCCGCACCTGTGCCGTCTCCCTCCAGCGAGGACAACCAGTCAAGGAAATCCCGCCAAAGCTGCTCCAGCCATCCGGGCGTGGCGTCAGGGTACTGGGGCTTGGAGAGCTCCTCGATGGCCCATCGCCGGGCCTCCTCGCGGTCCGGGGTCACGGGGGGTTCCATTGAAAGAATGGGACCGATGACGTCGGCGGGGATTGCTGTCATGCCGGAGGCCAGGGGGAAGTGCGCGGCGGGACCGAAGGACCACCAGGTACTCCGTCAGGGTTGGCACCCGTTTCCAACATCCGCATCAGTTCGACATCCAGGCCTTCGCGTCGCATGCGGAGATCCATATAGATCAGTGCGGAGACGGAAGACTGGAAGGCGAACGTCACAGACCCCACCAGTGCTTGTACTGCCGCCGAAACAACCGTGGTGACCACCAGCAGGGACGCTGTGGTTTCCTCATCAGGGTGGGGCGCAACGGTTTCACCGATGAAGCCGACTGCCAGGGACGCAGGGATCTGCACGATCTGGGAGATAAACCACAGCATGAGGATCACCACGAGGGTGATCCCGAAGATGCGCCACCAATTGTTCCGGGTCAGTTGCCATGAACGCAGCAATCCATCGTAGATGCCTTTGTGCTCCACCACGATCACCGCAGGTGCAAGCATCAATTTCAGGCCGATCCACACAAGAACAACCAATGAGCCGAGCCCCAAGGGCAGAACTATCAGCACGGCTCCGGGTCCCATGGCCGTTATCAGCAACACGGCGATGCCCACCACAGCAGCCAGGGCCAGCAGTCCGCCGATGGTGAGCAGACCCGCAACGCCCAACAGCGGCAGGATCCGTTTCCCGGCAAGCTTCCACATTTGCTTGAAACCTGTCCGCCGGTTGAGGACGGAACGGGCCACCGGGACTGCCAACACCCCCTGCAGCACCGATCCCAGTAGGCCGAGCAGGACGGAGACGCCCATCGCCCCCGCCACCAAAGCAATGATGGGCCCCATCGCCTGTTCGAATTCTGCCCTGGAATTCACGGAGTCCAGCGAAATAGTCATCTGGAACATGAAGAACGTGACAACTCCGACGAACACCGCACCAAGGGCCTGAACAATCAGGGCGGAGCCAAACATCGACGCAGCATTGCGACGGATGGTCTGGAAAGAGCCGTCCAGGATTTCGCCGAACTGCAACGGTCGCAGCGGAATAACACCGGGCTTGGGAGGAGCAATGTACTGGGGCTGGCCGTAGGGGGCACCTGCCGGCCATCCGGGAGCCCGTGGGCCTTGCGGACCCTGCCCGTAGCCTTGCGGAGGTGGCCACGCCGATGGTCCGCCCCACTGCGGCTGGTTCCCCCATGCCGGCTGGCTGTTCTGCGGCTGGTTTCCCCACGCCGGCTGGCCGCCGGGTGGCGGATTGTGGCCGTGCTCAGGCTGTGACACGTTTCCTCCCCATGAGGTCCTGTCCGCCGACATTCGACGTCCCCCATGCGGACCTTCGCACCCAGCCTATAGTCCCTCCGTCGTCCCTCATAGCCCGGCGCACGGCTGGCGTTTGCGGCAGGGCCGCGGTGTAGTGCAGTACGGTGGAATTGCCCATTGGGCGCCATGCCGTGAGCGGCGCCCAACAGGACAAAGACTTGGTGATAAGGGAATATATAACTATGAAGGCACGCATTCTGGTAGTTGACGACGACGAAGCGCTCGCAGAGATGATTGGCATCGTCCTGCGGAATGATGGCTTCGAGCCGGTGTTCTGCGCAGATGGCGGCCAGGCTCTTGAGGTATTTCGCTCGTCCAAGCCGGACCTGGTGCTTCTGGATCTCATGTTGCCGGGCTCCGATGGGATCGAGGTCTGCCGCCAGATCCGCGGGGAATCGGATGTACCGATTGTCATGCTCACCGCGAAGTCCGATACCTCGGATGTGGTCAGGGGACTCGAGTCCGGCGCGGACGACTACGTGCCCAAGCCCTTCAAACCCGCCGAACTTGTGGCCCGCGTCCGTGCGCGGCTCCGTCCGGGCGAACAGAAGCCCCCGGAAACCCTGCGTATTGCGGACGTGACCATCGACGTCGCCGGCCACTTGGTGACCCGGGGCGGAGAGCGTATTTCGTTGACGCCCCTCGAATTCGACCTTTTGGTGGCCCTTGCGCGCAAGCCGTGGCAGGTTTTCACCCGCGAATTGCTCCTGGAACAGGTATGGGGATACCGGCACGCTGCTGACACCCGTCTGGTCAATGTGCACGTCCAGCGTCTGCGCTCCAAGATTGAACGCGATCCTGAGGCGCCCGAGGTCGTTTTGACGGTGCGTGGTGTCGGATATAAAGCAGGTTCCTGAGTCTCCAGCCGGAGAAACCGGCAAGGCAGACAGCCCAACGGGGCCAACGAACGCCGACGCAGGGGGCATGGGCAGTGGGACCGCTGTTCAGTCTGACGCACCCGCGCAGTCCGACGTGCCCGCGCAGTCTGACGCACCTGCTCAGTCCGGCTCCATTACCCCAACACCGCCGCGCAAGGTCCGGGATCTGCGGTGGTTCCTGACCCGTGCCAGGATCTGGACCCGACGTGGACTGATCCTGATTCTTCGGGTTTCCCGCCTTGTAACCATCGGCGTACGCCAAATCAGGCCGGGCATGCGCTTCCTGTGGCGTTCGATCCTTCGCCGCTGGCGGCGGTCCCTGGAGTTTCGCACGGTGTTGACCACCCTGCTCCTGGCTGTGACATCGTTTGCCATCGTCGGCGCGTACCTTTCCAACCAGATCGCCAACAACCTGTTCCAGGAACGCCTTGCCCAGGCCGAGTCCGAGTCGCGGTACAACGTCAAGCAGGTCCAGGACACGTTCGACGGCGCTCAGGTCACCGACCAATCCAGCGTCATTACCCTCGTCTACGACACCTTGACGGCTGTAGAGGGCCGTGGCTCGGTCATCCAGCGGAGGTACGTTTTTGAAGCCGCGCCGGAACAGACCAAGCCCCGCAACCGCTGGGTGGAGTCGCGGGCCTCGGACCAGCTGACCATCCGGGTGATTCCCCCGGATCTCCGCAAAGCCGTTCAAGAAGGCGGCAAGCAACAATTCTGGGCCCCCACCCAATTCCCCGTGGGCAACGAGGACCGTCCCGGAATTGCGGTGGGAAACAAAGTGACCTTCAACGGCACCGTTTATGAGCTGTACCTGATCTATGACCTCAATACCGCACAGCAGACATTGGATGAGATTCAGAACGTTCTGTGGGCCGGTGGCGCAGCCCTTGTCCTGATGATCGGGGCGATTGCCTGGTACGTGACCCGGAACGTCGTCAGTCCGGTGAGCCATGCCGCCGTCGTGTCCGAGAAGCTGGCCGCAGGGCAGCTGCAGGAACGGATGGTCGTAAAGGGGGAGGACGAGGTCGCCCGGCTGGGGGCATCCTTCAACCACATGGCAGCGAGCCTCCAGGAACAGATCACCCAGCTGGCCACGTTGTCGCAGATGCAGCAACGGTTCGTCTCCGATGTGTCCCACGAACTGCGTACCCCACTGACAACGGTGAGGATGGCGGCGGAGGTTCTCTTCGACGCCCGTGATGAATTCGACCCCATGAACAAGAGATCGGCGGAGCTGCTCTACTACCAGGTTGAGCGTTTCCAGTCCTTGTTGTCGGACCTGTTGGAAATTTCGCGCTTCGACGCCGGTGCCGCCGTCCTCGACGCCGAGCCGCAGGACATCTTCCAGGTGGTGGCACAGGTCATGGAAGGCGCGGCACCCGTGGCCGAGGAATATGGATCGGAAGTCCGCCTCAACGCCAGGCAAAAGAGCATCATCGTCGAGATGGATTCGAGGAGGATCGAAAGGATCCTCCGCAATCTCTTGCTCAACGCCCTTGAACACGGCGAAGGCAAACCGGTCCATATCTCCGTCGCGGCCAACCACGACGCCGTTGCCGTCTCCGTGAGGGACCACGGCATCGGGATGAGCCAGGCAGAAGCCGCCCGGGTGTTCGACCGCTTCTGGCGCGCGGACCCTGCCCGGGCCCGCACAACCGGCGGCAGCGGCCTGGGATTGTCCATTGCGGCCGAGGACACCAAACTCCACAACGGCTGGCTGCAAGCGTGGGGCCGCAAGGGTTCGGGATCCAACTTCCGGTTGACGCTGCCCCTTCGCCAAGGAGAGACCATCGCCAAGTCCCCGCTTCAGCTGGAGCCTGCAGACATAGAATTTCCTGGCTCGGCCAGCGAGCGCCAGGTATTGGTCCTGGGCACGGAATCCTCAAGTACCGGTCCCGCTTCCCCAGGCAAGAACGATGAAGCCACTGCCAAGGATCTTGAAGCGGGGGATAAGTCATGAACCAGCCTGGATCCCGGCAGCGGAGGGCGATCGTGGCATTGCTTGCGGTGCTCATGCTCCTCCTGTCCTCCTGTGCTCAGATTCCCCGCTCCGGTCCGGTGGGCAAGAGCAAGGATGAAGGCGCAGGAAACCCCAACGCGCCGGTATTCTTTCCAGCCGCGCCCCGGGCAGGATCCAGCCCTGAGTCGATCATTGAAGACTTCTACATGGCCGGCAGCGGCTACGAGGACGACTACCCCGTGGCTCGCCAGTACTTGACGCAAGCGCAGTCGGTCACGTGGAAGCCGGATAAGAGGGCGCTCGTTTTCCGCTCGGCGGAAGTGGTGAAGTCTCCTGCTGAGAATGGGTACCTTTACGTTCTCGACCTCGCCTACTCCGTGGACGCCGACGGCGTGGCAACCCAGTACCCTCCGGGGACCAAGGAGACCATCCCGCTGACGCTTGAACAGGTGGAGGGGGAGTGGCGGATCTCCAAGGTCCCGGACGGAACGGCCATTCCGGAAGAAACGTTCAAAGTGATCTACGGGGCGTTTCCCATCTACTTCTATGATCCAACTTTCACGTACGCTGTCCCCGACTACCGCTGGTTCATCAAGAAAAACACAGTCAAATCCATGACCAGTGCCTTGCTCGCCGGCCCGGCACCATACCTTCGTGGCGCGGTTGTCAGCGCGTTCCCCTCGGGGATGAAGCTCGCGCGGGAATCCGTCCCCGTGGTCTCAGGAGCAGCCCAGGTGGATCTGTCCGCCAAGGAATTGTTTGACGCATCCGCGGAGGACCGGCAAAGGATGCAAAACCAGCTGGCGCTGACCTTTCGGAGCCAGCCGGATGTCATCAACGTGCAATTGCGCGCCGACCAGGACCTGGTCCGCGTGGAGGACAACGGAACAGTCCTGCCACCGGTGGTGGACAAGACAGTGCCTGCCCATCAGATCGCAGTGAACAACGGTGAATTGGTCCGCTACGAAAACAACCGGATCACGCCCCTGCCCGACATCCAGTCGGTCGCCGGGCTTGGCCCGCATTCGCCTGCTGAGTCACCCGCCTCCCAGACGGCTGCTTTCCTGAACGGCGACAAGACCACCCTCTACTCGATCGAACCGGGTCAGGCGGCCCGCCAGCTTACTACCAGAAGTACGCTCACGGGGCCTTCCTTCAGCCCCCAGGACTGGGTTTGGACAGCAGGTCCCGGGGCCAATGGTGCCGCAGAGGTGGTGGCCTACAAACCCACCGGCATTGCGCCGGGAATGGCCATACCCAACGTCACCATCACTCCAGCATGGCTTTCGGGCCGCACGGTGAAGGACTTCAGGGTCTCCAGGGAAGGGACCAGGGCACTGGTTATTTCCGAATCCGCAGGAAAATCCACGGTGCAGATCGCAGGAATTGTCCGCAATCCCGATGGCGTGCCCAAGGATCTCACCGCTCCCATCACGCTCCTTACCACCGCAGCAGCGAATCAGGGCGTGTGGGTTAACGCGTCCACCGTGGCCGTGATGACCGGTTCTGCGACGTCGACTGTTGTCCCTGAGCTTTTATCCTTGGCATCGGGTGAGGCGCAGCAACTCGCGCCGTGGGATGGCCTCACCAGCATCAGCGCGGGCAATGGACCGGAGCAGATCTATGGCCAGTCCGAGGCCGGAGTCTTCCAACGCGTGGGAAACGGTTGGGAGCTTCAATTGAAGGGCCCTACGGAACCGGCCTTTCCCGGCTGAGGTTGTTTCCCGGCCAGGCCGGGAAAGACAGCCCGGCTGGTGATGTGGCCAGGATATCCACATAGCATCCAAAGCGGCTTCTTTCCTGGCATGCACGGGCGGAAGCTGGCTTCATGACCGATCCACTCATCAGCGCCTTCTTTCGGGGACAGCGGAAGCGCACGGGAAGGGATCCTGACCTCGCTGCGCCTGATCCCGTCAGCGCCCGCCGCCGTGGAAGGGACAGCAACCGGCTTGGGAGGCTGGCTGCGGCATTGGAAGGAACGATGCAAGATCTTCGGGCAGTCCTGGTTCCTGTCGAATGCATGTGTTGCGGCGCAGAAGACACAGTGCTTTGCGCGGAGTGTTCCAAACGCGTCCGCCGGATGTGTGCCCAGCCTTTCCGTGCAGAGCATCAATCACCTCGTTTGGTCATGGTGGATGGCACGGTTGGAATCGGGGTTGTTGCGGCAGGGCCGTACCGTGACGAACTGGCGCAATGTCTGCTCTCGTTCAAGCATTTTGGCCAATGGCGCGCGGGCGGCGTGCTCGCAAGCTGCCTTGGCAAGGCTTTGAAAGCAGCACTCGGCAATCAGGCGGGCTTTTCTCTTGTTCCGGTTCCAACCAGCGGCAGTGCTTACCGCAGACGAGGCTTCAGTCCGGTCCACCTGATCCTGCTCATCCTGCGTTTACGCCGCATAGAGCCTCAACACCGACATCTCGACGTCTTGGAAAAGGTCAGGATTCCACTGACCCGACAAGACAGCATGACGTCGCTGCTGGCATTGGTGCAAAGGTACTTGAACGTGGTGCCCGCCCGGGAAAGCACCCTTGGAACATCAGGCCAGAAAGGCCTGGGGCAGGGTGAACGCGCCAGGAAAGTCAGGGGATCCATGCGCGTCGCGCCCCGACGTGCGGGAGTGGTCAGGGGCAGGCGATGCATCCTCGTAGACGATGTTCTGACCACCGGGGCAACTCTCTCGGAGGCGGCGCGGGCCGTGGAGGCGGCCGGCGGAGTGGTTTGCGGAGCCATTGTTCTGGCGGCCACGAGGCCACCAGCCTACGCCTCAATGAGGGCGCCCGGCGACCAGCCATGAAGTCGTTAAGACTCAATCAAAAAATAAGTGGCCAAAGGATGAATAACGCGTGGCGATGAACTAACGTCGGTTGTGGGTACCAAGAAAAGATGTACCTGTCGATAGCGGCTCGGAAAGGGGCTCGACTGTCCGTCAGACCAGCCCCCAACAGTGCCGTTGTCGTGTCACCTGAGTTATTTGGAGGGCACCATGGAGTTCATGATCAGCGGACGAAATCTGACAGTTTCAGACCGCTTTCGCGAATATGCCGGCGAGAAAATCTCAAAGATTGAGTCGCTGGGGGACAAGGTCCAGCGAGTAGACGCCAAGGTTTCCAAGGAAACCAACCCCCGGCAGACGCCGGGTGAGCTCACCGTCGAAGTAACCGTCCTGGGCCGTGGCCCCGTTATCCGTGCCGAGGCCACAGCCGCTGACAAATTCGCTGCCTTCGATCTCGCGTACAACAAGCTGCTCGAGAGGCTTCGTCGCGCGAAGGACCGGAAAAAGGTGCACCACGGCCGTCACACACCCAAGGCCGTGCGGGAGGCTACTGCCACCCTTGAACCCGCAAGCACCAATGCGCCTCTTTATGTCGAGGCCAGCAACCACCAGGAAGCCGACGGACAGGCAGAAGAGCGTTCGCCGTATGAGATCGAGAACGACATCCCGGCCGGAGATTCACCGGTCCTGATCCGTCGTAAGGTGTTTCCCGCTGCATCCCTGACATTGGATGACGCAGTGGACAACATGGAACTGGTGGGACACAACTTCTATTTGTTCCTGGACAAGGAAACCAACGCGCCGTCGGTCGTTTACCGGCGCAGTGGTTGGACCTACGGTGTGATCAGCCTCGATTCCACCTGTGAGCCCGGCGAAGAAGCCGTCGAGGAGAAGATCATCGCCTATCGCTCCGACGATCAGGCCGCCAACGCAAAGTAAGGCCTTTATCTGACGAAGGGATCCCGATGACCGCTTCGCTGAGCCTGTCCCAGGCACGGCGGATCGCATTGGCAGCTCAAGGATTGGCCAAAGTCCGGCCCACTGGCCCCGTGACACCACGGGCAGTGGGCCGGACTTTTGACCGCTTGCAGCTTGTCCAGATCGATTCTGTAAATGTGGTGGCGCGAAGCCACTATCTTCCTTTCTTCTCCCGGCTTGGGAACTACGACCCCGGCATTCTTTCCACCATGGCCGGCCGGAAGCCGCGCAAAATGATGGAGTACTGGGCGCACGAGGCCAGCTTCATCCGCCCGGAGCACTTCCCTGACTTGCTCTTGTGGCAGAAGCGGGCATGGGTAGGGGCGCACCGCCTGGATCCCGGTATCCGCCGCGACATGGAGGACAGAATACTGTCCGCACTGGCGGGTGGCCCTCCAATGACGGCGGCGGAACTCACAGCGAAGTTGGGGCATGCCCCCACGGCAGACCGGGACAACTGGGGTTGGAACTGGAACATCGTCAAGAGGGTGCTGGAACATCTCTTTGAAGAAGGCAGGGTTTCAGCTGCTTCGCGAACATCGCAGTTCGAACGCAAGTACACACTGACTTCAAAGGTGGTCCCTTACCACCCGACTCCTGCCGTGGACCCTGGCCCAGCCCTCGACCGGCTTATCGACGCAGCTGCCCAAGCCCATGGCATCGGCACGGTCCGGTGTTTTTCGGACTACTTCCGTACGCCGCTCAAGGCTGGAGCAGAGTCTGTACAATGGCTTGTGGGCGCCGGCCTCCTGGAACCCGTGTCAGTTCGAGGATGGGACCGGGAGATTTTCCGGCATGTCACCGCAAAGCTCCCTCGGAAGGCCGAAGGGCGGGCCCTGCTGAGCCCCTTTGACTCCCTCGTCTTTGAGCGTCGGCGTCTTGAGGAGCTGTTTGGCTTCCACTACAGGATCGAGATCTACACCCCCGCTGCCAAACGCCGTTTCGGGTACTACGTGCTGCCGTTCCTGCTGAGGGAGCGCATAGTGGCCAGGGTCGACCTGAAGGCCGACCGGACGGCCGGCCAGCTGCTGGTGCGTTCTGCATACAGCGAGCCGGACGCTCCGGCTGATACCGCCGTCGAGCTTGCCGCTGAACTGGAGCTCATGGCAACATGGCTTGGCCTGCGGGAGGTGGTGGTCTGGCCGGTAGGGAATCTCGCCGGCGATCTGGCTGCGTCTGTCACCGGGTACGCGGACAGTCCCACAGCGGAGCCGCAAAACCTCAGTCCGCTCAGAGGTGAACCCGGACACGCCGCCTTGGTCTCTCCCGTAGACTGAAACAGCCAGAATTCGGCAGCATGAGACTGGGAGCACTTTCACGTGGCATCACTAATCGAAAAACTTCTCCGCACAGGTGACAAAAAGACCCTGAAGCAACTGCGGAACTATGCCGATTCCATCAATGCCCTGGAAGACTCGTTCAAGTCCTTCACAGATGCCGAACTGCGAGCTGAGACGGATCGTCTCCGGACCCGGCACCAAGACGGCGAGTCGCTGGATGCTTTGCTTCCCGAATCCTTCGCTGCCGTTCGTGAAGCCTCATCCCGCACTTTGGGCATGCGCCACTTCGATGTGCAGCTGATGGGCGGTGCTGCACTGCACCTTGGCAACATCGCTGAAATGAAGACCGGTGAAGGCAAAACCCTCGTTGCGACCGCGCCGGCGTACTTGAACGCGCTCACCGGCAAGGGCGTCCACGTGGTCACGGTGAACGACTATCTCGCCGAATACCAGTCTGAACTCATGGGCCGCGTCTACCGCTTCCTCGGCCTGACCAGCGGCTGCATCCTGGCAAACCAGGACCCCGCCGTGCGTCGGGAACAGTACGCTGCCGACATCACCTATGGAACAAACAACGAATTCGGCTTCGACTACCTCCGCGACAACATGGCCTGGGATGCCAGTGAGCTCGTGCAGCGCGGACACAACTTCGCGATTGTTGATGAAGTGGACTCCATCCTCATCGACGAGGCCAGGACCCCGCTCATCATCTCCGGTCCTGCGCAGGGCGACACCAACCGCTGGTACAGCGAGTTCGCCAAGGTGGTCCTTCGGCTCCAGCCTGATGTCGATTATGAAGTGGACGAGAAGAAGCGGACTGTCGGAGTCCTCGAATCCGGTATCGAAAAGGTGGAGGACTACCTGGGCATCCAGAACCTCTACGAATCCGCCAACACCCCCCTCATTGGTTTCCTGAACAACGCCATCAAGGCCAAGGAACTGTTCAAGCGGGACAAAGACTACGTCATCCTCGACGGCGAGGTCCTGATCGTTGACGAGCACACCGGCCGTATCCTGGCCGGCCGCCGCTACAACGAGGGCATGCACCAGGCTATTGAGGCCAAGGAAAATGTCGAGATCAAGGCGGAAAACCAGACCCTGGCCACCGTAACGCTGCAGAACTACTTCCGTATGTACTCCAAGCTCTCCGGCATGACCGGTACGGCGGAGACTGAGGCCGCCGAGTTCATGAGCACCTACAAGCTCGGCGTGGTACCCATTCCCACCAACCGCGACATGCAACGCATCGACCAGCCGGACCTTGTCTACAAGAACGAGGTCGTGAAGTTCGACGCCGTTGTAGAAGACATCGCAGAGCGGCACGAAGCAGGCCAACCTGTACTGGTCGGTACCACGAGCGTTGAGAAGAGCGAATATCTCTCCAAGCTGCTGGCCAAGGAGGGCATCCGCCACGAAGTCCTGAACGCAAAGAACCACGCGCGTGAAGCGTCCATTGTTGCCCAGGCCGGCCGCAAGGGCGCCGTGACTGTTGCCACCAACATGGCCGGCCGTGGTACTGACATCATGCTGGGCGGCAACGCGGAATTCACCGCCATCGCCGAGCTCGCCAAGCGTGGACTCGATCCCGAGGAGAACTCCGAGGAATATGAGGCCGCGTGGCCCGAGGCACTCGCTGCAGCCAAGCAGGCCGTCAAGGATGAACACGAAGAAGTGCTGAACCTGGGTGGGCTCTACGTCCTGGGCACGGAACGACACGAATCCCGCCGGATCGACAACCAGTTGCGCGGCCGCTCCGGACGTCAAGGCGACCCCGGTGAATCCCGCTTCTATCTGTCCCTGACCGACGACCTCATGAGGCTGTTCAATTCGGGGGCCGCAGAACGGCTCATGAACAGCTCGGTGCCGGACGACGTCGCTCTTGAGTCCAAGCTTGTTTCCCGTGCAATTGCTTCCGCACAGGGACAGGTGGAGGCGCGTAACGCCGAACAGCGCAAGAACGTCCTCAAATACGATGACGTCCTGAACCGGCAGCGTGAAGCGATCTACGGCGACCGCCGTCGGATTCTTGAAGGTGATGACCTCCACGAGAAAGTCCAGTACTTCCTTGAAGACACCATCAACGCCCTGATCGATGCTGCAACCGCAGAGGGCAACGGCGACGATTGGGACTTCAACCAGCTGTGGACCAACCTGAAGACCCTGTACCCGGCTACGGTCACACCTGAAGAAGTGATCGAAGAAGCAGGCGGAAAGTCCCGGATCACCGCTGACTTCCTGCGGGAAGAAATCCTTTCCGACGCCCGCCTCGTCTACAAGGCCCGCGAGGAAGCCATCGGCTCGGAAAGCATGCGGGAACTCGAGCGGCGCGTTGTCCTGTCAGTCCTTGGACGCAAGTGGCAGGAACACCTTTACGAGATGGACTACCTCAAGGAGGGCATCGGCCTCCGGGCCATGGCGCAGCGCGACCCCTTGGTTGAATACCAGCGTGAAGGCTTTGTCATGTTCCAGAGCATGATGGAAGCCATCCGTGAAGAAAGCATCGGGTTCCTTTACAACCTTGAGGTGGAAGTGACACCGGCCGAAGACGTCGTCGTGCCGGATGGTTCTGCCGCTGGGGGCCACACCGAGCATCACGATCCGCAGATCCGGGCCGCAGGCCTCGAGGCACCGGAGAAGCCGGCTCAACTGCAATACACAGCGCCAGGCGAGGACGGCGCTACGCAAACCCGGATTGAGGGCCGCGCGTCGGGTCGTTCCGGAAACCCTGCAAAGGCGGCAAGCCAGGAGCAGCGCAAACCCGCGAAGAAGAAGCGCCGCTAGCCCGAATCCGGAACCAACCGGTAATTATCGCCAACAAGAGGGGCGATCCCGGGGACTCAACGGTCCCCGGGATCGCCCCTTTTGATACATACGGGCTGGGGACATCGGCTGACGGATGAACCTACCCGATCTCCAGTACCGTAACTTGCCACACGCCATCGGTTCGTTCGAGTCGCATTGCGACGGCCCGGCAACGGCCTTCCTCCGCGACAACGATGCTTGCCTCACAAATTGATTCACTGATCGAACATGCGCGCACCGACCGGACCATCGGGCTAAGGTGTGGCTGGGGGTTCCCTTTGCTCCGCGCTGCGTGTTTGCGTGTCAGGACAGCCCGGTGCTGCAGGGCCAGATAACAGTCGGGGTGTAATGAACCGGATAGTTGAGCGAGCGGACGAGTGCCGGCGAGGACTTCTACGGCGGCTTGGGCAATACTCCGTACCACCAACCGGATGTCTGTATCGGCGCTACTCTTGGTGCCGGACGGAGCGGCACGTTGGGCTCTTTGGCGGATCGGTGGCCGGCCTGCTGTAACAACGGACATGGTCATACCTCTGGCATTCACTACTTAGAGCCAAAGCGCGGGGAACGCTCATGCTCGGGTGGCTTCTGCTGGGATGACGCTGGGTTTTGGAGGTGAGGCTCGGCTCCGCCCCTGAGCGGGCGGTTGCTTTTTCACAGAGTCTGGATACAGCCTTGTGTTGCGTTGGTTCTGGCGCCGCTAGGCGGGTTCTGGAGGGTGAAGGATCTGCCCTGGGATGAGCACCGAGGGATCGGCCCCAATGATGGAGCGGTTCGCGGCGTACCACTTTGGCCATGCCATGGCTACATCCACGTCAGTCGAAAACGGTGCAAGTCCAGCCGCTGCAATTGACCACAGCGTGTCGCCGGCTTTCACCTCGACGCCGGACCCACCTGCTGCCGGTGCTTCCCTGGTGCCAGGCCGGCTGAGCAACCCGGGAGCAATTACCGGCGGCTTGGGTCGCCAGCTTGGATCGGGCGCGGTGTTTGCTGGACTCTCTCCATCGGTGAGGGAAAGTGAAGAGCCGTTGGCGGAGGGCGGAGCCGCGGCGCGGAGCAGTGTGCTGCTGTGCGTCGAAGTAGGAAGCCACTCCGGGGTTGGTGCGACGTCGGCGTGCGCCAACCCACCGCCAAGAAGGTTGATGCCGAGCACGGCTGCGGCGAGCCTGACCATGAACGCGGGGCTGTATCTGGAGAGGGTCTTGGCCAACTTGCTTGCCCCCGAGCGGTGCAGGAGCGCAGCCACAAACGCCACTGTCACGGAAAGAGCCCACCAAGCAACTATCGCGGTTCCAGCGGTGCTGGCAGCAAAACCGGCCAGCAGGTCGAATGCAAAATTCTGATTGTGCCGCTGGGCGTTCTCCAACTGGGAGACAAGAGTGTTTCCCATCAAGGCCAGGAGAAGTCCAAGCCCCAAAATAGTTACAGCCAGTCCGGTGTCCCGGCGCAAAGATCGTGCCATTCAAAGCCCCCAAGCTTCGTTTGATGTACTTTGACCTACTTGGAGTCAATTCTGAACACACTTATGCACTCGTGTCCAATCGCAGCGCCGGCCCGAAGGGCAGGATTGTCTTGGCTCCGTTATGCAGCCTAGTCTGACCACATGAGATGGGACTCTCTCTTCAACGATTTGGAAGCACAATTTTCGGCAGAACGCTCGCTGGAGAAGGAATCGGAGATCACCGAGCGGGCAAGGGTGGAACTGGCCGGTATCGAGCTGGTGGATCGGTTGCGCGCTGCTGGCGCTGCCCGGCTAAAAGTTGTCCTGTCCAGCGGAACCGCTCTTCTCGGAAGCATCAGTCATCTGGGGAACGAGTGGTTGGTCCTGGACGAAGGTGCCCGGCAGTGGGTGATTCCCTCTTCGTCGATCGTTTCCTATCAAGGCGTGGGACGGTTGGCGATGAGGGCCACTCCGCGGTTTCGCCAGCCGTTGGGCTTGGCTACGGCGTTGAGGGCGCTGGCCCGAGACCGCGCACCGGTGGTTGTGCATTTACGCTCACAGGCAACGGAAGGCCTTGAAGTAAGGGGAGTCATCGACCGGGTAGGGCGGGACCACTTTGATATCGCTGTCGTGCAAGAAGGCGAAGTGCGGAGGATAGGCAACGTAGCCAGTGTTGTGACAGTCCCCTTCGGAGCACTTGTGGCGGTAAGTTCAGCCAGCGGCCCGGAACTGTAGCCGTTGGCCGACAAGACCGTTAGCGGGACTTGGACCTGGATTCTTCAATCATCCGGCTGGCTTCCGCGTATCGGTCCTGAATATATTGCTCAAGCATGGTTTCTTCGATACGCCATTGCCCGCGGCCTCCCACCTGGATCGCCTTGAGCTCTCCACTGCGGACCAAGGCATACGCTTGGGGGGAATTTATCTGGAGCTGTTCGGCGACATCGGCCAATGTCAGGAATCGGGGCATGGATCCATATTGCCACTCCTGTGTGCATTTGGTGTAGTTATCCACAGCTTTGCCCTCTTTGCTGCTGAACGCTTTGGCTGGATGTAACCCGCCGGTAAGAATGAGGAGGCAGGTCCGCCGACCATGCCTTTCAGCCAAATCCGGGGGAATAAAAATCATGGGCCCAAGCTCACCTCTTGCCGCCGCGCGAATCAGCAAGCCCTCGTGGAGGGATCCACGGCTGTTGGTGGGTATCTTGCTGGTTTTCCTGTCCGTGGCCGGGGTGGTTGCCCTGCTGGGAAGTGCCGACAGGACGACCCAGGTGTACGCCGCCCGGGAAGACATTGCTGTGGGCCAACTGGTAACTCCCGAAAACCTTTCCATCGTCAAGGTGCGGTTGGATGACGTTGAGTCAGGTTATGTAACGGTTGAAGGTGGTCTGTCCGCAGGCAAAGTCGCACTGCAGCGGGTGGCCAGAAACCAGCTGTTGCCCCGTGACAGTCTCGGAACTGCCGATGCATTGAACAGAAAACCTGTGGCCATCTCCATGGAGGAAGAGCTGCCCAGCCAGGCTGCTCCCGGGGCGCGCGTGGATGTCTGGGTTGCCATGCGGGGAACGGGCACGGCCTACGAAGATCCACAGTTGCTGTTACCCGGTGCGGAAATTGCCCAGATCGCCCACGGCTCAACCACTCTCGGGGCGTCAAAAACCACAACCGTGCTCGTCCTGGTCACGGACGCGCAAATGCCAAAACTGCTGGGAGCCCAAGCCAATAAGGCCAGGGTTTCGGTGGTCTGGAACCCGTCGGGCCTTACCTCGTGAACATCCCGGTCGTTACGGTCTGTGCTGCCGATGAAACTGTCGTCGATGGCCTGGAGCGCTTACACGGGCCGGTAACCGTTGTCCGCCGTTGTTCGGAACTTACCGAACTGCTGGCTGCCTGCCAAAGTGGCCTGGCGCTGGCGGCTGTCATCGGCGACGGCTCGGAAGAGCTCACCACTACGTTGGTGGACAGGCTGGGAGCCGTGGGCGTAACCGTTGTTGCCTTGACCGAAAACCCGGAAGAGGCCAGGCGGCTCCGTTCCATTGGAGTAGTCGTTGCGTCTGCGGACATTGAGCCTCTTGAACTCGCAGCCGAGATCTCCCAGGCAGTGGGACGCTCGAGCCGGTGTGGTCAGGGTGACAGTGGGCGCAGCGCAAGCTTTGCTGATCCAGGCGTGGACTTGCACTTGCCGCATCAGCCGGAGGCGGGCCAGGGAGAACCATGCGGGTCGGGTCGGATCTTTGCTGTGTGGGGACCGGCGGGTGCCCCTGGGCGGACGCTGCTTGCCGTGAACATGGCCGCGGAGCTCGCCGCCGATGGCCAGTCGGTCATATTGGTTGATGCTGACAGCTACGGCGCCAGCGTGTCGGCGATGCTGGGCCTCCTGGATGAGTCGGCCGGGTTGGCGCAAGCATGCAGGCTTGCCGACCAAGGACTCCTCGATCTTGAAGCTTTGACGACCGCGGCCAGTGAGGTTTACACGAAGGCGGGCTCCTTCCGCGTATTGACCGGCACCACGCGGGCCGATCGTTGGACCGAACTGCGGGCCGCTGCTCTCACCCTTGTGCTGGAAAGGGCCAGGCAACTGGCGGACGTCGTGGTGGTTGACACTGGCTTCTGCCTCGAAGCTGACGAAGAGTTGAGCTTTGACACGTTGGCTCCCCGGCGCAATGCATCCACCCTCCGCAGCCTGGAGTTGGCTGACGTTGTTTTCGCTGTGGGATCCGCGGACGCCATCGGAGTGCCGCGGCTTGTAAGGGGCCTGGCTGAACTCGAAGTGGCTGTTCCGCAAGCATCGCCGCGGGTGGTGCTCAACAAGGTCAAACGCTCAGCCGTTGGGTACGCTCCGGAGAAACAGTTGGATGATGCGTGGAACCGGTACGGCCCGGGCATCAGCATCGAGGCGTACATTCCTTCGGATCCGGAAAGTTGCGATGCTGCCTTGCTTTCAGGCTCCGTCCTCCTGGAAACGGCGCCCGAATCGGACATCCGACATGCCATCGCCGGACTCGTATGTGCTCCTGTCCATCAAAAACGCCGATCCTTTGGACGAAGTACCAGAGCTCTCCGTCGCCTTAAGCGCTAGGCTCGGCATGTGGGCTGCAGAGTCGCAGCAATCAACTTGTGATGGAGGCGTTTGTCGATGTCGTCAGGATCCAGCGTGGAGGATCGGTCCGATGCAGCAGTTGTCCGTGAAGGGTTCTTCGGTGACTACTACGAGCACCTCGCAGAGGAGGACGCCCGGGCCTACACCCCGGAACTGCTGATATCCAGGGCCAACAAGCACAAGGCCGTTGCGCAGTCCCGACGACCAGGCAATGCCGTGGTTGAGATCGGCAGCGAGTCTGACCGGAACGTTGTTTACATTGTTACCGACGACATGCCCTTCCTGGTTGACTCGGTCAACGCGGAGCTCGTGCGCCAGAATTGCGCCATCCGCATGGTCATGCACCCCTTGTTCGTCGTCACCCGGGACCGGGTCACCGGTGAGATGAGCAGCGTTTCGCGCGTTCCTTCCACTGTGGGAATTTCCAGTGGTGACACCGCTGCCCTGCCCAGCATCGCCCATCTTCTTGGCGATGGGGACAACGCATCCCACATGGAGTCATGGATTGCGGTCGAAATCGACCGCGTCAGTGATGAGACGCGCGAGCAGTTGATCGAAGGACTGCACCGCGTCCTAGGAGACGTGCGGGCCGCCGTCGAAGACTGGCCGAAAATGCGCAGCAAGGCGCTGGAGCTGGCCGAAGCGCTAGGGGGAGTTTCCCATCCCGAACAAATCGCAGAACTGCGCCAGGCGCAGGACCTTCTCCGTTGGCTGGATAACGGTAACTTCACCTTCCTGGGATACCGCGAATACGACCTCGTGAATGAAGACGGCGAGGACGTGCTGCAGCTTCGTGAGGATAGCGGCCTGGGGCTCCTGCGCGCCGGAGACGCCACCCGTCAGGTCCAACACCTGACAGACGCCGGCCGCAAGAAGGCCAGGGAGAAACGCGCCCTGGTGATCACCAAGGCCAATTCCCGCTCGACAGTCCACCGGCCGGCGTACCTTGACTACATTGGCGTCAAGAGCTTCGACGCCCAAGGCAACGTCAACGGTGAACGCCGCTTTATCGGGTTGTTTGCCACAAGTGCCTACACCGGTTCTGTCCGCAGCATCCCCATTGTTCGGGACAAGGTGGATGCAGTACTGCGCAATGCCGGATTCCCGATTGATTCGCACTCCGGCAAGGACCTCCTCGGCATCCTAGAGACCTACCCCAGGGATGAACTGTTCCAAATCGAGGTACCGGACCTGGCCGCGACGGCCATGGGAATCCAGCGCCTGCAAGAGCGCCGCAGGACGAAGCTGTTCCTACGGCCGGACATATACGGCCGTTTCATGTCCGCCGTCGTCTACCTGCCCCGCGACCGCTACACCACCAGCGTCCGTCTCAGGATCGAGCAGGAACTTCGGGAGACTTTCCAGGCCGAGACCATCGACTACGAGGCCCGGATAACTGAATCCGCCCTTGCCCGTGTCTTCTTCCGGATCAGGCTTCCGCGCACCGCCGAGCTGGCCGAGGTCAATGCACAGGAGCTTGAGCACCGGCTTATGCGGGCTTCGAGGTCCTGGAGCGAGGGCATCACCGAGGTCCTCCGCGAACACCACCCGGCCGAAACCGCCGATGCCCTGTCGGCCCTTTGGGCAGAAGCCTTTCCCGCTGGATACCGCGTGGATTATGAAGTTGAAGACGCGCTGCAGGACATCGAACGCTTCGAGAAGTACGGTGCCCAAGCAGAGCGGACCGGCGAGCCCATCAGGAACGTCAAGCCCGGGGTCCACGTCTATCTTCCTGAAGGTGCCGGCGAGGCATTGGAAGAGGACGCCCGCGTCAAGCTTTACCTGATGGAGCCGAAGAGCCTCAGCCAGATCCTGCCCTATTTCCACAACCTTGGCCTGGAAGTGCTGGACGAGCGGCCGTTCGAGATCGAAACCGCCGATCACCGCGACTTCTTCCTCTACGACCTCGGGCTGAAGTACCCTGCGGGAGTCGATCCCCTTGCCACCGGCAGCCTCTTGGCCGATTCCTTCGGCGCTGCGGTAACCGGTGCTGTGGAGTCGGACAACTTCGACCGCTTGGTGCTGCGTGAAGGCATGCACTGGCGCCAGGTAGTCATGCTCCGGGCTTACGCCAAGTACATGCGCCAAATGGGAAACACGAATTCCTTCGGCTTCATTGCCGATACCCTCCTGGGCAACCCGGATGTGGCACGTGGACTCATTGACCTCTTCTCGGCACGGTTCGACCCATCCGTGGCGGACGATGTACGCGTTGAACGCCAGGATGCAGCACGGACCTCCCTGGCCGAGGCCGTAGAGCAGGTTGCTACTTTGGACGCTGACCGAGTCCTGCGCACCTTCATCAACCTCATTGAATCCACCCTGCGGACCAACTACTTCCAAAACAAGGAGTACCTCAGCTTCAAGCTGGACCCGACCTCCATAGAGGGACTGCCGTTCCCGCGCCCGATGTTCGAAATCTGGGTCTACTCGCCACGCGTTGAAGGCGTCCACCTTCGCTTCGGCAAGGTGGCCCGTGGCGGTCTCCGTTGGTCGGACCGCAGGGAGGATTTCCGCACCGAGATTCTCGGGCTGGTCAAGGCCCAGACGGTCAAGAACGCCGTCATTGTTCCGACGGGTGCCAAGGGCGGGTTCTTCGCCAAGAAACTGCCCAACCCCGCCGTGGACCGCGCCGCATGGATGGCAGAAGGCATCGAAAGTTACAAGACATTCATCCGGGGCCTGCTGGACATCACCGACAACCTCGTGACGTCGGGCGACGGCGAAAGGCTCGTCCCGCCGTCGGACGTCGTGCGGCACGACGGCGACGATTCCTACCTTGTGGTGGCGGCCGATAAGGGCACCGCTACCTTCTCGGACACGGCCAACGGGCTCGCGGCCGAGTACGGCTTCTGGCTGGGCGACGCCTTCGCTTCCGGTGGTTCAGTAGGCTACGACCACAAGGCGATGGGCATTACGGCCCGCGGCGCCTGGGAATCGGTCAAGCGTCACTTCAGCGAGCTCGACCTGGACACCCAGACCGAAGAGTTCACCGTGGTGGGCGTGGGCGATATGTCAGGAGACGTCTTCGGGAACGGCATGCTGCTCTCACGGCACATCCGCTTGGTGGCAGCCTTCGACCACCGCCACATCTTCCTCGATCCGACACCCGATGCTGCAGTGTCCTTTGCTGAGCGGCAGCGTCTCTTTGAGCTGCCCCGCTCTTCCTGGGACGACTACGACCGTTCGCTCATCAGCGAGGGCGGCGGAGTTTATGCCCGCCAGGCCAAGACCATCCCGGTTTCGGAACAGGTACGGAAGTCCCTGGGCCTGCCCGACGGCACGACACAACTCAGCCCACCGGAACTGCTGCGGGCGATCCTGCTGGCTCCGGCGGACCTCCTTTACAACGGCGGCATCGGCACCTACGTCAAGGCCAGCACGGAAACCCATGCAGCTGTGGGGGACAAGGCCAACGACGCCATCCGCGTTGACGGGCGTGACTTGCGGGTCAAGGTTGTCGGGGAAGGCGGAAACCTTGGTTTGACCCAGCGGGGACGTATTGAGGCCGCCTTGCAGGGCGTCATCCTCAACACCGACGCCATTGACAACTCCGCGGGTGTGGATTGCTCGGACCATGAGGTCAACATCAAGATCTTCGTGGACCGGATGGTGGCGGCAGGCAAGCTCCAGGAGACTGAGCGGGCTGCATTCCTCGCCGACATGACCGACGAAGTAGGCCGCCTGGTGCTCCAGGACAACATCGACCAGAACATCCTGCTGCTCAACGACCGCACACGGGTTGCCGAGTGGAGCCCCAGCTACGAGCGGCTCATGGACTGGCTGGAGAAGTCCGCCGACCTCAAGCGGGACCTTGAAGCCTTGCCGACCACCGACACACTTCGTGCCCGCCTGGAACAAGGTCAAGGCCTGACGTCGCCGGAACTGGCGGTCCTTTCGGCCTACGCGAAAATTGAGCTCAGTACTGCGCTGCGCGACAGCAACCTGGCTGATGATCCTTGGTTCTCGGACACGATCCGCAACTACTTCCCGAAGCAGTTGCGCGAGAAGTTCGACGCCGATTTGGACACCCACCCGCTGCGGCGCGAGATCATCGCAACCGTGGTGGCCAACGACATCATCAACCTCGGTGGCATCACGTTCGCGTTCAGGGCCATTGAGGAAACCTCGGCCAACGAGGTCGCGGTAGCGAAGGCGTTCGTAGCTTTGCGCGAAATCTACGACCTCGACCCCATGGTGGCGGAGCTGAATGCGCTGCCGGCCTCCTTCCCGACCGAACACTGGAGCGAAATCCACCTGGACATCAGGCGACTGCTTGACCGGGCCGTGCGTTGGGTGCTGGGGCAAGGAATTGCCTCGCAGCCCATCGCCAGCGTCGTGGACGCGTTCAAGCCAATGATGGCGCCCTTGCGCGCCAAGCTCTTGGACTACCTGCGTGGAGAAGACAAGGTCCGCATCAGCGGCTGGCTCGACAAGGCGCTGGGATGGCACCTTCCCGAACACCTTGCCCGCAGGTGGGCGGAGCTCTTCGAAAGCTATGCCCTTCTGGACATCGCGCGGATTGCCCAGACAGGCAAGGAGAGCGTTGAGAACGTGGCCCACGTGTACTACACGGTGTTCAACCGCTTCCACGTGGATTCGCTGCTGGAGCGCATCAGTTCCCTGCCGCGCGATGACCGCTGGCAGGCGCTGGCCCGCGCAGCCCTTCGGGATGACCTGTACTCAACAGTTGCCGACATGACTACTTCGGTCCTTGAAGCAACGGAGTCCAACGCAACCGCGGAAGACCGGTTGAAGGAATGGGAGGAGCTGAACGCCGAGCAACTCGGCAGGGCGAAGACCATGTTCGATGAGGTCAACGCCCTCGAGGCCGACGACATGGCCTCACTGTCGGTAGCATTAAGGCTCTTGAGGTCAATCGTCCGACGCTAGGAAGTTCTCCGCGTCGCAAATGGAGGTGCAGTGGCAATCTTTACAGACCCCATCAGGGAACACGCTGATTTCGGGCCTGGAGATGCCGAATGGCTGCACCTCCTGGTTGGTGACTGGCAAATGGTCGCTGATCTGGCTTTCGCCGACCTGGCTCTTTGGTTTCCGCACCCCGAGTTTGGCTACATAGCCCTCGCCCACGTCCGTCCGTCGACATCGCATACGGTGTTCCACGCGGACTTCGTGGGCGAGGGCATTCGCTCGGACCTTCGTCCACTGGTGGAGAAGGCCTGGAACAGCAGGGCCATCGAACGTTCCAGCGAGACCAGCTGGAGCAGCGAGATGGCGTTGCGTGTCGAAGCGGTCCCGATGGTGCGCAACGGAAGAACTCTCGCCGTCGTCACATCACATATGGATCTCTCCAGCTCCCGCATGCCGTCGAGGTTGGAACTGACATATCGGCAATGTGCCTACGATCTGCTCCGCATGGGCACCCTCGGGCTCTGGCCGGACTTCGCTTCCCCGACAGGCTCGCGCCGTGGCGCGCCCCGCGTCGGTGACGGGCTGATCCGGCTCGACGCAGACGGTATCGTCCAATACGCAAGCCCGAACGGGGTCTCCGCGTTCCGCAGGCTCGGCGAAGTTGAGTCCCTGGAAGGCAGGTCGCTGGCGGAGGTCACCGCAGGTCTGCTGAAGGACCGCCGGATGGTGGATGAGACACTGCCCCTGGTAGTGACCGGCCGCATGCCCTGGCGAAGCGAGATCGAATCGAGGGGCGTCAGCCTGTCCCTGCGTGCCATCCCTTTGCGCGATGAACAACATCGGTTCGGCGCCTTGGTGCTGTGCCGCGACGTCTCCGAACTCAGGCGTCGGGAGATGGAACTTGTCACCAAGGACGCCACGATCCGCGAGATCCACCACCGGGTCAAGAACAACCTGCAAACGGTGGCCGCCCTCCTGCGTATGCAGTCACGGCGAATGGTCAGCGATGAGGCGAAGCAGGGCCTCGAACAAGCGATGCGGCGGGTGGCAACCATTGCATTGGTGCATGAGACCCTGTCCCAGGGCCTGACGCAGAGTGTCGATTTCGACGAGTTGATCGGGCGCCAATTCCGGCTTTCGGCGGAGGTGGCATCACCATCCCAACAGGTCAGAACTGAACGTTCAGGTCTGTTCGGGGAATTGCCCAGTGATTTTGCGACCCCGTTGGCCTTGGTCATCAATGAACTCGTTACCAACGCCGTTGAGCACGGACTTGAGGGCCGCACAGGCACAGTGTGGCTTGTGGCGGACCGCGCTGAGGGGGACGGCAAGGACGAATTCCTGACAGTAACGATCGCCGACGACGGCGTCGGGCTGCCGGATGGACAATACACCGAGGGGCTGGGCTTGCAGATTGTCCGCACTCTGGTCACCAGCGAACTCGGAGGAACCATTCAGTGGAGCCCGCGGGAAGGCGGCGGGACAGCAGTGCAGATCGTACTGAATCTCGCACGCGCATAGCGCGCCTGCACTGCCGGAGTTAAAAAGCAGAGGCCGCGGACCGGATGGTCCGCGGCCTCTTTCGCTGCTGCTTCTTAGGAGGCGCGACGTGCGCGTGCTGCGCGACGCTTGAGGGCACGCCGTTCGTCTTCACTCATTCCGCCCCAAACGCCTGCATCCTGCCCGGACTCCAATGCCCACTGCAGGCAGGTGTCCACGACGGGGCAGCGGCGGCAAACGCTCTTGGCTTCCTCGATCTGGAGAAGTGCGGGTCCCGTGTTGCCGACTGGGAAGAAGAGCTCCGGGTCCTTGTCGAGGCAGGCTGCGCGATTACGCCAATCCATGCTGATCAGTCACTCCATTCGTGAGAACTAGAAAGGCCTTTTGTGAAAACATTCACGAGAGGCTCCAAAGGAAAGGGGCCCGCATGGGCCCCCTTGGTCGTCTGAGTCAAGCGTTTCATGTTAACGCCTTGTAAACAAGGGGTGTTAGTGGTCGAAATGCTCGGAATCCGTGAGCGATGCATCACATCAGCCGCCAGTGCCCTCACTGCTAGATGACTATGTCCGGTAGTGTGCCAGTGTGTCAAGACCTCCTGTAAACCCTGCCCAGCCACACTCCGGCCCTGATGGAGACGACGAATCCGACCGCCGTGGTCCAGGCAACGTCGGGACTTCGCGACCTCGCGGGATAGTCATTATTTCCATCGTCGTTGCCCTCGAAGCCACAGCCTTGCTCGCTGCTGCCGCTTGGTACGGTTTTGAACTCCTTACTGGTGCTCCCGTACTGACTTTTTGGGGAGCCGTTTTCACGTTGGTCCTGCTCCTGGCTTTCTCGGCCTGGCTGTTCGCGGTAGGGCATTTCCTTTTCCGCGGCTTCCGATGGACGCGTGCGGCTGCCTTAGTGGCCCAACTGTTCGTCCTCACTATTGGCTTTCCCACGATGACAGGCGGCCTCGTGCTCCAAGGCCTGGCCATGATCCTTCCAGCGTTGGCCGCGATCATCTTCCTTTTCCAGAGGGATGTCATCTCCTATGCCTCGCGTACTGGTGGCAGCGCGGGCGCCCTCTGACCAATGGGCGGGCGTCGTCGCAGTTTCTGCCTCGCGTGGCGGAAAGCCTGCGGAAAATACCCCCTGAACGGGAGTCGCTTCTCCTCGATCAATGATGTAACCACTGCCCGGACGGCGTGAGGGATCGGCGGGGAGCCGTACACCCAGCAGCTCCCCATCAATCGGGCTCCCAGGCGCCAGGAGCAAGCCAATACCTGACGCCCGCACTTCTTTGGCCAAGGGAAGGTGGTGCAGGGCCGGACCGGGGGTCGCCGTCAGGACGATGCCGGCGACTTGCCCGGCCAATGCGTCCAGCGCCCGTCGGCCCGTGGCGTCCAGAGAGTCCGCGTCGTCCACCAGCAGGATGCTCTTAGGGTTCAGGGTTCCTTCGACTGCCGCCGACGCCATTGAAGCCCAGAAAGCTCCCGCTGCTGACCCGTCCGGCGGGAAGAGCCATGGGATCTCCGGGTTCAGGTTCACCAGTGACCGGAGAATGGTGGTCTTGCCGGACCTTGGGCTGCCGAGGACGATGCTGACGCCACTGCTCCTTAGAGGGAGCGCGGCCGGCGAAGCGTCGTCGCCGGCAAGTCCGATCCACAGTGGCTCCCGGGATTGTTCTTCGAACTCTCCAAAAGCTGCTGCAACGCCATGCGGCGCCACGGCCTGGGATGGCCTGTTGACGGGGGTGGCACCGAAATCGCGCTGGTGCGTCGTCCCTGCGGCATCTCCAGTATGTGCGGATGCTGCTTTGCGGGAGAGGAGGTCTTCGCGCGTGAGCATCAAGGGGAGTGGGCGTAAGCAAAATGGCGGTTCACTAGGAGTGCGCTTAGCAAAGGGCCAGGTACCCGATGTTGGAGCCTCCCTGAATTGCGCCGCTGATGGCTGGTCTTCGACAATGTTCCCCGATACGAAAGCGCGGCCTGGAACGGCTTCCAGCTCAGGCAGACGAGGCCAGTGGATCCGCGACTCCTCAGTGGTACCCAGGGGGAAGTATGCGCGATTTGGAATGGCCACGAACATGCGGGATCTGACCAATTCCCGGTCACCTGATATCAGCAACGTGATACCCAGGTGGCTTCCGTCCCTGGCGATATCGTGCAGGACGCCCTCCGCCCACTCGTAGGGCCCGCCTCGCAATGCCGATATCCATGAACACCAGCCAGCGACTATGAGCACCAGAGGCGGGCAAGCGCCAGGCGTATCGTAGGCGGCGCGCCTCGTTTCCATCTCAGCTGCCACCCGCGACAGGATCCGTGCCGCGAAGCCCAGCTGGTCCAGGCCTGCGGAAGCGCCGATTCCTTCAAGAGCTTTAAGGTGGCCCAGCAGCCGATTCGCGTCCAGTATGTACAGGTGGGGTTGGGGCGTCTGGGTTGCCAGCATCGCGGCGACAGCCCGGAAGCTGTGGTGCATGCCGCTGGAGGGGCCACCAACCATCGCAAGATGTCCATGCTTGGCGGGCAACCAGTAAAGGCATTCCACACGCTGCATGGTGGGTTTGTCGAGGAGCGCAACGGGTCCTACCCGCCATGATTCCGGATCGCCTTCGATTGTTCCCGAAGGTTCCTCCATTAGGGCAAGCTCGGCATCCCATTGGATGCGCTGTGGCAGCGGAGCGGCGATGGGACGCCGCGGAAGGGGCGTACCGAGGTAGTGCCAGGCTTCCCCGATGACGGACACCACCTGCTCGACGCCCGTTTCAGGAGCGTTGCGGGTGTTCTCGTGCCCGCCGGGGGTGAGGTTGGCGAGGGATTCACCTAGAGCTTGGGTAGCGGAGTGAACCACTGGTCGAAGCGGAAGGCCTGTTCTGCGGGCCACTGCTCCAGAGCTTGAAGGTCCGACGGCCGGATTCAGGTCATTCAACGATGCTGCCTGGAACTCCTCAGGCTCCTTGGCTGCCGTCGCAAGGAAGGCCCTGCCAGGAAAATCAACGCCTATGGACGCAGCATCCTTGGAATTGATGATGTCCATTGATTCCATTTCCGACTGGACCCGAAGAGCGATGCTGGAGGTGACGTTGGCCCGGATGTCGGCGGTCAGCGCACCCTGCGGTCTCTGCGTGGCCATCACCAAATGGATTCCCAGCGAACGACCTATAGTGGCGACGCGCATGAGCTCTCGAAGGGCCGCGGGCGCCTCATCGACAAGAATCCGGAACTCGTCAATGACCAGTATCAGGTGCGCAAGCCTGACCCCTTCGGTGCCAAGGGTTTTTTGGTATTCAGCCAAATCAGCTGTCCTGTGGACAGCGAAGAGCCGCTCCCGGTACTTGATTTCCGCACGCAACGACTCCAGGGCCCGATCAATATTCTGCTGGTTGAGATCTGTCAGCAGGCCAACACAATGCGGCAGCCCCGCCAACGGACCCAAGCCTGAACCGCCCTTGAAATCCAGGAACAGAAAGGTTGCCTGCTCTGGCGGGACAGTTAGCGCGATGGAAGCAACGAGCGTCCTTAAGAGCTCCGACTTTCCTGAGCCGGTAGTACCTGCAACCAGGAGATGCGGACCGTCCAGCTTGAAGTTGAAGGTGAGTGGTCCATCCCGGCTTTCTCCCAGCACAGCTGTCACGCCGTCCGTCCACGAGTCAGAGCGCCACCGGTTCAGGATCCGGCGCTGACCATAAGGAAGTAGCGCAGCCAAGGAAGAACCATGGGGAACATCGCCCTGGAAGCGGGTCTCCGCATTGCTGGCTGCGGCAGCCACGGCACGGCAGAAGCGGTCGAAAACATCGGCTGGGACGAGGTCGGGTATGAAGTCCAAGCGCTCGCCGTCGGACTCGAAAGACGCAGTTATTCCGGCGGGCCCGATACTGATGGTGCACGCTGGCGTGCCAGCTGAATCGTGGCAATGCAGTACCTGCCATTGCGCTCGGTGGGCGGCCTGCATGGTTCTGCGCAGGACCTCATCATCATGAAGCATGTGGCGTCCAATCACCACGAGCCTGCCGTGGGGATTATGCCGCAACCTGCTTAGTGCGGCCAGGGCCGCCGTTGTGTTTGAAGTCAGTGTCACTTGGGGGAGGAACCGGGCGCTCAGGGGGAGCCTGCCGGCGGGGCCCAGAACCAGGACCGGAGCGTCGGCAGAGGCAGGGAAACTCGCGAGCTGCATGAGGACGAACCGAAGCATCGATTCCACGTGTCCGTCATCGCCAAGAATCGCCACGTCCCGGTGGTCCGGGTCCAGCGTGACGGGACACGGGCCGAGAAGCGGTGGAGTGAAGTGCGCGTCCTCCGGAACCAGGCGGATGTTCGCTGAGGACTCGGTGCTGCCCAATCTTAACCAGACCGGGTGGTTCTCCAGTCCTGGACCGGGTTTGGAATCGGGACGCGGTCGTGGACCAGCCCCGCCAGGCTCGAAACTGCTGGCACCTGGCTCCTGGGACAGCGTGGCGACCAAGATCTCCGCAGCAGAAGGAGCACACCGACGCCGCCTGATGGCATCTGTTTGGATCGCGGCGTCAAGGGCCCGGCGGTACTCCTGCCGGCCCCTCCTGCCCCACATTATTGGGAAAAGCACACTGAGGGCCGACAGGGAAGTACAGGCCAAGTACATCCACATCCCGGTGGCCACAGCGAGACCTGCTCCGGCAAGCAGCGGCAAACCAGCCGCAAGGACAATGGCTGCACGGCCCCCGTGGCTTCTGGTGCGGGGTACATCAATGGGGCTCTTCACCGAGCGGCCTGCATCCGTCGCGAGGGCTGGAAAGGCTTCGCTGCCGGAGATGAGGGTGAACGTTGTTCGGCCGCAAAGGAACGTGGACCCGGACGTGATCAAGGAGCGGCGGGTGGACCGTCCGCCTACACGAACGGGATTCGATGCCGAGACGGCGACTATCTCAAGATGTTCCCCGGACACCTCCAGCACTGCATGGTGTCTCGACAACGTTGGATCGGGTATTGAAACGTCCGCAGCAGCCCTGCCGATAAGGTGCTGCCCCCGCCGAATCGGGTAGGCGGATCCTGCACTAGGGCCGGTATGGAGCAGCAACATCAGTGGTAAGGGTATGGAGGATGCCGGTGGCTGCGTTGTGCAGCTGTCCACCAGGACAGCCCCTGAAACAAGGGGCGGTATCCCAACTGTGAGCGCGGCAATATCCTCTCCTCCGACTGAAAGCCGGCCAGTTTTGCGGGCCGTCTTAAGGAGGGAAGCCAAGTGGGCACCTGACGTGCCCGGCGGTACAGCGATGGATAATTCCTCTGGATCTGCGGCTGTGGACGCAGTAGGACTTCGAACCAGTGTGCACTCCAACGTCATGCCTTTTCCTCCCTTTCCACCACCATCGTCGTGGACGGCTGGAGGGGGCCGCAGTGTCCGATCGGCCGTATGTGGATAACTCCGGCCGCTCAACGGCAGACCAGGCTTTGACGCTATGGCTTTGTGTCTCGGCTAAGATGAAACTCGTTGTCGCGTGTGCTCAATGAGGAAGGACCTTCACCGGTGATAGTGGTTGCTGAGAGCGCCGATGTTTCAGACGAGGCGGTAATTGGTGATGGATCAAAGATCTGGCATCTGGCCCAAGTCCGCGAGCAGGCCGAATTAGGCGTCAATTGCATCGTCGGACGCGGGGCCTACATCGGCTCCGGAGTCAAGATGGGGGACAACTGCAAAGTCCAGAACTATGCACTTGTCTACGAGCCCGCGGAACTGGAAGCCGGGGTCTTCATTGGTCCCGCCGTAGTCCTGACGAACGACACCTACCCCCGGGCGGTTGCCCCGGACGGAACGTTGAAGAGTGCCCATGATTGGGAGCCAGTGGGCGTCACCATCCGTGAAGGCGCATCCATTGGAGCCCGAGCTGTATGCGTTGCTCCCGTGACTATTGGCCGGTGGGCCACCGTGGCAGCGGGCGCCGTTGTGGCCAAGGACGTTCCGGATTTTGCTTTGATGGTCGGAGTGCCGGCCAAGCGCCATGGTTGGGTCGGCAAGGCCGGCTTCCCGCTGCAGCGCAGCGGCGATAACTGGGTATGCCCGGAAACCGGCGCCACATATGTTGAACAGAACGAGACCCTTCGAGAGGTAGAGGCATGAGCCCCGAATTCATTCCCCCCGCCAAGCCCATCATCGGTGATGATGAGCGCAAGGCAGTAGAGGCTGTTCTGGCCTCCGGCCAACTTGCACAGGGTTCGGAGGTTGCGTCCTTTGAACAGGAATTCTCGCAGGTCCTCTTGGACGGCCGGGCGGCTGTGGCAGTCAATTCCGGAACGTCCGGCTTGCACCTCGGGCTCCTTGCCGCAGGCATTGGTCCCGGCGACGAAGTCATTGTTCCGTCATTCACCTTTGCCGCTACAGCCAACTCCGTGGCATTGACGGGCGCAACCCCTGTCTTCGCCGATGTGGACATCAACCACTACACGCTGGATCCCGCGTCGGTCGAGTCGAAAATCACTGACCGGACGGCCGCCATCATGCCGGTTCACCTCTACGGCCACCCTTTTGACGTGGACGGAATCGGCGCAGTCGCTGCCAAGCACGGCGTAAAAGTCTTTGAAGATGCTGCCCAAGCCCACGGTGCCGCAGCCAACGGCCGCAAGGTGGGTACCTTCGGCGACTTTGCAATGTTCAGCCTGTACCCCACCAAGAACATGACCTCCGGCGAAGGCGGCATGGTCAGCACCGGTTTGGCCGACGTCGAACGGCGGCTTCGGTTGCTGCGGAACCAGGGCATGGAACGCCAGTACGAAAATGAGCTGGTTGGCTTCAACGCCCGCATGACCAACATCCACGCAGCGATTGGCCGCGTTCAGTTGACCAAGGTCGAGGGCTGGACGAAGACCCGTCAGGAGAACGCGGCGTTCTTCGATGCAAACGTCGAAGGTGTCGTTACCCCGAAGGTTGTAGAGGGCTACGAGCACGTCTATCACCAGTACACCATCCGCATCGCCGAGGATCGTGATGGTTTCGCCAAGGCTCTGCGCGAGGAGTACAACGTGGGCTGCGGCGTGTACTACCCGATCCCCAACCACCGTCTCGCCCCGTTCCAGACCTCTGATGACCTGCCGGTCACCGAAGAAGCAGCGTCCACCGTGCTGTCCCTTCCTGTGCACCCGTCGTTGAGCCAGGATGACCTGGACAGGATCGTTGCGGCTGTCAACGCTGTGGCAAAGGCAGGTAGCTAGTGGCTAATCTGCGCGCTGGCCTCATCGGACTTGGCATGATGGGCCGTCACCACGCACGCGTTATCCGCGAGCTTGACGGTGTCGACCTTGTTGCCGTTGCTGATTCCTTTGGGGACCCCCACAACGTAGCCAGTGGCTTGGAGGTGTGCAGCACCGTTGAGCAGCTCATCGAGCAGGGCATCGATATGGCTGTTGCAGCCGTGCCGACAATCCTGCACGAGGAAGTTGCCTTGCAGCTTGCCGAAGCCGGAGTGCACTGCCTGGTGGAAAAGCCCATCGCCAATGACTCGGTGTCGGGCCGTCGCATCGCCGAGGCTTTCGATGCCAAGGGCTTGATCGGTGCCGTGGGGCATATTGAACGCTTCAACCCATCCCTGCAGAGCCTTCGCGACCGCCTTGGCAATGGCGATCTCGGCGAGGTTTACCAGATCTCCACGCGCCGCCAGGGTCCCTTCCCCTCGCGGATCGCCGATGTTGGTGTGGTCAAGGACCTCGCGACCCACGACATCGACCTCACGGCATGGTTGGCTCAAAGCAACTTCGTCAACGTGGTGGCGCACACCACTTCCCGCAGCGGACGCGAACACGAAGACATGGTCACAGCCATTGGGCACCTCAAGGATGGGGTCGTTACCAACCACATCGTCAACTGGCTCTCTCCCATGAAGGAACGCACCACTGTTGTTCTGGGCGAGCGCGGTGCGTTCATTGCCGACACGATTTCGGCAGACCTGACGTTTGTCGAGAACGGCACTTTCCAGACGGACTGGGACTCCATCGCGGCCTTCCGTGGCGTCTCCGAAGGTTCTTCGACCCGCTTTGCTTTGGCCAAGCGTGAACCATTGAAGATGGAACACGAGGCTTTCCGCGACGCGGTCCTCGGCAAGTCCATGAACATTGTCACAATGGCTGAAGGGCTTGAGACCCTCCGCGTCGCTGAGGCCGTGCTCAAGTCGGCCGAAACCGGCGCCGTCGTCGCGCTTTAGCCGAAGGATACTTCGCACATTTGAACGGGAGGCTGGCGCTGGCCAAGCCTCCCGTTCGTTTTTCAGGTCAATCGCTGCCGTCCTTCCGCGCGCCCCCGAATCGGGATTAGATCGTAACGTCGGGTAGCCTTGACCAGTAGACGTGGGCATTTCTGTGCCCGCACGCCAATACACAGGAGAGTTTGTGAACGCTGATCTCGTCGTCGTCGGCTCGGGTTTCTTTGGCCTGACCATTGCAGAACGCGCCGCTACCGAGTTGGGGCTGAAGGTTGCGGTGCTTGATCGCCGTCACCACATTGGTGGAAACGCCTACAGCGAGAACGAAGCAAAGACGGGAATCGAGGTGCACCGCTATGGAGCCCACCTCTTCCACACGTCCAACGAACGCGTTTGGGAGTACGTGAACCGGTTCACCAAGTTCACCAACTACCAACACAAGGTGTACACCAGCCACAAGGGCGAGGTGTACCCCATGCCCATCAACCTGGGCACCATCAACCAGTTCTTCCGCTCGGCCATGAGCCCCTCGGAAGCGAAGGCGCTTATTGCCGAACAGGCCGGCGAACTTGCCGGAACGGATCCCCAGAACCTGAATGACAAGGGCATCCAGCTGATCGGACGCCCGCTGTACGAGGCGTTCATCAAGCACTACACGGGCAAGCAATGGCAGACGGATCCCAAGGACCTGCCGGCGGAGATCATTTCCCGCCTTCCCGTGCGCTACAACTACGACAACCGCTACTTCAATGACACCCATGAGGGGCTGCCCGTTGACGGCTACACCGCCTGGATTGAGCGTATGGCGGATAATCCCAACATTGAAGTTGTCCTCAACACGGACTTCTTCGACGACGGCGAGTTCGGCCGCTCCTCTGTCCTTGGCCAGGTGCCTGTTATCTACACCGGCCCGGTGGACCGCTACTTCGACTACGCCGAGGGAGACCTTTCCTGGCGCACGATCGACCTTGAGGAAGAGGTCCTGCCCATCCAGGACTTCCAGGGTTGTGCCGTTATGAACTACCCCGATGCCGAGGAAAAGTACACCCGCATCCACGAATTCCGCCACTTCCACCCGGAGCGCGACTACACCAAGGACGCTACGGTCATCATGCGCGAGTTCTCGCGTTTTGCTGAGAAGGGCGATGAGCCTTACTACCCCATCAACACCTCCGACGACCGCCAGAAGCTTCTTGCCTACCGCGATCTCGCCAAGGGTGAGAAATCGGTGCTGTTCGGTGGACGCCTTGGTACCTACAAGTACCTTGACATGCACATGGCCATCGGCTCGGCACTGTCAATGTACGACAACAAGATCAAGCCGCACTTCACCGGCGGCGCAAAGCTTGAAAGTGGGGGAGTGGACGCGTGACCGCCACAACAAATGAAAGCCAGGAGATCGCCATGACGGCTGCTACCGCCGCGGATGTTCCCGGTTCAACGGAAGAAAACCTGCGGATTGTTCAGCGGGTCATTTTCCCGGCGAACCGCGACCTTGACACCCTTCCCCTCTACGTGGATCCCGACACGAGCACGGTCCAGAAGGGCAGCCAAGGAAGCTCGGAAGTGCAGGCAGTAGGCATCGCCCGGCAGCTTCACCCCGAAGACATCCTTGACCGTGGTTCCGTCCAGGTCCGCCGCGGAGAACGCCTCTCATTCGGTTCCTACTTCAATGCCTTCCCTGCCAGCTACTGGCGTAAGTGGACGATTGCCACGAAGACCGTCCTCCACCTCGAAACCGAGGGCGAAGGCACCATCATCGTCTACCGCTCCAACGCCCGTGGAGCTTCCCAGCGCGTGGATTCCGTACTGGTTGAAGGGTCCGCTGCCAACGATTTCGAATTGACGCTGGCACCGTTTGGCGACGGCGGCTGGTACTGGTTCGACCTCATCGCCGGCGGCGAGGGCATGGCGCTGAAAAGCGCCCACTGGGCCGTGCCCGACGAGGGTCGCCCCCACGGCCGTGTCACCTTGGGTGTCACTACCTTCAACCGTGCGGACTACTGCCTGGAAACCATCAAAGCCATTGATGGCGATGCCGGGCTCCGGGAAATCCTTGCCGAACTGATCATCGTCGACCAAGGCAACAAGAAGGTCGCCGACGAAGCCGGCTTTAACGCCGTCGCTGAATCCATGGGTGACCAGCTGCGGATCATCAACCAAGGCAACCTTGGGGGTTCGGGTGGTTTCGCCCGGAACATGTACGAGATGCTCGTGTCCGACAAGAGCGATTACGTCATGCTGCTCGATGACGACATCGAACTGGAGACAGAGGGCGTGATGCGCGCGGTAGCGTTCGCCGACCTTTGCAGGAAGCCGACCATTGTTGGCGGTCACATGTTCGACATGTACAACAAGTCGGTTCTGCACGCCTACTCCGAGGTGATCAACTTCTACCGGTTCCTCTGGGGTCCGGTAGAAGGTCTGGGGAACCACGACTTCTCGCAGGCGGGTCTGCGCTCAACGCCGCAGCTGCACCGCCGCTGGGACGCCGACTACAACGGTTGGTGGATGTGCCTCATCCCGAAGGCCGTGGTTGAGACCATCGGGCTCTCACTGCCTGTGTTCATCAAATGGGACGACGCCGAGTACTCGCTTCGTGCCCGCGCCGCCGGCTTCCCGACTGTAACCCTTCCTGGTGCGGCAGTCTGGCACGTTTCCTGGGCCGATAAAGACGACTCTGTGGACTGGCAGGCTTACTACCACGAGCGGAACCGCCTCATCGCGACTCTCCTGCACTCGCCGTTCCCCAAGGGTGGTCGAATCCTCCGGGAGAGCCTGAACGCGGACATCAAGCACCTGGTCTCGATGCAGTACTACCCTGAGCAGGCCCGCGTTATGGCCCTGCGTGATGTCCTGGCCGGACCAGGCGATCTTCACAAGCAACTGCCCACCACCATGCCGAAGCTTCGTGCCATGCGTGATGAATTCCCGGACTCCCAGATCAAGACGGACCCTGCCGCCTTCCCGGAGGTCTTCCGGAAGCGTCCGCCGAAGAAGCCCCAGTCCTACAAGCAGCCTGGTGCCCTGGGCCTTCTTCCGTGGGCTGTCAAGACAGTCTTGAAGCAGACGCTGGCTCCTGTGCGGGACACCGCCAAGGCCAACCCGGAGGCCCAGGTGGCCCACCAGGACGGAAAATGGTGGAGCCTGGCGCACCTGGACAGCGCGGTGGTCTCGAACGCAGATGGCACCGGCGCATCCTGGCACTTGAGGGATCCCAAAATGGCCCGCCAACTTGTGGTCGAATCCGCCAGGCTGCACGCGCAGCTTTTCTCCAACTGGGAGACCCTCCGCACGCAGTACCGCGATGCACTTCCGGAGATTACCTCGATGGAATCCTGGCGCAAGACGTTCGAAGCATCGGAGCCTAACAAGTAGCAATGGCCACTTCCACTGATACATATGCTGTTCCGGGGGTAGGCGCCGGTCTGCTGGACGTTTACCGACGCCGGTACCTCCTGAAGTTGATTGTCCGTAAGGAACTCCGGGTCCGCTACCGTGGTTCGGTCCTCGGCCTGGCCTGGTCCTATGTCAAGCCCTTGGTCCAGTACGTGGTGCTGTTCTTCGCCCTGGGCATTGTGCTGCGTGTTGGGGACCAGATCCCCAATTACGCGCTGTACATGTTCTCCGGCGTCATCGTGATCAACTTTTTCTCCGAAGCGTTCTCGAACGCCACGCGCTCCATTGTTTCCAATGCTGCCTTGGTGAAGAAGATCTACCTGCCGCGTGAGCTCTTCCCGGTTGCTTCGGTGTGGGTAGCTGCGGTTCACTTCCTGCCGCAGCTGGTGGTGTTGCTGGCCGCTGCATTGCTGACGGGCTGGCACCCGGACGTTTTCCAGCTTATTGGTGCGGCATTGGGCTTTGTCATTGTGGCAGTGACGGCTACCGGTCTCGGTTTGCTGGCTGGTGCCATCAACGTCTTCTTCAGGGACGCGGAGAACATCGTCGACATGCTGATGATGATCGTCACGTGGACCTCACCCGTTCTATACGACTGGACCATGATCCGCCGCCTGGCCCCGGAATGGGTGCTGGTGATCTACCAGCTGAATCCCATCACCGTCGCCGTCGAGCTCTTCCACTGGGCGTTCTGGTACCCCACAGTCAACCGGCCTGTTGAACTGCCTCCACACCTGATGTGGACGGGACTACTCGGGCTCGGGATGGCTGCATTGTTCCTCATCATCGGCCAGCTCGTCTTCCGACGACTTGAGGGCCATTTTGCGCAGGAGGTCTAAATGGGTGCTGCTGTAATAGTCAAGGACCTGAAGAAAACATTCAACCTACGCCACTCGCACTCCTTGAAGGAGACGCTTGTTTGGCTTGTTAAGGGACGTCGAGGCGAGCTCACCAAGAAATTCGATGCCCTCCATGACGTCAGCTTTGAAATTCAGCCGGGAGAAACTGTTGCCCTGCTGGGCTTCAATGGTTCAGGCAAATCAACTCTCCTGAAGCTCATTTCCGGCGTCATTTTGCCTGACAAAGGCACGGTTCGCACCAAGGGTCGCGTGGCCGGACTGATCGAGGTGGGCGCGGGTTTCCACCCTGACCTGTCCGGGCGCGAGAACGTGTTTCTGAATGCGGCCATTCTTGGCATGACGGAACAGGAGATCAACGAGAAGTTCGAAGACATCGTAGCCTTCTCCGAGATTGAACAGTTCATCGACACCGAGGTCAAGTTCTATTCCTCCGGTATGTTTTTGCGCCTCGCCTTTGCAGTGGCGGTGCATACCCAGCCGGATATCTTCCTCGTGGACGAAATCCTGGCCGTGGGCGATGAGCCGTTCCAGCGGAAGTGCCTCGCCAAGATCAAGCAGCTTTCGGACGAGGGACGAACGCTTGTGGTTGTCAGCCACGACCTCGACATGATCTCCAGGATCTGCGACAGGGGAGTAGTGCTCTCCTCGGGCACTGTACAGTTCGAAGGTCCTGCCGAGGAAGCCGTGGCTTGGCTACGGGAGCGCTGATTACCTAAGGGGCGGAATACGCCTGTCATAGGAGTCCAAAAGGCCGTTGCACCCCTGTTCAAGGAGGTACAACGGCCTTTTGTTGTCGGACCGCCCGCCCCGGACCGCCCGCCCTACCGTGAATGGTGGGTAGGGGCGTCAGTGTCACCAAGCATACGAAAAGAGCGTCCAACCCCCTTTGGAGTGGACGCTCTTTCGTGCTGCAGACTGCCAGCGGGCTACACGGTAACCCTCTCGGCAGGTTCTTCGACAACCTGCCCGGCAGGCTTCCCGCGGCGGTGGCGCCGTACGTAGTGGAATACGGTGAAGAGCAGAATTCCGAACCACGCGGCAGCCTGTGCTGCCAGTCCCATGGTGAGTCCCGGCGTCGTGAAGGAGATGTCCACGGTCTTGGCACCCGCGGGGAGGTCCACCATGATGACGCCGGCTGGGCCCTGGGTCAGTTGCTGCGTCTGGCCATCTACCTTGACGGTGTAACCGGGCCAGGCGAGCCGTGCGAAGGTAAGCTTCCCGCCGCTGCCATTGCCAGACAACTGGACGTGCTCGTCATTACCGTTCCTCGTGGCGTCCTGGACTGTAATGCCGTCAGACACCCACGACACCGTGCCGGGGTGCGGCAGGGGGTTCTGGCGCTGGAGGATCGTCCGAGTCTCGTCCGATGCCACAATTGACCAACCCGGTGCAATGTTCAGCTGATCCGGAGCGATCAGGGTCTTCTGGACGGCGACGGTCTCAACCTGGAGGACGTCGGCCAGAGTCGCATTGATTTCCGGTGATGCCTGCTTGAACAACTCCGTGTAGGCCAGCGGGCACGTTTCACCGCGGTAGTTCATGCACAGGGCATTGACGTACGTAGTGAAGCTGATTCCGCTGTAGCGGCCCATGCTGTTGTTGACGTCGGCATTGAGGATCTGGTTGCCGTAGAGGAGGCGTCCCTCGGTGAATTCCTCACCAGTGATCTTCATGGTGTTGAAAATCTGGATGGTATTGCCCTTGTAGTTGCTGGTCGAGTCCCGCAGGGTATCAGCATCCACGGGAGAGCCGATGCCGGCCACTGCGTTGTTGGGTACGAACTGCCGGGACTGCATGCCCAAGGTGGCTATGGTGCCGATGACCATCACGGCGGCAAGGCCACGGTATCCGAACCGCTTCCAACCAAGGACAGCAAGCGCAACAAGGACCAACGTCACGGCGAGCGTGAAGATCTGCCACTTGCCGCCCTCCGGCACCATGGACCACGCGCGGTAAGTGCCGAAGCCGAGAATGGCCACGGTGATGACCAGGCGCTTCTTCCAGGCAGTCGTTTTCAGGCCCGCCGATGCGACAACAGCCACCAGGACAATGACACCCAGGTACACGTACTCGATAAGACGGATGGGCCAGCGGAAGACCAGAACCTGGGAAGGAGCAAACGTCAGGAGGAAATAGATTCCCGTGATGATGTAGATGCTGAAGATCTGGCGGGACCGGTTGCGGAAGCTCCGGAAGTCAAGCCAAGGAAGCAACGGCAGGACGAACCAGGCCAGGTAGCTCGACGGAACGTTGTCGATGGGGGCCCAGAAGTTGTTGATCCGGGGCCTCATGGAGGAGGTACTCATCGTCAAGAGGGAAGACATGTCAGGCGAGAGGAACAGATCGTTGAGAATCTCGCTCTGCTGGCGCACTGTAACTGCGGAGCTCAGGGGCAACGGGAAGTACACCAGGACGGCGGTCAGACCAACCAGCGCGCCCACGATGACGATGGGAATCAGGCGGCGCCAGTGCCGCATCAGCATCAGCTCGATGGCAACCGCAGCGAGAACCAGGATCACGCCGATAGCGCCATAGGGATTTCCCGCCGTCATGGTCATGAAGCCAAGAAGGAACGGCAGGAACGGTGAGGTGTTTCGGCGCGCATAACGGCGCACGGACCACCAGAAGACCGTGATCCAGGCAAACGCCATCAAGCCGCCCGGCCAACGGGCCGCTTCATAGAAGAGGGTAAAGCCGCTGAACGGAATGGCTACGCCGGCGGCAAGGGCCAGTGGCCTGTTGGAGCCGTAATCGCGGGCGAGCATGTAGGTGCCAAAGGCCAGCAACGCGATGAACTGGACGATGATGAAATAGCTCGCCAGCGACAGGTTCTCGAAGTTGGAGACGATGACGGAGTTTACGATGTTGACGGGGTTGAAGATTCCATAGCCCACTTCGGCAACAATGTTGCCGCCAACCCAGCCACCGGGTTCCATCAACGGGAAGCGGCCGGAGCGGATTTCCTCACCCATGTGCCGCCACAGGGGAAGGAACGACTGCATCATGTCATCCCAGTAGTAGAACGTGGGATTGAACAGCCTGGGGATGATGGAGGAGATTGCTGCGATGGCGGCGGTAACGATGCCCCAATGCCAGTCGTGCTGCATGAAATAGCGCCGTCTGGTGACCGGCTGGCGCTGGGCAGTGGCCCCGGAGGTTACTGCTGTCATGGTCGTACCTTGCTCCTTAGCGCGCGGCATGAGTTTGAATATTGGCCAGAAGAACGCCCGGGAATCCTGAAACACCCGGGCGCGGCAAGTACCCACTGCATCAGCTGGGCTCTGAGGTGGTTTCTTCTGCTGTCTTGGCAGCTGACTGCTGGCGCCACCGGAAATGTATAAAAGCGATTCCGACGCAGAGCAGGTCCGCTACGGTAAACATGATCCGGGAAAGCGCGGCAATTGCCGTTGCGGCACCGGCCGTCATCATGCCAGCCAACGCGAGGATGAGGATGGCCTCCCGCGCACCCACACCGGCGGGAAGCAGGAACGCGAGGACGCCCAAGGTCATTCCGAGCGCGAGTGCTCCGGTGAGGACGAGGAACGTTGCAAGATCCAAGGTTGCCTCGTGACCCACCAGAATCCAGAGGTGCAGACCGAAGCAGAGGTACATGAGGACGCCAAGGATGAAGGCCTTGACCATGGTGTTGGCCTGGATGCGCTCGGGAAGCGGCGGCCGGCGGAACACCTTGAGCACGAGGTTGACCAGGAAGGTTACGACGTTCGGGTTCATCGCCAGGATTACGACGGGCAGGATGACGTACAGCCATTGCAGATTGGGCTCGCGCTGTACAAGGATTGGCAACGCTGAAGCTCCGACCACCAATGCCGCACCGATGGTTATGCCGGTGCTTACCAAGGAGGCTACGAAGACCTGGGCCCTCGCAATCCCGTGCTTGCGGCCCAGCTCCATCTGGAGGACGAATGCCCAGACGGAACCCGGCAGGTATTTGCCGATCTGCCCTACGAGGTAGATCTGGTTAAGGACCAATCCCGGGGGCTCGACGTCCACTGCCCTCAGCAAGCTGGTCATGACGACCCGCCACATGTACATGCCGAGAAGAACTCCCGGAATGAGGGCCAGCAGGGATAGCAGGATTTGCCACCATTCCAAGGCGAAGACTGTGGCTTGAACTTGAGGCCATTGGACTGCAATGAAGTAGACAGCAGCAGCAAAAACGATGACCACGAGGGCGCGCCGGGCGAAATCCACCAGCTTTGCTTTGGTGGATTTCGCGGGTGGCTGCTCCAGGTTCACGTCGTTGTCGTTCGAAGGTGTTTCCGCGATGGATCCCGTCATGGGGCGTGCGTCCCTGCGCTGGGAGCCGCTGCGAGTTCACTCTTCCGGCGGCGCATCGCCACCAGGCCCTTGAACATCTTGACGACGTCGGCCGTCCGGATGGTGGTTTCGCCAGGTTCGTCGTCGGGGGCCAAGGTGACAGGGACTTCCACGATGTCGAATCCCTGCTTCTCAGCGGCGTAGACAACCTGCGTGCTGAAGAGGAAGCCAGGATCGTCAAAGCGGTGGACCATGCTCCGCAACCAGCCGCCGTCGACTATCAGGGTGCCCTGGGAATCGCCAACCTTAGATCCAAGAATCACTTGTCGGAGCGTCTTGAAGCCGAAAGTAGTGAGGCCCCGCAGGGGGCTGCGCTGGATGTTCGAATTCTTGTGTGCTTTGGAACCAATGACCACGTGCGGCTTGGCTGTGAGCTTTGCGTCTTCGTCAAGATCATCCGTCCCGAAGGGGAGATCATCTGCGGTGAGGAGGACCCGCCGACCGGAGCTGGCTTCGATGCCCTTCCGGTAAGCGTTTCCCATCCCTTTTTCGCTTTGGAGAACATGGAACGTCACATTCGGAGTGTCCACCGCGTGCTCGCGCGCAACCTGAAGTGTGTTGTCGGAAGATCCGTTCTCCACGATGATGATCTCGGAGTTGCCACTGGTTAGATAGCCGGAAAGGCGCGCCATGGTTGCCGCCAATATCCGTTCTCCGTTATAGACCGGGATCACAACGGAGAGATCCGGTTGGCCTGCCTGGTCGAAAGTCAAGACTCTCCTCGGTAGTTCCTGCCGACGAATTCTTGACGCCAGCCGCAGCCCGCAACGCTGGCGTCACGAGGTCCTTGCAAACCCTCAGTCTAGTTCATGAGTGCAAACGTTCCGTGGAAGCAAGGATGCGCCCATGGAACCCAGACAACGAAAGGGGTGCACCGGATATTCTCCGATGCACCCCTCCAAACGGCAAGCCGGCGGTTTACTCCACTACGGGAGCGACGTAAAACCTTGCCATCCCGTTCCTACCTGGCCCCAGGCAAGCCACCCACCGGTGCCGTTGCCTGGGTAGAGCCACAGATTGCCATTGGCATCCCTGGCGAGGACATCTGACTTGCCGTTGCCATTGAAATCGCCTGGACCGAGGAGGGCCGTCATGCCGCCCCAGCCGCTGCCGATCTGGGTCCGGGTACCCCAGCCGCCGGTGCCATTGCCCGGATAGAGCCAGAGGGCGCCGCCGGTATCCCGGGCGATCACGTCAGTCTTGCCATCACCGTTGAAATCCCCGGTGCTGAAGATGGCATTCATGACGTTCCAGCCGGCCCCGACCTGCGTTGCCCCGGCGGTAAACTTACCCAGGCCGTCGCCCTTGTAGAGCCAAAGCACGCCTGACCCATCCCTGGCAAGAAGGTCGGATTTTCCGTCTCCGCTGAAGTCCCCTGGAGCGAGGACCGATGTCATCCCACTCCAACCACTTCCCACGGCTACCGCCGGCTGCCAACCGCCTGTTCCGTTGCCCTTGAAGAGCCACAGCTGACCGGCGGCATCCCGGGCAAAGACATCGCTGCGCCCATCGCCGCTGAAGTCCTTTGTGGGAATAATCAGGTTGTAGTTGTTCCAGGACGTACCCGTGTTGACCTTGCCCAACCATCCGCCTGTGCCATTGCCGGGGTAGAGCCACAATGTCCCGGCTGCATCGCGGGCCAGGACGTCATTCTTGGCGTCCGAGTTGTAGTCCTTCCAGGTATTGGCAGGGGCTGCAGGCAGGGTGTAGGTCTGCGAGGCAACCGCCGACTGGTTCCCTGCGGTGTCAACGGCAAAGTACTTAACCGTAGTTGTTGCCGTAGGCGTGATCGTCACCGTTGTGGTGCCGACCTGGCTGGCCACCGTCGGGGTGGAGTTATCGGTGGTGTAGTAGATCTTTGCCCCGGCCTCTGTCGTCAGCGTGACGCTTTGTCCCAAAGTGATGCTGCCGCTCTGGGGGCTGGGCGTGACAGCCGGTGCCACGTTGTCCAGCACGTACGCCTGCGACTGCGGTGCAGAGGCGTTGTTGGCCGCATCCACTGCGATGTACTTCAGCGTCTTGGTGCCCATCTCGATGGGAGCCGTGTAGAGCGTGCTGGCCGTAGTGGGCGTGCTGCCATCTTCCGTGTAGTAGATTTTCGCGCCTGCTTCATTGGCCGTGAGGGCAATCTTGCGCGAGGGTCCGTAGGTGCCGGCGACGGGATCCGCCGTCACAGTCGGTGGTGTCGTATCAGCGACGAAGACCGTGAAGTTCACACCGGCCACCGTGGTGTTCCCCGCAGCGTCCCGGGCTTCAACTTCGAACCTGTTCGGGCCGTTGGCGATGTCCGCGTAAACCTTGGGGGAGGTGCATGCTGTGAACGCATCTGTCCCCAGCCGGCATCGGAATCCAGCCACGTCCGGTGAAGTGGAAGCGAACTGGAACTGATATCCGGCGCCCACTGTCGCGCCACTGGCCGGAGCGGTAATGGCCACCTGTGGGGCTGTCAGATCCGCAGTCACGCTCAAGGAAGCGGCAGGACTGACGTTTCCGGCAGGATCCGTGCTCCTGATCCGCAAGGTGTGCGCACCGGCAGTGGTCAGGGTGAAGGTGTCTCCCGGCGCACAGGCCTTGAAGTCAGCGTCCGCCGTGGAATCAACCGAGCAACTCAGCGTGCTTCCGGCTTCGAAGGTCGCGCCCAGTACCGGTTTGCCGTTCACCACTTGCCCGCTGTTTGGTGCGGTGAAGACAGGAGCAGCAGGTGCAACAGTGTCGACTGTGAACGTCCGGGAAACGGGAACGCCTCCGGGCGCCGGCCTTACCGAGAATGTCTGCAGACCGTTGGCCAGGACAGCCGAGGTGTAGGTGCCGCCCGTGCAATTCGTCCATGCCCCGCCGACGGAGCATTCCAGAGCGCTGCCGCTCGGCTCCGCGCTTACACCGAACGTCGGTGTTGTGTCATTGGTGAAGGCGGGATTGGGTGACTGGGCCCCACTGGCCAGTGTCGGACCGGAAGTGATCTGGGCCACGACACCGCCCAGGAGGCTCATCTTGCCTTGGCCTGTAGCAGGTGTTGCGTTCAATTGACCGGGGTCATCCAGTACCAACAACTGGCCTCCGCGCATGCCCAGGCCACCGATCTTGCTGAAGCCCAGAGCCCAGGAGTTGTCGACAACACCGGTGTCGAGATTCAGGCGCGAGACTTTGTCTTTTCCTGCATCGGCCGCGGTGGTGCCAGTGCTCGTGCCCGTGTAGATGATGTGGGCGTCGTAGTCGTAGTAAATCGACGAGGCGACGCCAACGTTGTAGGACGCCAACGGCACGTAGTTGGTCATCTCGCCGTCGTCAGGAGCCGAGAAGGCCCGGAGCCCGGTGGTTTCCAACACGTAGACGCTGACGTGTCCGTTGCTGTCCCACCCTGCGGCCACGAGGCCCAAGGCCTTTGTTGTAACCGAGGCAATGGATTCGATACTCGGATGCTTGATGGTCGGGTCAACGATCTTGATGATTGACCGTGCATTCGCGAATGAAAGGTAGATATTGCCGTCGGGGCCGTCGCTGACCGCGTTCGGCCGGACATCGCCGTCAAGAATGGAGAGCGTGCTGCTGTACTCGAAAAGGTCCAGGGGCGGGTTCCATTGAGCGCGTACCAAATGCGAGCTTCCCACCGATGAATCCGGGATGAACGCTATTTCGTCACCGCTGCCTACCGAGGAAGGCGTGGGATCGTAAAGGCTTGCGACTCCGGGCACCTTGGCACCTTGCCCTGATCCGGACAGGCTACCGCCCAGGCAGGTGTCCTCTTCCAGGGTGCCGGGTTGTCCGTTGACGGGCTCGGTCATGCGGCAGAAGCCTGCGACGCTGTCCGAAACCCAAATTCTGCCGATAGGGTCCACGATTGTACCGGCCGCCTTGGTAAGGCCGGTACCGACTACCTGGCGTTGTTGGTCAGCGAAGGCAGGGGTGCTGGAAACGACGGCGGTCATCCCGGCAACGGCCAAAGCCGCCGCCGCGACGATAGTTGTCAGTTTCTTCCCGCGCAGCAGGCCTCCGGTGAAGTTCGGGGCTTTGGGCTGTTCCATCACGCCACTTCCTTCAGCCACTTGGTCAGGACTGCCGACTGTGGTGCCATGGGTGCCAGGGTCAGGGCACCCTTGACGACCGGCGGTCCACCGAGCCCATAGAGCGCGGTACTGATGGTGGGGGGATTGCTGCGGGTGCATGCCTTGACTATTGCCAGGCAGATATCCGCCCGGTTACCGGAAGCCCCGGCTTCAATCGCAACATTGACGGCAGCGTTTTCCTCGGCTTCAAGAACCTGGGGCTGCGGACCGACGTAGGCGACGCGGACGTCGGCGAATTTCTTGTACTGGGTATTGGCCCAGACTTCCGGAAGGCTTGACAAGACTGCGAGAGAATTTCCATCCGCCCCTCGGCAGTCAAACTTGTACCTTTTTACCGGTTCCGGTCTTTCGGGACGAGGAGTGTCGGCATCGCCGGCATTCGTTACGCCCAGCCGAAACGGCTCAACATTTTGCGTGACTTGGACAGAGCAGCCCGTAAGAACGAGACCGGCAAGGCCAAACTGGACGACAGCGCGTCTTGGCATATCCACCGAGGGATCCCCACTTCATTCGGATGCTCCCCAGCTCCGCATGCAGTTGGATGTTCGCCCCAGCCGTTGCCGGCTGCATTACTCCATCTTCTCCCAAATTCCGCATTTGTCACTACTTAAGACGTCTTTTTCTGCAAGAAGAATTCCGCTCTGTCCCTCGACGGCGCCGCCACCGGCCTTTTGGGCGCCATCGGAACCTATGACGCTCCACGTGCAGCCTTCGGGCGGCGTTTTCCGGAGGTGGAACCTGCCGGCGGCCAGGCCGCCGTCGCCCACTGCATATTGACCGTCACCGGCGCGGGCCCCAACCGCCCAAAGAGCAATGATTTTTCCTTGGGGCGCTTTAGGGCACAGCTCGCTGGCGGCCTGCAAGAGCTGGCGGCTGCTGCCGCCAAAGACCTGCGAAGCGGAATCGTCGCTGACCCGGGTACAGAGTCCCAGCGCCGCCAGGTAAGACTCCAGGCCTTGGGCGGGGTCCGTTCCTGGCTCAGCGATGCCGATGATTCTGGCTTCATCATCTGTAGGCTCGTAGGGCTGTGGACCTTGGTAATTGGCTGTGCAGGAGTCCAATCGCAAGTAGCCTGACGAGGCCCAGACCTCGGCCAGGCTCGAGAAAGTGGTGTCGGGTACTGCATTGAGGCTGGTGCAGGAGTATGAGAAACGGCCTGAATCGTCCGGGTCTCCGGCGCCCTGGCCGCTTCCCTCGCCTGGTTCACTGGTGGGAGCCGCAGTAGTTTCCGACGGCGACGCGGACTTCGACGGCGACGCCGAGCCGGCAGGAGGAGTCGACGACGCAGACGTAGCGGGTGTGGCTCCGGGCGCTGAGGTGCAGCCAGAGACAAGCAAAAGCACAACTGCAGCTGCTGAAAGGTAGTGGAATCGCATCTTGGCCTCCAGCTCCATGGTTCTCCGGAGCGCTTGGCCGGGTCAATGGAATGCCCGGCGAATCGGGTATCGATACCGCTACGGTTTGTGCGGCAGGTGACGCAGGAATAACGTCGAGGGCCTTGGCACTCGGCCAAGGCCCTCGAACAGATTCGCTTTCTAAGCGAGCATTGAGTTCAGGGTGTTGATGACCGTGGCTTCCACGCCGCCGGTGCCACCCAGGAAGTGGGCGATGTGCCCGTAGACGGTCATTGACCCACCGGCAATACCGGGATAGTCGGGATCCCATCCACCCTCATAGCTTCCGCCCACCGAGTACGGGGGCAGGAACTGGGCGCTCGGCAGGTAGTAGCAGGACTCATTTCCGTAGCCGCCCACAATGACCGCGTTTGCTCCGCCGTACTTCGACCGGAAATATGCCGCGTAGCCGCTGACCAGCTCACCGCCGACAATACCGATTTTCAGTTGCGGACTTCCGCCGAATTTCCACACCTGGAACGGGCATGTGACCGTGGTGGCATAGCTACCGCTGTCGATCCGTCCTATCATCACCTGCGCGTGGCGGCCGTACCAGGCAGGGTTTCCGTCGAGGTTCGGCAGGCGCGAAGCGTACGCTGCCCTGACCGCTGCGAGGTTTCCAGCCGTGGGCGTAATGTCCAGCGGTATCTGGATCTCCCTGTAGCTGGTCTGCAGCGGACTGCCGATGGTTCGACCGGGAGTCTGCATCGCGATCGACACGGCTGAGCCCAGTTTGGTGGCATATTCGTCGCGAAGGTCCCAGCTGGGTTCACCCATGGGATTCTGGTCGCCTGCCGCTCCCTGGAGGAAGAGGGCAAAACAATTCGTGTTGTTGTTTTCTATGTAGTTGCAAGCCCCTGCCGGGAAATCGCCGTCAAAGAGAGTTCGCATGCCGGCAGCTACGGGGTGGCACGCGTAGTTGAAGATGACAGCTCGTGCCTGGCCGTTCGAGCGGCGGGCGACGATGACGGGAACCGTGTTCTCCAGGTACGGCAAGCCGGCCCTGTTGTAGGCGATGCTCGCCGTGGTGACCTTGTAGTCGAGCGTGACGGCTGTCTGCGCGTTATTAAGCGCTTGCTGGGCCGCATCCACGAGGTCGTCCTCCAGATGCTTGCTGTACGTCTCCACCATGGACAAGTCCGACAACCCGTAACACATGAAGGGGTGAAGCGTGTCAACCACTACTGGCCCGTTATGTGTGTGGGTCGCCTGGATCAGGATGTCTCCGTTGGTCCAGCTTGCGAGCTGAAGGATCCTTGCCCTGGCACTTTGATGGATTGAGTGCGGCAAAGCAAGAATGTCCACACTCATGATGAGGTTCGGCGAACCGTTTTCCCACAGCACGATCGCCCGAACCCACAGGGATTCATAGGGTGCACTGCTGGTGGCCTCACGTCCACCGTCGAGGGTCCCGTACCCCGCCATGTACGGATTGACATCGAGGGACGGGGAAATGCTGACCTTGGCCGTAGAAACGGTAAACGCCATGAAAGATCACTCCTTGATTGTGCGCCAATGGTGACCTTCGTTTGCCCCCAAACAAAGCCCGTTTCCCATTGCGCTGAACAGCCAAAACGTGAGACCACCTTCATTAGACCACGCAAACCCGGATATGACGCCTATCCATTGGAGCGAATACCATTTGTTTCAATTCCGACGCTTTGTGGCGAAAAAGCGGAAAGGGCCCGCACGCTCCATTTTGGAGTTTGCGGGCCCTTCCGAACCGGGCGTTCCGGAGTTGCCTGCCCGGTTATCGTGCTGCTGGTGAGAGGATTTTCAGGCCGCTCCATCCAGATCCGATCACACGTGGCGAACCCCAGGCCCGGTTTTGCCCCACGGGGTAGTACCGAAGTTCGCCGCCTGTTGTTCGACCTATGATTCCCGTTGAGCTCGCTCCTGCGAATCCTCGAATGGCTCCGAAGCTGTTAATGGCATTCCACCCCGTACCGATGGTTGCCGGAGCTTCCATGATGAACGTCCCGTTGCCGTTCGATCGGTACAGCACGAGGTTGCCCGTGGCATTTTTCGCCAGAAGGTCGGCGTTGGAGTCCTTATCGAAGTCCATCTGCACTATGTCCAGGCCAGACCAGCCAGTTCCGATCTGGGTCCGGGTTCCCAAGGCACGCCCGGAGGGGTTGGCGATCTGGAACAAGCGCCCGGAGGGGTCGTATCCCACGATGCCTGGCCGGGTATCAGTCTTTTTCCACCGTCCCACAGTGAGGGTCCAGTCCTGCCACCCTGTGCCGAGACTGATGGGTGCACCGAAGCCGGGGCCTTGGAGGCCCGGGTACAGGCTGAGCCTTCCATCGCTCCACTGCGCCAGGATGTCCAAGGCGCCGTCACCGTTCCAGTCGGTGAGGAAGCCGGCTTTCAGCCCGGTCCATTGCGTACCGATCAGCTCCGCGGAGTCCAGGGAGCCGGAGCCCGAGCCGGCGTACCGATACAGGTTCCCGTCCTGCCGAATGGCCAGGACATCGGGTTCGTCAACGCCCAAGGTGGAATCAACATTGACCGGAGCGCCGCCGATGAGCATGGCGTCGTTCCACCCCAAACCGGTCAGGAAGCGGTTGCCCCAAGAGCCGCCCACGGCCGGGTAATAGTAGAGATCGCCGTTGGCCGCCCGAGCCTGCAGCCCCTGCGAACCCGCGCCGTTGAAGCCAGCGGATGAACTGACCGAAGTCATGGCGGACCACCCGTTACCTATGGCCCGTGCGGGTTCTGAAAGGAACGAACCGAGCCCATTGCTGCGGAACAGCCGCATAGTACCGTCGTTGGTCCTGGAGACAAGGTCCTGGTTGCCGTCGCCGTCGAAATCCAAAAGATTGAACTGATGCCCGCCGAATCCGGTGCCGATCTGGACGCCGCCGCTCAGTGCACCTCCCGAGGCGTTTTGATACCGGTAGAGGTTGCCGTCGCCGTCCTGGCCGATGACCCCGGGGAAGGGATCCCTCGAGTTCCACCATCCGGCCGCCAGTGACATTTCCTGCCAGCCGCTGCCCACCTGGATCGGTGCACTGAAGCCACCGCCGGAGGCGCCGCGATAGACCTGCAACGTTCCGTCGGCCCATTGGGCCAGAATGTCCTGGACACCGTCCTGGTTCCAGTCGACGACATGGACCGACAGGGCATTGCCCCAGCCGGAGCCGATGGTCACCGGGCCGGAGATCCGTCCTTGGCCGTCGGCGGGAAAGTTATCGAGTCGTCCGGACGGCATTGCTGCCAGTACATCCGCTCCGGACCGGATCGAGGGATTCGAAGGGGCAGGTACGCCGCGGGCGAAGGTACGGAGCTCGTCGTAAGTGCCGTTGAAGATGTTGGAGTCACCTTCGAAGGGGCCGGTGCTGCTGTACTGCCACATGGAGTAGTCGTTCCAACTGGCTGGCAAAGACCCGGGCGAGTTGGTGGGATTGTTCCAATATGAGGCGATCCAGAGCGGGTAGCTTCCAAAGGTGCTGTTGCCAACGCAGGTGTTCCACCAGTCGGTGGTGCTGTAGATGACCGGGAATCTGCCGGTCAAGGCCTTGACCGTGTTGCCGAAGTCGGCCGCCCACTGGCCCAGTTGTGCCTTCGACATGTCATAGCAGGTGTTCCCGAAATAGAAGCCGTTGATGGTTCGTCCGGCGTAGGGGTTGTACTCAATGTCGAGGACCGGCGGGAGAGTGTAGCCATCTGCCGACCAGCCGCCCCCGTTTGCCACGAAGTACCGGGCCTGGTCAGCACCGGATGACCAGTTCGGGATGGCGAAGTGGTATGCGCCGCGGACCATGCCAACATTTCGGGAACCGTTGTACTGCTGGGCGTAGTTTTCGTTGAGGTAGTAGTTGCCTTCGGAAGCTTTCACGTAAGCCCACCGCGAGCCTTGGCTCCATTGGCTTTGCCAGTTGACATTGCCTTGGTGCGCGCTGACGTCCTGGCCTTGGATTCCGATGGTAGGGCGCCAGTGGTCCGGGTCAGCTGCCATCGGCACCACGGCTTGGACCGCCCCACCTATGGTTTTGGCGCGGGCAGGGCCAGCCGCCTCCTTGCCCTGTTTTGCAGTGACGACCCTGGGGGAGCGCTGGCCCATTTCTGCGCCGCCGGCCGGAATGGCCGCCCGCATCGCGGCTTTCATGGTCTCGGCGTCCGGGGCATTGCCCGGCATCGCCTTGGGCTTTGCGGGCTGCGCTTCGGCTTTGCTGTCGGTGTCGGGCGCGGGCGTGGTCGCGCCGCCAGGAGAAAGTTCGACGCCGGTGATCGGCGCTTGCTGGTCAGGCAACTTTCCGGGGGGAGGGCTGTTTTCGGCCGGAGTCGACGCGGGGCCGTTACCTGCTGGTTTGGGGCCCTGTGGTGATCCTGGTGACGGAGTCCCTGAAGCTGGGGCCGGTTGAGGGACCGGGGTTTGGGCCCAGGCAGGCGCTCCGAGGAAGCCGCCTGCCGTGAGGGCTACGGCCAGCGCCAGCCCTACGCGCGCCAAGGGAATTCGTCCCGCCGGGACCATCAATTTATGTTTCATCATCACATCCGGCCCTGTACCGCGGCTCAGCGGTGCATGGTGTGGCTTAGGGACAAGCTTCGGGCGCCTGCGCGTGAGACCATAGGCCAGCTCCTAACGGGCTTTACCCTAACATCCTGAAACAGGAGTGACTAGTGGGATTCACGGTGCTGCCGTGACTGGAGAAGTCGAGTTATCCACATACCGCCGTGACTGACTTGAGGCGGACCCATGGCTCACTTAGCGTAAGTGACTCGAGATGCGCCTCTCGTTTACGCCATCATGACCCGTGGGGAGAACTGTGGATGCAGTAAGGATCGTCGAAGGAGAGGTCCGGGAGCTGATCCGGCGTCGTGGCCTGGATCCGCTCCAACAGGCGGGTGATGTCCGGAGCCTCGTTGAAGAGGCGGTCAGCGACTATGACGAACGGGCCCTCGTTGCGCCGCTTCCTCCGCTGGGTCATCTTGAGACTGCCCGCCGCCGTATCTTCGACGCCGTTGCGGGCTTGGGGCCGCTGCAGCCGCTCCTTGATGACGATTCAATCGAAGAGATCTGGATCAATGCACCCCATGAGGTCTACGTAGCCCGTAACGGGGAGTCCGAACTAACCGCTGTGAGTCTGACTGAGCAGCAGGTCCGTGATCTGGTCGAGCGCATGCTGAAGACTTCCGGACGTCGGCTGGACTTGTCTTCGCCCTTCGTCGACGCGGCGCTCCCCGACGGATCAAGGCTCCATGTCGCCATTCCCGACATCACCAGGAAGTACTGGGCCGTGAACATCAGGAAGTTCACCGCCCGCGCCAGCAGGCTCGAGCACCTGGTTGAGCTTGGGAGCCTGTCGCACCAAGCCGCAAGGTTTCTCGGCGCAGCAGTTGCCAGCGGCCTGAACATTCTTGTCTCAGGGGCCACGCAGGCTGGAAAGACCACCATGCTTAACTGCCTTGGGGCCCACATTGGTTCACGGGAACGGGTCATCACCGTTGAAGAGATCTTTGAACTGCAGCTTCCTTTGCGCGATGTCATCGGACTTCAATGCCGTCAACCGAATTTGGAGGGTGAAGGCGAAATTCCGCTCCGCCGACTGGTCAAGGAAGCCCTTCGAATGCGGCCGGACAGATTGATTGTGGGCGAAGTCCGTGAAGCTGAAAGCCTGGATATGCTGATCGCCCTTAACTCGGGCCTTCCAGGGATGTGTACGGTGCACGCCAATTCAGCCCATGACGCCGTCACCAAGATCTGCACGTTGCCCCTTCTGGCCGGAGCCAACATCGCCAGTGCTTTCGTGGTTCCCACTGTGGCCTCATGCATCGACCTGGTGGTCCACTGTGGCCGGCATCCATCGGGGCGAAGGCAAGTCACCGAGGTGCTTGCCTTGGGCCGGCGGGTTGAAAACGGAATCATCGAGTCCTCCAGCGTATTTGGGATGACGGCGGGCCAGCTCCAGCCCAGACCCAATGCGATGCCGGCCGCGGAAAAATTCGCCCGCGCTGGCTTCGATGTGGCCGCTCTGCTCGAGGTGAACTGATGGCACCGCTCCTGGGTGTTCTGTGTGGCTTCGGGCTATTCCTTATTTGGTGGTCCACATGGGACGAGCCGAACCAAAGGCCCGGAAAAGACAAGCGGCGTCGCTTGGACCAGCTGCTTCTGTCGGCAGGGATTGAGAGGGTGACAGGACCTGCGTTGCTTCTCAGTTGCGGGGGCTTCGGCCTGGCCGTTGCGATCGTGTTCCAGATCGTTACGGGATCGCCTGCAGTTTCACTGTGTTTCGGGTTGTTCGGATCCTGGGTACCTGTGGGCATTGTGCGGTGGAGGGCGCGCAAGCGGCGTGCGGCGCTTCGCTTGCTCTGGCCTGACGTCGTGGATCACCTGCGCTCAGCCATTCGCGCCGGCCTTGCTTTGCCCGAAGCCCTCATCCAGCTGGGATACAAAGGCCCCGGGGAGCTGAGAACGCTCTTCCTTGACTTCGGCACAGACTACCGCGCCGTTGGGCACTTCGAGGCAGCTCTTAACAGGCTGAAAGACCGTCTCGCCGATCCAGTGGCAGACCGCATCCTTGAAGCTCTGCGGATGACCCGCGAGGTGGGCGGATCCGACCTTGGCCGTATGTTGGGCACCTTATCGGACTTCCTCAGGGACGACGCCCGGACACGGAGTGAGCTGGAGGCCAGACAATCATGGACAGTCAATGCCGCCAGGTTGGCAGTCGCTGCACCATGGATAGTCCTGGCGGTGATGGCCAGCCGAGCTGAGGCGATGCTGGCTTATAACTCCGCAGCGGGCGCCATGGTGCTCGTGGGGGGCCTGCTGGTATCGGTGCTCTGCTATTCGTTGATGCTTCGCGTTGGTGCATTGCCTGACGATGAACGTGTTCTTCGATGAGCACGTCATTGACCTTGGCCGTACTTGCTGGAGTGCTCCTTGGAACCGGATGCTGGTTGATCCTGACGCGTCTGCCGTTCATGCGTCGAATGACTTTCTCGCAGCGCGTCAGCCCGCAGCTGAAGGCCAGGAGTCTCGAATCGCGGCTGCTGGCCGCCCCGGAGCAGGACCTCACGCCATTTGGGCCGTTGGAACGGATTATTCGGCCCTTTTTCCGCGATGCCATGTCCTCTATATCACGCTTGAACGTTGGGTCAACGGCTGCGTCAAAGCGGCTTGCGCGTTCAGGGTCCACGAAATCAATCCTTGATTTCAGGGTAGAGCAAGTCCTCTGGGCAGGTGGAGGCCTGGTCCTTGCATTGCTCGTCATCGCGGCCCGTGCAGCGTCCGGGCAGTTCAGCCCTTTCATTTCATTCATTGGCGTGATCGGGGGCGCCCTCGGAGGGTACATGCTCCGCGACTACGTGCTGGGCCAGCAAATGCGACGACGTGAAAGAAGAATGTTGTCGGAATTTCCCAGCCTCGCAGAGCTTATGGCGCTTGCCGTTGCCGCGGGGGAAAGCGCGTTGGGGGCCATGGACCGTGTGAGCCGCAGCTCCCAAGGGGAACTCTCCAATGAGTTCAGCTTGATCCTCGCGGATGCCCGGTCGGGGATGCCACTTGTCGAAGCGCTGCAGTCCTTTTCCAGCCGCACGGAGTTACCTCCGCTGGTCAGGTTCTTCGATGGCCTGGTGGTTGCTGTGGAACGTGGAACGCCACTGGCTGACGTCCTTCGGGCGCAAGCTGCCGATGTCCGGGATGCCGCCAAACGCGAACTAATGGAATCTGCCGGTCGGAAAGAGATCGCCATGATGGTGCCACTCGTCTTCGGCGTCCTGCCACTGACAGTTTTATTCGCTGCATTTCCAGCCATCGCGGCCCTGCAGCTGAACCTCTGACGCCAGCGGCGTCGCACCCACCGGGTCCTGTCCGCTGTCCGCTCAAGCAACAAAGTCTTCAGACCACCACCAATACCGGGGAGAACCATGAAATTCATGTCAAGAATGTCGTCCATTGCGTCCACTGCATCGGTCCGGACCCTCGAGGCCCGGGGCCTGTTCATGAGCGTTGTCGTTCGGGCAGTCCCTGGGCCTGCCGGGCGGGAACGTGGAGACGTGCCCGGGTGACCAAGGATATTTGGATACCCATGTTGCGAGCAGCCCTACTCAGGGGCGATTTCAAGTCGAATGCGGTCCACAAGACCTTGAAACTTAACAAGATTCTTGTCGCGGAGAGCTTCTGCTTCTTCTGTCGAGACTTCACCCTTATGCAAGGCGCGGTGCCACGTCCTGAGTTCTGTACTTAGCTCGTTCGCCAAGTTTCGAACTTCCTTACTGCCGACAAGCCGTAAATCAGGAGCCTTCCAACTATTGATGCTGACAATGGCTTCCCCTATGGCCTCAATGTCGCCTCTTCCGGCCTTTGACAGGAGAACGAACGAGACTTCAACCTGCTCAACTAGGTTCAGGTACGTCTTGTATCTGAGTTCGTTAGCCCACTTCTCCTTATCTCGCTCGTGAGCCGCCTGAGCGGAAAGCCTGCTGTTTCGCCCCGCCAACCACTGACCACCCAAGCCAGATGTGATGACAGCAATAGCGCCAATGAGGATCTTGAGAGTGTCCGCGTCCATGCCAACAACTTACATAACTGTCCCGGCTCCCTTAACGAGAGAAGACCCCACCCTTTCGGATGAGGCCTTCCCTGGATCTAGCTAGAGGTCACGAAGCCACTTACCCTTCTCGGAGCTGTAAGTCTCCGTATAGGGCTGCGTATTACCGTTCCCGCCCCAAAAGAAGCGTTCTTCACCGTCGCTGGGAGTCTCCCGCTCCCTACGGCCCCTCACTTCTTGCCCCTGCCCTTCTGGGAGAGTGCGCTAGCTGCTGCGGTCTTTGAGGCGGCGCTTGTGCGTCCGTCCCGCAGAACCTTGCTTGCGGCTGTTGCGGCCTTACTGCTTGTCTGCTTTTTGTTAGCAGTCATTTCTGTAACCCATCTACAGACAGCCAGCGAGATCTCAAAATGGTTTCGACACGCCGCAACGGTTTGTTGCAACGCTTCGAACACCTGTAACGTGTAAACATATCCGCCAAGATAAGTAAACCCTTACAAGAGGTCTTGCCTAGTTCTCAGGTGACCGTGCGTCTCCTGAGCGTCTTTGCCTGTAGTACAAGCCTACTGGCCACTCCGGACAATTTCGACTCGGAAATGACACTCGTGTAAGACACTGCCCTTCAATCCACAGGGCAAGCGAAGTACTCCACAGGTCACACAGCGTCAAACCCTTGATTTTTCAAGGTTTTTCGATAGTCTGTCCACACCCTGTGGAGTACTTTGCTGTTGAAAATTTTTTTGCGCGTCGTCCCTCTGACGGCGTGTCGCGTTGGCGATACCGCGCGCCTAGTGGATGCTTCGCCCGTACGAAGCACACCCGGTGCATGAGATAGGCCAGGGCCGATGGTCAGATAGAGCGTTAAACCGCCTGCCATTGGATGTTGTCCAGCGAGATGAAGAAAGATCCCTTGGCAAGGTTGGTGAACGTGGTTGTTGTTTCGAACTGCACGTCACCATTCGCACGGACGTAGAGTGTTCCCGGTCCCATGGTGTTCGACGTGACGGGACGGATGATCTGATCAAAAGCGGGACGGCTACCAACGGGAAGGGTTGCCACAAGGTATTGCGTTCCAGCGTTCATTGTGATGGTTGTTCCGGTCGTGCCAATCATGCCCGTGGTGGAGATGGTCTTGTTGAAGGCCTTAGTGAACTTGGGAACGCCGTACGCGCCGGTTGAGGTGTATTGGTTGTACAGGCCACCAAGGGCCACATTCGAAGTTGTAGACGCCTGAATAGCGGTCAGTGCGGCATCGACGCTCTCAGCGGTGTTCTGAAGCACGAGCGGGACGTTGGGCGCGACTGATCCAGCCGGGTAAGTGATGCCGAAATTGAGTGTTGATGGCATGGGATTTCCTTATGCGGTAGTGCTGATAACAGCGGACATTGGTTGACGAAGTGACAGGCTCATGAGGCCGGATAGTGATGAGAAGTTGACGCCGGAGACGATGTAGCGCTGCTGAGTGCCAATCGGGAGTTGGACGGTGACGGTCATTCCCGGACGTAGCCAGTAGGCCGACACAGCGGAGACGGAGACCGTCTGACCACGAGACATGCGGCCAGCTACCAGCGTCGAAGCTGCGGAGTCCGCGTTAGTCTGCGTAGTCGGGAAGTCGCGCTCTTCGTAAGCGGTCATGTAGCCAACGGCGTAGACGGACTCAGCACCGGTAACAACGTTGGCGTTCCCGTAGATCACCTGTTCGTTTCCGGCTCCATCGGTCCACGCGTATTTGATGCACGCGGCATTCTTGAACCCGTCCTCATTGCTTTCACCGCGATTTAGTGCGGTCTCGGCGGATAGCAGGGTTGATTCAGCTCCGGTGAAGAGCTTGAGGGACGTAACCGACTTGAGTGCATCCGGCTTCTGTACGTGCCAGACGCGGTACTCATCACAGAAGATCCTCACGCCTAGACGCTGGGAAGCTTCATTGAGCATGTCTGCACTCGTCTGTCCCGGCTCCTGGACAAGGCCGGAGAGCGCTGAAGCGCCGTAGACAGTCGGGAAGTCTGACAGGACAGTTGCGGTGCCGGGAAGCGCTGCAATGTCCGCGTGATGCTTCACGAAGGCATTGAGTCCCGTTGTCGGAGCTTGGGCATGCCAGCTCAAACGGCGGTAGTCGTGTGTGAGCCTGTCGTCAGACTCGGCAACAAGCTTGATGACGTTCTCCGGACGGCTCACAATGCGGCTGCGAAGGTGAAGGTCCGCTAGGAGTTGCAAGTCATCCTGCATGCCGTCGTAGATGTAACCGGCGTAGACCTTCAGGCGGCATCCATAGCGCGGATCAAGCCTGTCTAGTTGTGCTTGATCGCTGATGAGTTTGGCTGTGAGCTGAGCCTGTACGTAGGGAGACCATGTTGCGTCGAAGCCAACTGACAGGTCATCAATGTCAAGCTCAAATGGGTCTCCGGTCTTGGGGTGAGCCATGACCTTCCAGACGTGACGGAGGCTGTAGCGGTGTTGGGTCTCAGCGTCTTCCCTATATGGCGCGTATGGGTTAGGCAATTGCTTCTCCCAGCGTCAACGCGTCGAAGTCCACATAGGCTGCGGCGACGGCATCAAAGGACGGGTAGGCAGCGGCCAGCGCGTCGAAGGTCCATCCGAGGTTTCCGGCCAGATCTCCGAGAGGTCTGCGGACTTCCACGTAGTTGATGGTCATTGCCCACTGAGTGCCCTTTTCCCCATTCACGGCATAGGGCGCTACGGGAATGTCCGTGACCGTAAAGTACTGATCCAGACCCTCCACGCGCTGACGGAGCATGACGATTTCCCCACGTTCAAATACGCGCTCAAGCTTGCGGGTTGTGGAGTAGTCGTTGCAGAAGATTTCAAGACTTCCGGTACGGTCTCCCAGTTTTCCCATGACAACGAGAGAGTCAGCGCGTCCGATGGGACGGTGAACCGTGTTGTTTGTGGCTCGGTTTGAGCTGTACTGGGTAACGGTCTGCACGGTCTCGGAGTACTGCGGCATGATCGGGACAGTGAGCCAGGGGTTCGCCAAAACAAGGGTTGTGCTTCCGCTGACGGTGCCAGCGGAGGTGTACACCAAGTAGGAGACGAAGCCGTGAGCGGCCTCATAGTCAGACACGATGGTTGTTCCGGTGGAGGCAGAGGGGAGCTGACCGTCAGCAAAGCGCACATCAGCAATTCCGTTGGCGTCAGTGCGTACGACGCGGGTAACGGCTGCGGTCTGTGTGATCTCAAGTAGGACAGAGCCTGTGGCAGTGTCCGGAGTAGCTGTAAATGTAGTCATGAGCTACGGCAGGGTTGCCGCTTGCCCACCTCCTCTAGGTGCGAAGTCAACGAAGATCTTTCGGCCCTGCTGGCTCATGTACCAGTTCTCTACGGCGGTGCCGTCAGGGTTGATGTGGAGCGGAACCGTGCGTGCGCGGCCTAGCTCGTCAAGCTCGGTCTTAGCCGCCTGTACGCCTTCCAACTGGACTTTGGTTGTCGCCGTCGGAGGGGTTTTCAGGATTTGCTCGATGTATAGGCGTGCGGCCTCACGAGATCCGCCAAAGGCAGGCATAACCTGATTGATCAGCGCGTCTTTCTGTGCTTGGAACTTGCTTGTCACAAGCTCCGTGTCAGTTCCGGCGTTGAGAGAGTCCTGTGCAAGCTGGGCGATAGCTGCGGCCTGATCCAGTACGGCGGATTCGTTCTCGCGGCCTGCCTTGGTGGCGCGGTCCAGAGTTTGGCCGTTTTCCTCAAACTTGGCTGTCACGTCATCAACTGAATCCAAGTAAGCAATCTCGGAAGAGATGGAGCTACGGACGGAATCGGCGCGTTCCTCAAGGGCTGCAATGTTGTCAGTAAGGGACTGTGTGGTTCCCTCAATTGCGTCTTTTTCAATGTCGTAGATTTGGATTGCATCTTTGGTGGTTGCAATGTTGTCTTCGGCACCCTTACGAAGCTCTTCCAGAGCCTTCTTTTTCTCCATGGCGTCTTTGGCCGCTTCAGTGAAGGACAATCCGCCACGGTCTGTGGTGATGGTTCCTTCTTTGATGACGCCGGAGAGGCGTTCCCACTCATCCTTTGTGGCATCTAGGAAGCCTTGGGAATCCTCAGCAGTGCCCTTCATGCCACGGATGGCATCCTTGGCGGTTACACCGGTCTTCTCAGCCTTCTTGGCTACGTCCTGAAAGTTGGTGCTGGACTCATCGGCCCAAAAGGTTAGCCAGTTGTCTTCCTTAACCTCACGGCCCCAGTCGGAGATGATGCTTCCGATGTCCACATTCTCAATGCGGCCACCGGCTTCCTCGATCTTCCCGGCAAGCTCAACAGCGGCTTCCTTCATGGCCGTAGCCTTTTCAGCGCCTTCCTGCATGGCTGTAAAGGCGGCACCTAGACCAACAGCAAGGCCGATACCAGCGGCAGCACCTAGCGGACCAAAGCCGCCTAGAGCGTTAGCCAGGATCTCTTGCATAGCGTCCGCGCCGTCTTCAATGGAACCGAACGAAGCACCGGCCTCACGGGCTGTGCTTGCGGTCTCTTCCTTGAAGTTGCTGAGGCCTTCACCGGCCTTGTCCGTTCCGGCCTTTACACCGTCTCCCATGCGCTTGCCGGAGGCCTTGGCTTTGTCCTCAACTTCGTCCAGAGCCTTGGTTAGGTCACGGTCGATGACTTTGGCCGCGTCCTTGGCTGAGTCTTCTAGCTGCTCTAGGGACTTCTCACCGGCCTTGCCGGTGTCCTTGAGGGAGTCTTGTATATCGTCGAAAGAGTCAGCAACCTTTTCGGCGCCTGAAACGACGCCATCAACATCTAGGTCAATGACTGTCTCAATTGGCTTTCCTCCGGCCATGGCTACTTTCCTTCTGCTGCTAGGTGAATCCTGCGCATTGTTGTCTGAATGTTTAGTGATTGAATGCGGCTCACTGCGGCCTTTGCTGCGGGTACAGCGACGTAGCCTGTACGCCTGTTCTGAGACAGGCCAGCACGTGTGCGGCGTGTAACCGTGTGGCGCTTACCCTTTGGGGAGACGCGGTTGTACTTGGTGTAGTTGGTCGGCTTAGAACCGAATTCCGCTGCACCTTGAAGTACGTACTGCGGTATTCGGCGGGAACCGATTTTGCGGCTTGAGCCTCTAGCCACAAGAACCAGATTTGCTCCGGTCTTCACCGATATACCGGACTTGTATACGCGCTCGGCAATAGGGCTAATCGACTTACGTGCATTGATTTCTTCTCGCCAAATGGGAAGGGTTTCGGATCGCTGCACACGACGCAAATCTTTCTTTAGCTCATTTGGAAGCTGACGAAAGATGCGCTCTGCTTTGTTGAAACCCTTCCCATCGACGTAGAACTTTGCCATTAGGCCTCAGGGGTTACCGTTGCAGCGCCGTCGAAGCTGAAAGTCACGGTTGCGTAGAGTGCTGAGCCAGCAGATCCACCGACCTGTGAAGGTGCACCAATGATGATGTCTCCGGTTACCTTAGGAAGGGTTCCGCCCTTGGGGTAGAACTCGATCTTTCCGGCTGCACCGTGGTTGTTGAGGCAGTAGAGCCAGAAGGAACCGGTCTTGAGATCCTGGGAGATTTCAAGCGTTGCACTCCACGTGATGGTCCCAACCTGAGTTTGGTTCACGCCGGATACCGGCTTGTGCTCGATGATGTCGTAGGCCATGTTGAGGACTGCTGAGTTTGTTGCGTCCGAGAACTCAGTGAAGGTTGGTGTGCCTGTGCGGGTGTTGGTGATCTTTACGATGGTGTTCTTGAGCGTAAGAATGTTGTTGACTACAGAAGCCATTGTCTAGCCTTTCTAAGAGCTAAGCGTTTGTGATTTATAAACCTGCTTGCGGATTGCAATTAGGCTGATTTCATAGGCGTCGAATTTCTCCGATTCCGTGTACCGTTTGGCTTCCTGCCAATAGACATCCGGCATGCGTTCCAGTGAGAGCATTACTTTGTCCACGACGGCATCTAGCTCGTCTTCTGCCTGAGCGCTTGAAGCTCGGGAGATGAGGATTTCAACTTTGAGATTGTGGGTAATCTGCGAGTTGTTGTCATTGACTTCAAAGCTGGTGCGATAGACGGAAACGCGAACCTTGCCGTTGTTGATGTTGAGCGGCAGGGTCGCCGGGTAATCCAGAACCGTGAATGCCGAATTGTCAGCTTTGATTTGCTCCGCTACTTCCTTGCGTGGATTCATCGGAGCCTCCGAAGTGCTGATGACTTAGGCCTCAAGAGATCCTGGGCTTTGAGGTCATAGCGAGCTACCGGGATGGAGTAGTCAGGAGCGCCCATGGAGCCGTTGGCATCCGCTCGGGTTCCGGCCCAAAGATGCATGGCCCAATAGACCTCAGCCATGCGGTAGTTGGTGGGGATCTCCGCACCCTCAGAAAGGGCGGGAGCATATGCCACACAGAGAGCGTTGGATGCTTCCATGTACGCGCTGTATTCGGTGTCAGTGACATCCGGCGCGTCCTGCCAGATAGCAGTTACGTAGTCGTAGTCGCTTTCGTTCCAGTACATTGATCCCGTCCTTTCTGAGAGTGAGTGTCATTCGCATTAACCGAGTTAAAAAAATTAGGAGACCTTGATGAGTTCGCGCTTGTCGTGTTCAAGGAATGCGTACGCACCCCATACGCCGTTGACCTCACCGTTGCGAGATACGTCAGCAGCGTTCACGCGGACAGGGCCACCGGGAAGGGTGTACATCTCAGCGGCCTTGGAAGTACCGATGATGATCTTGCCGTTGAGCGAGGTGCGGGAAAGCGGGGCCGGTACAAGGCGGAAGTTTGCAAATGCACCTTCGGAAAGTCCGATGGATGCGCCGATAAGAGCAAGCTTGTTGGTGTCCGTGGTCTTCATGAGTTCAAGCCACAGATCCGCGCCAACGATTGCCCACTCAGGAGTACCGGTCTCAGCAATGAGCTGAGCGCCCTTGAGAAGCTTGTCGTAAGCGGTTCCACCAACACCGGTCACAGCGGTTGCTGTGGTGTCAATGAAGTCAAGAGCCTTCGTATCAAGCTTGCGCTCGAAGTCGTCTGTGCACTCACGGAGGTAAGCGGCAACGTATCCACCGTCGTTGAGGGTGAGTGTTAGGCGGTCAAGGGTGTGACCACCGGCAAGCTGAGCAGCGGTAGCTGTTACCTCAGTGACGGTAGGGGAGTTGGTTCCGATTTCAGCCGGGAATCCTGCGTAGTCGTAAGCGACCTGGGGAAGGACATTGAACTTCCAGCCCTTGATGGTTGTAGCTACGAGCGGCTTCTGACCGAGAAGTACAGAGTACTTGGCAGAGTAGTTGCGGCCTGTCTGGTACAGCTCGCCGACGTAGGCGGGAACTGCGGTCTTGTCGTAGCTGTTCGCCTTGGTGATATCGGTCAGAGCAGCGTGGAGAGCAGCCGGGGCACCGAAGGAGGCACCTTCCGCAAGCATCTCGGAGAACTCTTCAAGAGCGGACTTAGAAGTAGCACCGCTAGCTGAAGCGGCAAGAAATTCTGCTGCGGGAGCAGCGGTGTTTTCAGACATGTTGTCTTCCTTTTCGGGAGTGATAGTTGTTGCTTCCGCCTCTTCGGCTTCTGCGGTTGTTGCCTCGGCGTCAGGGATCTCCTGAGCTTCGGAATCTTCGGTATCGGGTAGCTCTCCGATTTCGGCGGCCATCAGTAGGGCCGATGCCATGGAGGGTGTTGGGGTCAGTGCGGCTCCGGTCATCTCGCCGGAGACAAGGACGCCTGATCGGATGACGGGACGGCGAACCTCAATAGAGATCCCGGACATCTCGCCGGTCAGGGCGGCGTGTAGGGCTTCGTCTCCGCGCTCAAACTCTGAGATGTGGATAGTTGCGTATAGTGCGTCGTCGGCTTCCTCTACAGATACGAAGCGCCCAATAGGGTTTTCCTGCTTGTGGTCTGTGTTGACGATGAGGTGAGAGATATCTGACGGGATCTTGACCGCGCCTTTGCGGGCGGTAAAGCTTCCCTGATTGGTGACTCCGGATTTCTCACCGAATGGGAGAAGTTTGTAGCGGAGTGTTCTGTCAGACTCGGAGGCTTTAAGTAGCTCTCCGTATGCATGAATAGTGTTAGTCATTTGGAGTGCTTTCTACTGCGGTTCCGATGTTTCCCTTGGCATCCGTACTGACTTCAAACTCTGAATAGTCGAAGGTCACTTTGACGCCGGGAGGGGTTACGTCGTCTTGAGATAGGCGGTTAGCAATTGGTTCTGTGAAGAGCATCAAACTCAAGTGGAGAAGCTCCGACTTGGTTTGAAGGCTGTTTGAATACACATCTGAATTGCCGGTCAATCCATCTAGGTAGCTGGATGAAATGTTGAGGTGGTTAGCCAGGTCTGTACGTGCCTGCATGCGTGCGGATGTCAGCATTTGAGAAGCGGAATCAGATCCGCCATAGTCCTTGACCTCTAGGCCGAATGGCTGGAAGACAAGGCCACCGTTCTCCTGTCGGCGTGCATTGCCGTAGTCGGCAAGCATTTCGTCAATCTCTTCCTCAGAGGCAACACTCTTCTCTGTCTCGGCAATAACCGTGATGGGTGAAGGGTTGACTGAGCGGTTGAGTGCTGTGCGTTCCAGAGCTGCGGCGTGGCGTACGGTTCCGCGTGCGGCTGTTAGGAAGCCAGCAGTCTTGAGGCCTGCGATAAAGACGATGGAGTTCTGATCCAGTGGCTTCTGATCAATAAGGACATTGCCCTTGTCGTCAGTGCTCCAGCGGTGAGGCGGTACGCGGACAGCGTCGTTGACGTATCCGGCTTCGTCGCGTGTGACGTAGAGGACGGCGGCGTTGAAGAAGATGAGATCTTCAACAAGCTTGGCAATGCGGAGCTGCGGAGTGACAGACGCCTGTGTGGTGGTGGTGAGCCAAGCGGCATTGTTGGTAGCCGTGAGTGGGAAGCGGGAGCAAACACCGCAATAGATTCCAAGGGCTGCGTTTACGGCAGGAATACTGATGGCCTCGTCAACGGTGACGGGGTAGGCGTTGGAATCAACGTTAGGGAAGAGGACTTTTTGAAGAGTGTTCGGCGACCAAATGGACTGGATTAGTGGCTCACCAGAGTAAGCGCTCTGAGTGGCGAAGTCGTTGAGCTTCGTGCTCTTTGTAAAAATTCCCAAACTGGCTCCAATGAAAAATCAAGACATGACGTACTACAGGTTTTGTTTTGATTTTTCATTGGCACTTAATTACGAACACTGAGGCAGATGGGAAGATTCTAAGGAACCATCTGCCTCAGCGGACTCACGTAATAACGCAGAAGCCGATTGCGTTATATCTATTATACCATGAATTCACTACCATGAGTTGACGCATATGTCTACAAGAGAATTGCCTCACGTCGTTTGCGTGGAGCCTTGTAGGTATTTCCTGCGGCAACGTAGAGCGCATTAGCGCAAGCCACCAACGGGGATACATCTTCCAAACTCGTACGCCTTCCGAATAGTCGGGAGTCATTTACGAAACGGAAGTTTGCACCCTCCACGGCTGCGTCTAGATCCCTGTCCTCCGCGTGCACAATGGCGCGGTCTGCAATTGCTCCGGTTAGCAGGGATACGCCGCCTGAGGAATCCTTCATGGTGATGGGCCTCAGGCCTTGTGAAGGTACTCCGCGCATTCTCTGGACAGTCTGGAACACAGCGTTGTTATGTCCGATGGAGTCGAAGACAACCTCAAGCCCTCGGTGTTCCTTCATCCACTTGGCTAGCTCACCGGGCACCCATGAGAAGCCAGCGCGGTAGTCAACAATCTGGATGTGTGGCAGGCCGGCCTCTGTGTAGTAGGCGAGCGCTATAGCGGCTGACTGTCCATCCGGATGCACGTCATAGGAGAGTGTGAAGTTTCCTCTTGGGATCTCCGGCATCTTGTCTACCTGTGTAGCTAGCCAGTCCTCCGGATCAATGGCGGCAATGTTCGCGGCCTGAGGATCTGCACATAGATACTCACGCTGGAAAGAGATGAGCTTCATGGTCTCGAAGCGCTTGCGGATTGTCTTGATACTGGTGAGTCCAGCGGCAAGGCCAGGATGCACGCGGTACCAAACATCCTCATCTGTGGGGTCATCGTCAGGCCTCATGGAGAAGTCCACGATTCCGATGCCTTCTGTGCCCTTGCGGCCTGTCACTAGGTAGTCCCACAGCAGACCCTCACGGGTTGCCGGGGAGGTTCCGGAGATGATGACCTGCGAATTCTTCACGGTGTCCAGCAAGGGGAGAGCGCCCTCGATGAGCTGGGCGGTGATGGCGGCGTCATACTCTCCGGCTTCGTCTGCCCAAATCACGTTGGCCGATGCACCACGGAAAGCACGCGCCTGAGGCGGTACAACCCACCACACAGAGCCGTTGTCCCACACCAGACGCTCTGTGCCGTTTGCGCGGTAGTAGCGGAATGGGCGTGTGGCCTCATCGGGGTAGGCGTATTCCAGTGCGGAGGCCATGTTGTTGAAGGCCTGCCTAGCGCGTGCGCCGTCCTGTCCGGTCTGGACGACCTTGTAGCCAGGAATGCTGAAGCAGCGACCTAGGAGGACATTGGTGATGGTGGTTGTCTTAGTGGCACGGCGGGGAATCTGGATGACAACTTCGGGGTAAAGGAACTCGCCGTCTTCGTCCTTTGCTTCAAGGACGCGAGCGACCATAATTCCCTGCGGCAGTAGCTCAAGGCCGGTCTCTTTGGAGCCTCTGAGAGCCGCTGTAATGGGCGTGTTCTCAGGAGTGGGGGAGATGTGACGGGGGATGGCTCTAAAGGTCTCAGCGGTCATTCTGAGGCCTCCGGAGAGAAAACTTGAGGGGCTCCCCCGAGACTCTCAAGGCCGTCGCTGGAAAAATTTATTTCGCGTTTGATCGGCGTGACTCTGCGAAATTCTGCACGCTTTGTCCTGAGCTTGTTGCCCAATGATGCGCCGTGCTTGTGGTTGCACGAAGCGTGAGCAGCAACGACCGATGCATCCTGCTCTGACTGTGGGATACCCAGTGCCTCAGCCTGTACGCGGGAGATGGGATGGTCTGCTTCCCACTTCATATCTGCTGTGACCACACGGCCACATCGGAAGCAGGGTGCGGGGAGTGAGGCAGCTACTATCTTGCGTGCTGCACCACTGCGGGTGCTGGTGTACTTACGGTTAGACGGCATGACGAGTCAGCCCTTTCTTGGCTTTCGTCATTACGTCGTGAACCTGTTTCGCCGGTCAGCATCCGGTTGGGCCGCTTGCCCTTCTGTCGTTAGTTACTCAGCGACAGTCTGAAGTGATGCGCTTACTCTGCGGTGTTACCGCGTACCGGGTCCGTGCATGGGTCGGCTACGTCCGTTACCCAATGATTGCCACATACAGGACAGGGCATTGATGGTTGTTCTTCCACGGCTATTCCTAACGTGTTCGTTAAATGACAAAGGCCGGTCTATTCCCGGCTGTCACGCTTACCTATTACCCGGTAGCGGGGGTGTCATTGTTATCAGCATTCCTGAGTATCCACCATTGCCAAGCCTTGATCCCTAGAGCTACAAGGATTAGCAGGGGCACATACTCCGGAGGTGCTGAGGTGATGAGTGTTGTGGGGTCCATTGTCGTGTATTCCGTTCTCCCTGTCCGCCTAATGGTTCAAGCGTCACAAGGTATTCGGAAAGGCATTCAATTCGAACGGACTTCCCTATTTGTCCCCCACTACTATTATACCAGTTATTTGAGAACCATTCTCAGCAAGCTTGGCCTTGGTGCGGAGTGTTCGGAGTTCCTTCATTACCGCCCTGTGGTCCTTGATGATCCAGCCAACGATTCCGATAAGTAGGAGGACGCTAATCATCGGGTGGCATCCTTTTCATCGGCAGGGTTGAGGAACCATGGAAGTCCGGTGATCGGGTCAAGTCCAACGATCAAGACACGTTCCCCGTCCCATTCCTTGGGGTAGGTGAATCCACCGTGTTCTGTCGGGAGTCGGTAGAGGTCTGTTCGGGTCAGGGCTTCCTGATCGTAGAGGGGCTTCGTGGCTTCCGATGTTCCCCAGTAGATGGGTGTTGGTTCCGGTGTAATTGCGTTCATGATGATTCCTTAGGTATGTGGTGACTTGAGTCACTGAAAAGTTGGTCCGTACCTAAGTGCAATAATTTTTTTTCCAGTAGCCGCTATAGCCATATAGGGTACTTACTACGTAAGTATTAATTACTACTACTTACATAAATAATAATTGCACTTAGGCACTTATAGGCTATTTAGCCTCTAGATCTAGGGATTTTTGGTCCGCACTCGGTGAGCACGTCACTGCACCGGAGGAGCAGTTTCAAGCTGCTTCACGATGTCGGCGAAATCCGTGCCACCAGTCGAAGAACCGAGGTGCAGTTTTCTTTCTTCGCGGCGTGCACTTTCACGGACACCCCAGACGCGAGCATGACCATTGGAGCGCTTCCCCCTACGGTCGGCAGGCATGTTGTTATAGGCCTCAATGTCCTTCAGCCAGCGCTTCTGCGTCAGGAGCCTCTCACCGTTCTCGAAGCACCAGCGGGAGAAGATCGCGTAGCCGTCCTTCGGAGTGATCATGTCCTTCATGTAGCAATCCGGATCGATGACGTACTCATCCGTCTCCACCATCTCTGTCAGCCATGTCAGGGCTGCGGATGACTCCACAACGTTCTGAGATCCACGCTTGCGGATGGACTCCGGAACCGGGATGTGACCAACCCTCAGGTACTCGCGTGCGCCGTCCAGGATCCAGAACATGATTCCTGCGCCCTCATCGTTGATCAGGTCGCGGACTAGGTTCTTGTTGCGGTCCATGGAGTCAGGGCTGAATACGTGATCGAATCCAACGATGTTCATTCGGCCAACAATCGCATTGTCTGTCGTGTCGAACTCAGGGATGTGGTTGGCGGCAATGTGGAGGACACACTGTGCTTGCCACTCAACGCCGTCCTGTCCCTTCTTAGAGGTTGTGATCGTGTCACCACCGCCAGCAAGGGCTTTGAGGAATGCATCGTCTGTGCGCTGCTTCTGCGGCTCTGAGAGGTACAGGAAGCGCTTGCCACGGGCCTTGTGCTGTTCGAAGTTGGTAGCGCCCCCGTACTTCTGCACGATGGCAGTTGGCGGAAGTTCACCGGCATACGTTCCGAACACTTCACGGAGGACGTTGATGTATGTTGACTTGCCGGTGTGGCTGAGTCCTACCAGCGTCACGATGTTCTTGGCGTCTCCCTTACCCAACAGCGCGGCCCCGGCTGCAATGCGGAGGTAGTCCTGTACTTCCGTGTCCGGAGTCCAGTCATTGAGAGCCTGCGCCCACTTCATCGGGAGGACATCAGGGGAAGGCCAGGAACCGGACTGAGTGACTCCAAGGTGACGGGATACCGGACGTTTGGGGGAGGCGTCCAGCGGCTGCGCGTCGATGTTCTCAAGGTCGATCACGCGCCCATCGGACATGACGGCCCAACGCTGATCTTGATCGAAGTAGTCAGGTGCTTCTTGGAACTCAAGGCGGATGCGCTTCTTGAGGTTGCTGAGGCCGGAGGCAGAACGGATGTTCTTGGCATAGCGGAAGAGTTCAGCCATTCCCTTACGGGCTGCGGTCTTGTCGTCGTCGCTCATCGTGGAGCCAGCAAGGTAATCTCCGGCATACTCGGCAATGCCTTTCAGGGCATTTGCAAAGCCAGTAGCAAGGTAGTCATCCACAAGGCTTCGGTCATCCTTGGCATGGATTACGCCGTTCCAGACGTACCAATCTCCACCGTTGGCAGAGTAGGGGATAAATGTCAGGTGATCTTCAAAGATCTCAGCCAGCTTGCTAGCTGCGTCCAGATCAGTGAGGGGCAGTGACCCTGCAAGGCGGTAGTAGTCAGCCTTTTCGGTAAGGGTGTGCTTGTTGAGTTCGGCCAGACGCCACTTCTCGATGGTCTGGGCAATGTCGTACTGAGTGTTCAAAGTAAATCCTTCGGGTTGTAGTTGAGGTCATCGGACCCCTTTCATGTCGTTTTGTCTTCTATTTAGCTTGGCCCCAACTAACACATACCCTGCATTTTCTGCTATAATATATGTATTGGGTTACCGTATTTTTTGTCTCTTTGTCGTTACGCTTACATCGGTTTCCTACTTTCAAGTGAATTGGTTTGAGAAGCCCCCGTTGTTGTCACAGGCTCGGGGGTTTTTCTATGTCCTCAGTTGTTGACGCTGATCTGAGGTACAGCTTTCTCTAGTTCTTCAATCTCAGCGTTCAGTCTGGCGATCTTCATCTGCCTTGCTGTCATCTCGGCAACGTGCACGCGGGTGAGCCTATCTAGGCTGCGTTCCGTAGCTGTTCGCGACTGACGTAGTTTTTCTAGTTCCGTTCTTGGGCGTCCTTGCATGGGTCCTACTTTCGTTGTTTGCTTATTATCCAATTATACACCATAAAACGGCATGGGTGTTAATTGAATTCCCAACATACCGTTTATCAAACAATGTCAACCAAGCTTTATATGCATTACCCCTAGGGGTATATCTATATGGTTTTTGATAAACGGCTTTAGTCTAAGACGGTCCCTGATACGGGAGGAAGCCCCCACCAGACGGTGAGGGCTTCCTAGGAATTCCTGAGTTCTTCAGTCTATCAGTTCGAAGGTCTTTTCTCAAATCAGGCTTCCTGCGGAACCAGCGATTCCAGCATTCCAGCGGGTAATGGCTCTGCGTCAGCGTTCAAGTCCACCAGTTGAAGCATGAGATCCGTTGCCTTGAGCTTGATGTACTCAGGCCGGAACTTGCGACCCTGAGGGCACTTCTTTACAACGATCTCCGCAAAGAGGGACTGAATCACGGCACGCTTCTTGTCCATCGGAACCGACTCCCAGCGCTTCCACATGGCCGCTGGGCCTTCGGAAGCCAACTCAGGCAGCAAGCCAGCAAAGGACGTTTCCCGCAAGACCTCCAACAGTCGAGCGTCAATCTCCGCGAGCTTGGCAGTGTGCGCTGCTACCTTCTTGCCGATGAGGGTAGGGGACAGGCTTGCCTCTACAGCCTCATCAAGCCACGCCTCATGAGCCTTGGTAGCTTCCACGCGCTCAAGTCGGAGCTTGGTAGCGGAGCCATGGGTATCAGGGCTGACCACCTTTTCTGCTCCATCATGCATCAGGAGGTACAGGAACTTCTCAACAACCCACTTCTCAAGGGGTGCCGCCACGCGGGAGACATGGCCGGGAGTAGTGCACCGATAAGCCTTGGTAGAGCCAGCGCCGCCACGGTATTGAACATTCATGCCCTTGCCGCAAACCTCACAGGTAGCAATCCCTGTCAGGAGGTGCGGCATGTTCCGGCTTCCCTGTACGCCACGCCTTCCTGTCTTAGCTGCGTTGATGAGGTCTTGAATGGTGTTGAAGGTGTCCTCATCAAGTACAGGCTCCCAGCCGTTGGCTGTCATGTCGTAAGTCTTGCCGTCGTAGACGCGCTTCCCGATAAGCCGGGGTGCTGTGAAAAAGTTTCGCACTGTTCCTGGCTCCCAGTGACGGCCACCAGCGCCCTTGCTCTCCGGAGTCCGAAAGCCTTGGGCGTTCCAGTCCTTGGAGACCTTGAAGAATGTGGTTTCCTCAGCGGCCAGAGCCTTCGCTGACTTACGGATAGCCTCAGCCTCATCCGGGATGAGCTTGCCGGTCTTGCGGTCATTGCCGAACACCGGACGGGCATAGTGCCACTTGTTCGCTTCTGCATCCCTCTTGTACGCGAGCTTCTGACGTTCGGCCTTGAGCTTGACCTCATAGCGGGAGACAAGCGACTTGATGCCAGCTTGAAACTCTCCGGAAGCTGTCTCGGCGCTGATAGGCATGCCTGAGGATTCGTAGCCGGTGAGGCCAGCGAAGAAGAAGCGTGCCAGCGCGTCATGGAAGCCGCGCTCAAGGCGGTCCTGATTCCAGACAATAACAACCTCCGGCTTGTCCTCAAGCATCTGCTCAAAGCCGTCGCGGAACTTGACGTTCTTCGCGCTGACGTCGTTGTCCTGATAGGTCTTACCTTGGGTCCAGCCTTGGCGCTGGATGAACTCTTCGCACGCCTTGATCTGCTGGGCGATTGACAGGCCCTCATCGGCGCTGCCCTTCTTCTTGTCCCTTGAGAGTCGGGCGTATATTGCGGCTACAGGCTTGGTCATAGGTAAAGAGTATCCAAATATCCTCAGTTGGGTCATGATCACATTAATGTCCGCCGCGCTGGTTGCCGGCCTTCTCGCTCTGGCTACGCCCGCATTGAATGAGATGTTCAATCAAGCCATGGCAAAGGTGGGCAAGTAATTCCGGGCCGGCGGACGTCCCGGGAAGTCCTCCACCACCGGGCCAGGAACCGCTCACCGCGAACTGCTCAGCTGCGAACCGCTCAGCCATTAGGCGGGCATCGGTGAACCGGGCCGTCGAGGAACGAGGGTCGGCAGTGGTGGACTTTGTGCTTGTAGGAGCACTGTTGACCGTGTTTTGCATGTCTGTCATTCAGCTCATGCTGATTCTTCATGTCCGCAATACACTCATTGATGCCGCGGCGTCGGGAGCGCGGTATGGTTCACTGGCCGACCGCACGTCCTCGGATGCCGAAGCCCGGACCGCAGAGCTGATCACTTCGGCGTTAAACCCAGGCTTCGCCCAAGACATCACCACCAGCGAAGTGGACATGGACGGCATCCGCACCCTGGAGGTTTCCGTCCGGGCTCCAATGCCGGTTCTTGGGCTGCTGGGACCTGGTGGGTCGATGGAGGTACGCGGACATGCTGCGCTCGCTGGGTGAACCCGCGAGGTCCTTCGGGCGAGCCCTCCGGCACAGGGCGCGCAAGGCACTGTGCGTGGCCGAAGCGACGAGCGATGCCCACCCGGGTTCCCGGAGCCTCGACGGTCAGCGGGGCAGTGCCGTCGTGGAGTTTACGTTCTTGGCCACCCTGTTGTTGGTGCCCCTGATCTACTTCGTAGTGACGATTGGGCAAATTCAAGGGGCATCGTTCGGCGTGGTCGGGGCAGCAGACCAAGCCGCAAAGGTTTTCGTGACTCAGTCGGATCCGGCGGGAGCAAAGCTGGCGGCGGAGCAGTCCGTGGTGGTTGCCTTGGCTGACTACGGACACACACCTGAACAGGCAACCGTCCAGATCACCTGCGATCAGGAAAACTGCCTGGCGTCCGGGGCCAGCGTTACTGTGACGGTGGGGCTGGACGTACCTCTTCCGATGGTTCCCTTCGGAGACACACTGCACCTAAGCGCCAGCAGACTGACTGCCTCGGCGACGCAAATCGTGGGACGTTTTCAGTGAGCAGGGCAGGAATACGCCGTAATGCTGGACTTGCCCATGTATTCAGGTCTTGCAATGCCGAGCGGACTGGCCACCAACTTCGCGAACCATACAGGCCCGGAGATGACGGACAAATCACCGTGCTCATTCTGGGATACGTCATCTTGGCCCTGCTTCTGGCCACAGTGGTGATGGCCGCCTCTGCTATGTATTTGGAGCACAAGAAACTGTTGTCGCTGGCGGACGGCGCTGCGCTCGCGGCTGCGGACTCGTATCTGGTGGACGAGCTGCAAGGCGGGAGCGTGCCTGCCGTGTTGCTGGCCGATGACCGGGTCCTGGCAGCAGCAGGGTCCTATCTGCAAAAGAGCGAAGCTTTTGACCATCATGAGAACTTGGAAGTGACGGAGGGAACCGGGGGCGAACCGGGTGGCACGGCCGTAGTGGTCCTGAAGGCAGTGGCACATCCGCCGGTGATCAGTTTCCTGGTTCCAGACGGGATCGTCATCGAAGCGAAGGCCACTGCGCGCTCGAGGCTGACGCAGTAATAACGGCTAACGCAGTAATGATGGGGCAGGCAGATGTGGATCCGCCAGGGGAGCCCGACCGATAGCGTACGCTGGGATAACCATGGCTGAAATAGATTTTCCCGCAGAAATCCGCGCACTCCGAGCAACCTATGGCTCCATCGAAAACGTCACTGACGTCGATGCCCTCAAAGCTGAAATCGCTGAACTGAGCGAGCAAGCCGGAGCCCCGGACCTTTGGGATGACCCCGCTTCGGCGCAGGTGGTGACATCTCGCCTGTCCCACCGGCAGTCGGAAGTCGAACGCCTGGAGAAGCTTGAGGCCAGGATTGACGATCTCGAGGTCTTGGTGGAACTGGGCCAGGATGAGGGCGACGAAGCATCAATGGCAGAAGCTGCCAAGGAGCTGGAATCCATCCGCAAGGCCCTGGCCGAGCTTGAAGTTGTCACGTTGCTCTCCGGGGAGTACGACGAACGCGAGGCCGTGGTGACCATCCGGGCGGGAGCAGGCGGCGTGGATGCAGCGGACTTTGCCGAAATGCTCATGCGGATGTATCTGCGATGGGCGGAGCGTCATGGCTACCCCACCACGGTGATGGACACCTCCTACGCCGAAGAAGCAGGCCTGAAATCGGCCACATTCGAAGTCAAGGCCCCTTATGCCTTCGGCACGCTGAGCGTGGAAGCGGGTACCCACCGCTTGGTACGCATCAGTCCTTTCGACAACCAAGGCCGCAGGCAGACCTCCTTTGCGGCAGTCGAAGTCATCCCACTGATTGAGCAGACCGACTCCATCGAAATTCCTGACAACGAGATCCGCGTCGATGTGTTCCGCTCCTCTGGTCCGGGCGGGCAGTCGGTCAACACCACCGACTCCGCAGTGCGGTTGACGCACATTCCTACGGGCATCGTGGTCTCCATGCAGAACGAAAAGTCGCAGCTCCAAAACCGCGCCGCCGCGATGAGGGTGCTGCAGTCCCGGTTGTTGCTGCTTAAGAAGGAACAGCAGGACGCCGAGAAAAAGGCGCTTGCAGGAGACGTCAAGGCATCATGGGGCGATCAGATGCGCTCCTACGTCTTGAACCCCTACCAGATGGTCAAGGACCTGCGGACCGAACACGAGGTGGGTAACACCTCGGCTGTTCTCGACGGGGACATCGATGACTTCATCGACGCCGGCATCCGTTGGCGGACCGGCAACCGCAACGCCGCGGCAAGCTCGTAAGCAGACGACTGCCAGCAGCTTGTCAGGCTCGCCTTTATTCGGCGACACGCCCCCGAAAGCAGCAGGATGCTGACATACCCGTGCGTATAGTCGAAAGGCCGGTGCTCTCACTTCCCCCATCGAAAGCCCGCGCTCCGGCTGTTGGACTGGGCGACTCATGTCATGTCCGGCGGGGTACTAAGGGCCATGATCAGATTTGAGAATGTCACCAAGGTCTACGAGCAGAATGCCCGACCGGCGCTCGATTCTGTCAGCCTTGAGATCAACCGCGGCGAATTCACGTTCCTTGTGGGCGCCTCGGGCTCAGGCAAATCCACTTTCCTCCGGTTGATCCTCAAGGAAGACAAAGCCTCCGCAGGGTCCGTCTATGTCGCTGGCCAGAACGTTGCCAACATTTCGAGCTGGCGCGTTCCCAAGTTGCGCCGCGGCATCGGTGTGGTATTCCAGGATTTCCGCCTGCTGCCGCAGAAGAATGTCTTCGCCAACGTTGCTTTCGCCATGCAGGTCATAGGCAAGAGCCGCTCCATCATCCGCGAAACCGTTCCCGAGGTCTTGAAGACAGTTGGCCTCGAAGGCAAGGAACGGCGTATGCCGCACGAACTCTCTGGTGGTGAGCAACAGCGTGTGGCGATCGCCCGCGCCGTCGTAAACCGCCCCGGGATTCTCCTCGCAGACGAGCCGACCGGAAACCTGGACCCCATTACCTCGATGGGAATCATGGGCGTCCTGGACAAGATCAACCAAAACGGCACCACGGTGGTCATGGCCACCCACGACGACGACATCGTGAACGAAATGCGTCGACGCGTGGTGGAACTGAAGAATGGAAAAGTCATTCGCGACGAAGCGAAAGCCCTGTACACGTCGATGATTCCCGTAGTTGGCGAGTCGCGCAGGCTCAAGGATGCCAGTGGCGAGGAACTCGACCGCGCCCAGGGGGCACAGCTGTGAGGCTCCTTTTTATCCTCGGGGAAATCGGCAGCGGTCTGCGCCGGAACCTTTCCATGGTGATTTCCGTGGTCCTGGTGACCTTTGTGTCCCTGACCTTTGTTGGTGCAGCGGGAATGCTGCAGATGCAGATCAACCAGATGAAAGGCTACTGGTACGACAAAGTCCAGGTGGCCGTGTTCCTCTGCAATGACGGCTCGACGGCGGTCGGTTGCGCTTCGGGCCCAGCGACGAAGGAGCAGCAGGACAACATACGGACCATGCTGGAGTCACCGGCGGTGAAGCAGTACATCAATGACTTCCAATTCGAGTCCCAGTCCGAGGCGTACAAGCACTTCAAAGAACAGTTCTCCAATTCTCCGATCGTTGATTCGGTGTCCGAGGACCAGTTGCCGGCCTCGTTCCGCATCAACATGAAGAACCCTGAAAAATACCAGATCATCAGCGAAACGTTCTCCTCCCAGCCCGGGGTAGAGACAGTCAGTGACCAGAGGCAGGTCTTGGAGCGCATCTTCTCCTGGATGAACGGGGCCTCTGTGGCTGCTGTGGGCGTAGCCGCTGTGATGATCTTCTGCGCGGTGCTCCTGATAACCACCACCATCCGGCTGTCTGCCTTCAGCCGACGGCGGGAAACCGGGATCATGCGGCTCGTGGGTGCTTCCAAGACCGTGATCCAACTGCCGTTCATCCTCGAAGGCATCATTGCCGCCGTCGTTGGAGCGGTTCTGGCTTCCGTGACGCTATGGCTTATGGCCCACTTCTGGCTCAATGGGGACCTCTCAAAGCAATTCCTGAACACACCATTTATCTCCTCCACCCAGGTCCTGGTGATTGCGCCCGTCCTGATCGCGCTTGGTGCCGGGCTGGCGGGGATCTCGTCGTTGCTGACTCTCCGGAAGTACCTGAAGGTCTAGCCGTGCCCCCGTTCCCTGGACTTTCCACTGTTGCAATCGAAAAGGATTCCTGATGACCACGTTGGACCGGATTTCCCTGCGGCGGCGCTTGGCGTCGGGCCAGGCGCGGATGATGGGTGCCGTCCTCGCCGTCGGGCTGGCCGTCAGTCTCCTGTCCGGGGCGCCGGTTGCCCATGCGGACAACCTGGAGGACCAGCAAGCAGCACTGGAAGCAGAAGCAGCGCGCGTCCAGGCATCCTTGGAGTTCGTTGACGCAAACATCGCCAAAGCCGCCGGAGACCTTGTGATCTACCAGGGCCGCCTTCCGGGTGCCCAGCAGGCCCTTTTGGAGGCTCAGGGCCGGGTCGCCAGCGCCGTCAAGGAAGTGGAAGCCTTGGCCGCCCGCGTTGAGCTGGCACAGCAGAACAAGGCTAAGATCACCGAACAGCTGGAAAACGACAAGCAGAAAATCAGCGATACCAAGAAACTGATTGGGCAGATCGCTTCCCAGGCCTACAAGTCCGGTGGCGTGCCTACCAACGTTGCCCTCTTGTTCGGCTCCAGTGAGAACGGCAATTTGACCGAGTCCATGGACCTGGCGGACCAGGCCATGCGAAGCCAAAACGCGGCAATGACCAAGCTGACCCAGCAGAATGCGACCAACGTAAACTCGCAGGCGAGGCTCGTGGCAGTCGAGGAAGAAATCCAGGATCTGAAGGCCAAGGCTGACGCCGCGCTTGAAAGGGAGAAATCCGCGAGGGACGAGGCCGCCAGCAAAAAGGCCGAAGTGGACAAGCTGATCGAGGACACAACGCGCCTTAATGGACAGCTGCAGGCAGCCAAGCCCGGGATTGAAGCAAACCTTGCCCGGGTAAAGGCAGAGCAGGACACAGTTGCCGCCGAAATTGTTGAGCGTGACCGGAAGCTGCGCGAAGCATGGGAAGCAGAACAGCGCCGCCTCGCCGCAGAAGCAGAAGCAGCGGCCGCAGCAGCAGCAGCTGCCGCCGGCCGGCCGGCACCTCCCGAGACGCCGTACGTCCCGCCTGCTGCCGGCTCGCCGTCGGCATTTGGCTTGCGTCATCCCTTCGCCAGTTACGTTCCGATCACTTCCGGCTTCGGATGGCGTGCGACGCCGCCAGGAACCATCGATTTCTACGGCACCGGCGGTTACATGCACACCGGCATCGACTTCGGCGCCGCGTGTGGAACGCCTGTCTACGCCGCCGCAGCGGGCGAGGTTTTCAACTCAGGATGGAACTCCGCCGATGGCGGCGGGTGGCGCGTCAAGCTATCCCACGGCGTCGTGCAAGGAAACTCGTTGACCACCATTTATTACCACAACAGCAGCATCGTGGTGGCGAACGGACAGAGGGTGGCACAGGGCCAGCTCATTGCCTATTCCGGGAGCACCGGTAACTCCACGGGTTGCCACGCGCACTTCGAGACGTGGCTCAATGGCACAGCGGTGGATCCCATGACCCTCCTCTAGGGTCCGAAAATGCGCCTCCGCTGGCGTACACTGGTTCAAATCCGCATCTACTAAGGAGTTCTACCGTGCCCAAGGAAAGTGGCCGTAAGGTAGTGGCCACCAATCGGAAGGCCCGGCATGACTACCATGTCCTCGATACCTACGAGGCCGGCATCGCGTTGATGGGTACGGAGGTGAAATCCCTCCGTGAAGGCCATGCCTCCATGGTCGATGGCTTCTGCACCTTCTACAACGACGAGCTGTGGATGGAAGGTATCCACATTCCCGAATACAACCAGGGGAGCTGGACCAACCACGCCGCCCGCCGTCGTCGTAAGCTCCTGCTGCACCGCGAGGAACTGAACAAGATCTCGCACAAGATCCGTGAGTCGGGCTTTACTGTCGTGCCCCTCCAGCTGTACTTCCTGGACGGACGGGCCAAGGTGGAAATCGCCATCGCCCGAGGTAAGAAGGACTACGACAAGCGGCAGACGCTGCGCGAGCAGCAGGACAAGCGCGAATCCCTTCGCGAGCTGCGTGAGCGCAACCGACGCTAAAAAAGACGCACGGCGCCAACGGGAATGACAAGCCGCCTGAATGCGTTATGATTGGTAGTCCGACAGGGACCCACGTGGTTCCTGCCGGGTTTGGTAACAAAATACGGGGATGATCGGTTTCGACGATGTTAGTCGCGACAGGTGAAGCGGGCCGAGGATGCAGAATTATCTCGTAAACGCTGTCTGCAAACCAATAAGTGCCGAATCTAAGCGCACTGACTTCGCTCTCGCTGCCTAAGCAGTAAGACAGTCCGTCAGCCCGGGGTTGCTATCGCCCCGGTTCCTGGCGTCATTTAGATAGCCACTGCTGTTTGCCTTCGTCATTGAGGTAAACGGGACTTTTAGATGACTGGGCCCGGATCAGCCACCTGTTCGCAGGATGGCTGGGGCCGAGAAAATCCGACGCGAACTGCGCCCGGAGAAGCCCTGACAACACGACATCGGACGGGGGTTCAATTCCCCCCATCTCCACCCTTGGCAAAGCCCCTGGACCCTCGCGGTCCAGGGGCTTTGCCGTGCTCCGGGCCAAGTGCCGCGATCCAGGCGTTCACCCACGGCGTAGCGCGCACAGGACTACGGGCGCGGCCTCGACCGTTGAAGTGGATAGGCGCTTCGCCGGGTGTGACGGCAGGCAGCGCTGGTCAGGCAGCGGGAGGCACAGGATGAGCATCGAGCCGGATTTCGCGATGGAGGACCCGGACGAGGGGCAGGCCCTCGACGACTACTCACGGGTGGTGATCAGGGTGGCGGAGTCCGTAACGCCCCATGTTGCCGCCATCGAAATGATGAGTACGGGGCGCCGGGGCCAAGTCCGCGTCGGCAGCGGCTCCGCAGTGGTCTTCACCGCGGACGGTTACATGCTGACCAACGCCCACGTGGTTGCCGGTCTCCAATCCGGCAGGGCTGTCTTCGCCGATGGCAAGCAGACGGACGTTGAATTGGTGGGAGCGGATCCCTTGTCTGACCTTGCCGTAGTACGTGGGCTCAAGTCCACCCCTGCACCGGCCCTGCTGGGCGATGCCGATACCTTGCGCGTGGGCCAACTGGTGATTGCCGTGGGAAATCCACTGGGACTCGCCGGTTCCGTGACCGCCGGAGTGGTGAGCGGTTTGGGGCGGTCCATCCCCGTCCGGTCCGGTGAGCACCGTCGGGTCATCGAGGACGTCATACAAACCGATGCAGCCCTCAATCCCGGGAACTCAGGAGGTGCGTTGGCGGACACCAAGGGCCGGATCGTAGGGATCAACACCGCTGTTGCAGGCTTGGGACTCGGCCTGGCCGTGCCCATCAATGCAACAACCCAACGCATCATCGGCTCGCTCCTCAGGGATGGCCGCGTCCGCCGCGCTTATCTGGGACTGGTGAGCACTCCTATTCCGCTCGACGCCAGTGCTGTGGTGAGGACGGGCCAGAAAGAAGGTTTGCGGGTGGTCGAGGTCATTGCCGGCTCTCCTGCCGAGAAGTCCGGGTTGCTGCCCGGGGACCTGGTGCTTCGCGCGCAGGGCCGGGCAGTATCCAGTGCGGAAAGCCTTCAGAAATTGCTCTTTGAAGGAGCCATCGGCCAGCCCTTCCCCTTGACGGTACTTCGGGACGGCAAGACCGTCCAGCTGACCGCTTTCCCATCGGAAATGAGCCGGCAGTGAGGGCAGGTCAGGCTTTGCTCTCCGGCACATCCACGACGCCGACGAAGCGGCTGCCCACTCCGTCGTACTCACTTCGGACTTCACCAAGGAAGAGCTTGGGCAGCTCACTATTTCTGTGGGTTCCGCAGTAGACGAAGGAAAAGTCGGGCCACCATTTCTTGGGGCGGACAGCCTCGGTGTAGCCGCATACGGCACAGCTGAGGTGGACCCAGACCGGTCGCTTTCCTGTCCGGTTGGCTCGCGACTGCACCAGCCATGCCGGAGGATTGTCCTGCAACTGCCGAAGATCGGCCTCGGAGAGGCGGGACGGAATGCCGTGGCGTTGGGCCATTTCCATCGGAATATCAAGAGCCAAAGCGGCATCACGTCTGCTGATCACCATACAACGATACGGGACTTGGCGGGCGTAGGCTGTGCTCATGACTGACGCTCCTGCCCTGCCGCCGAGTACCCCCCTGCAAAAACGGGTTCTTGTCGTGGCAATCGTGGCGTCCTTCATCGCCATACTGGACGGTTTTGTGGTCAATCTCGCACTGCCGGCCATCGGCCGGGAACTGGGTGGCGGCCTGGTGATCCAGCAGTGGGTGGTGGACTCCTATCTTTTGACGCTGGGGGCGCTGATCCTGGTGGCGGGTTCCTTATCCGACCATTTTGGGAGGGCTCGGATCCTTGAGTGGGGCCTGGCAGGCTTTGCAGTGACCTCGATGCTCTGCGGTTTGGCGTGGACAGGAGAAATCCTGGTGGTTTCGCGGGCCCTGCAGGGGATTGCCGGTGCACTGCTGGTGCCAAGTTCATTGGCGATGATCATTACTTCGTTTTCCGGGCCTGCACAGTCGAAAGCCATCGGACAATGGTCGGGATGGACCAGCGCTGCGGCAATCGTTGCCCCCCTGATCGGCGGCGCTGCCGTGGACCTTCTTTCCTGGCGGGTCATATTCTTCATTAATGTGGTCCCCGCAGTGGCAATCTGGCCGGTCCTTGCGGGCCTTCGCGCCTCAGACGAAGCCCGGGACAAGACAAAGCGGATCGATTATCTTGGCGCTTTCCTGGCCATGGCCGGCCTCGGTGGACCGGTGTTCGCGTTCATCGAGCAGGGACGCCTGGGGTGGGGGAGCCCGCAGGTGTGGGTGCCCTTGGCGCTGTGGGTGCTGGCCATGATCCTGTTCCTGGTCCATGAGGGTCGAACAGCCGATCCCATGTTGCCGCTGGGGTTGTTCGCCATACGAAATTTCGCCTGGGGGAATCTGGCAACGCTGGCAATCTACGCCGGGATATCGCTTGGTTTCTTCGTGATGGGAATCTATCTGCAACAGGTGGGAGGACTGGGCGCCACGGTCGCGGGCATGGCCTTGCTGCCGGGAACTGTCATTCTGATGGTTGGGGCGTCGTACTTCGGCGGGCTTGCCGGTAAGTACGGTCCCCGCTGGTTCATGACTGCGGGTCCGCTGCTATGCGGTGTGGGTTTCCTGATGTCGCTGTCAGTGCAGGAGCCCCTCAACTACTGGACGCAGGTGCTGCCGGGCCAGATCGTCTTCGGCGTTGGACTTGCGACGCTGGTAGCGCCGCTGACGGCAGCAATCCTTGGGGCTGTCCCGCAGGCAGAAGCCGGAATCGGATCAGCCGTCAACAATGCCGTCGCCCGTATCGCAGGGTTGATCGCCATCGCTTTCGCGGGAGTGATTGTAGGGCCGGCCTTCAACAGGCAAGGACTCTACAACGCCTTGGTGGCCACGGCGGTTCTTTTCCTGGCCGGCGCCGTTGCGTCCGCCGTCGGGATCCGCAACCCGCCCGCACCAGCGCCAGCCGCCGCTGACCGTGAATCCGGCGCAGCGTCGGACGACGGCGGTCCCGCCGGGCAGCGCAGCTGACCATGGGTGCCGCCCGGGTCAGCGGGCCGGAAGCACGCAGCCTGGGTGGGAGCCTGCGCTCTGAACCCATAGAGCGGAGGCGACTTCATCGGCGAGATCAAATTCGCGGCCGTTTAGACCGCTTCCGATCCGGACCACCAACGCTCCACCGAAAGGCTTGCGGCCCATTACCTCAACGGGCGCGTCCAGCGGGATGTCCTCTGCGGCCAGGTACCTCAGGAGATCGGGGTTGTCGTCGCTGATACGGGTGATGCGGCCAGAGTGTCCCTGGTCGAGTTCGATCATGCGGTAAGCATGCGGCAGTTCCACGGTGCCGTCAGCAGAGGGGATGGGATCACCGTGCGGGTCGCGCGCAGGGTGGCCAAGCTTCGCAGCCATGCGTTCGATGAAAGTATCGGACACCGCGTGCTCCAACATCTCGGCCTCGTCATGGACTTCGTCCCAGCTGTAACCGAGTTCCTCCACCAAGTACGTTTCGATGAGGCGGTGCCTGCGGACCATGGAAAGGGCCAGGCGCATGCCTTCCGGGGTAAGGCGGATTGCGCTGTAGGGCTGATGGTCAACCAGGCCCTGGTCCTTGAGCTTGCGCACCATCTCGGACACTGACGAATTGGCGACGCCAAGGCGCAGGGCGAGCTGCGAGGACGTGATCGGCTTGTCCTGCCACTCCGTATAGGAGTAAATGACCTTGACGTAGTCCTCGATCGAGGAGGAGGGCGTACTGGTCTTCACAGTCCAAGCCTACCGTGGCGAGGCATCGTGGACTTTATATGCCCGCCAGGTCTGCGTCAGGTAGGGAAGCTGTACAGTGTCGCCCGGCGCATGGCCGAGGTGTTCGTAAAGGTACCACTGCAGGTTGCCCATGACTTTGGCGCGGGTGGCTTCGTTGGCGCGAAGGTAGTAACTGCGCGACTTGGTCAGCTCCATGATGTCCTCGGGCGTCAACGGATCCGCCCACTCAGTGAGGTGGCGCTCCAACCCTTGGAATTCCGGACCGATAATTGGCCGGAATCCCGGCTTGTGGACGTCTCCGGCGTGCATGATGCGGGAGAGCCGGTGGACCCACGGAACGGAAGTGTCCAGTTGGTTCCAGATCAAGCCCAGTACGCCGTGGGGCCTGAGGATTCGTGCAATTTCCGTGCTGGCTTTGAGCGGTTCACACCAGTGCCAGGCCTGGGCAACGCTGACGACGTCGAATGCTGAGTCCGCCAGCCCTGTTGCCTCGGCCGTTCCCTCCGATGCGTGAATATCGGGATATGACTTGCGCAGTTGCTCCAACATGTCGGTGGAAGGATCGACGGCGACGACCCTAAGTCCGCGTTCGGCCAAAAGGGCACTGAACTTCCCCGTACCTGCGCCGAGATCTGCGGCGGTTGCTGACCCCTCGGGTACGAGCCAGTCCACGGAGTCCAGCGGATAGCCGGGCCGCACACGGTCATAGTGCTCCCCGCCGTCCTGGAAGCTCTGGCCAAGCTCATGCCGACGCGAGGCATGGAGCTTGGGGCCACGGGGCCCGGCGGGACCGGGTATGCCGGGAGCGCCTTCCGGTGTGCGCAGGGACACGCAGAACTCCTTCACGGGGTAGCCAAAAGATACCCTACGAATTTACCCTCAGTCCGGGATTTGCGCTTGGTCAGCTGCGCCGTTGGTCGACGGTGCGCTCTTTAGTCGACAGTGCAGGGAGCTGCGCCTGCGGTTCCCGGGGTGTTTGGCGCCCACTCCGGGTAGCTGCGGTGGTCGTTGGCAGGTACCCAGCGGCCTTCGTCCACGACGTAGTCCCAGCCCAAACCGTTGCGCTTGAGTTCCTGGATGCCCGCAAGCAGCCTGGTGGCGTCCTCCAACCGGGAGCCGACGCCGAAGCTTGCCCGCAGGGAACCAGAGGGCAGCCCCAGGCGCTTGAGCAACGGGTGGGCACAGAAGCGGCCATCGCGGAGGCCCACTCCGTGCTCGGCGGCCAGATACGCGGCGACCAGCCCGGCGTCGAATCCTTCAACGGAGAAGTTGACCACACCGATGGTGTCCTCGGAGTCGCTGAAGATCCGGTGGACCGTTACGCCGTCGATGGCCTCGAGGCCCTCAACCAGGTAGCTGCGGATGCCGGCTTCGTGAGCGTGCCAGGCGTCCTCGTCCAAGGCCGCGAGGACTTGGGTAGCACGGGCGAGTGTCGCAGCTCCGAGGACGTTGGGGGAGCCACCTTCGTGCCGGGCCGGGCCCGTGGCCCAGCTCACCGAATCCAGGCGGGCTTCGCGGACAGCGCCGCCACCTGCCAGGTGCGGGATGCCGGCGTCGAGCCAATCCGGGCGGCCCACGACAACTCCTGCACCGAATGGCGCATAGAGCTTGTGTCCGGAGAAGACGATGTAGTCGACGTCCGCTTCTGCGATATTAACGCGGCGGTGCGGAGCGAGTTGGGCGGCATCCACGACGATCCTCGCACCGTACTGGTGCGCCAAGGACGCCAGCTGGGCGATGGGCAGGATCTCACCGGTGACATTCGAAGCGCCGGTTACCGCAAGCAGGCTGACGCCGCCCTGGGCCAGTTCGGCTTCGATTTTGGCTACGGTGCCGGCCAAGGTGGACTCTGCAACTACGCTGCGGTGCGGGACTCCCTGCCAAGGCAACAGGTTCGCGTGATGCTCAATGTCCAAGTACAGGACCTCCCCGGCGAACTGCCCGTCCTCCTGGGGAAGGCAGCCGGCCAACAGGTTCAGCGAGTCCGTGGTGTTCCGGGTGAAGATGACGGAGTCATCGGCACGTCCGCCAACGAACTCACGGACAATGTTCCGCGAATTTTCATACACGGAGGTGCTGATCTGCGAGGCGAATCCCGCCCCGCGGTGGACGCTGGCGTAGTAAGGCAGGACCTCGTTGAGGTAGGCGGAAACGATCGTCAATGCTGGAGCCGAGGCGCCATAGTCGAGGTTCGCATAGCGGACGTGGCCGCCCTGAATCAGAGGGGCCTGCAGTTCCGCGCCGGTAACGGCAGCGAGCGGACGGGCCGCGGCAGCAGTGGGGGAGTCTTCGATGAAGGAAGGAATGATGTTTGAGTTGAACGTGACAGTGCTCATGGGACCTCACTCAAGAGGGACCCCCTCAGGGGGATCCGCGCTTGCCGCATCCGTTCCGGACCGGCCGGGTCGTCACCCGGGGCACCCCACCGCGAATGGAGGGTTGCCGGCCAGCTAACCGGGGTTTAGCGCTGGCACTCGTGACCTGTAAAAAAGGCTAAGGCACGTCCGTGGAAGGGTCCAAAGCCGCGGACTTTTGTTAAGCCGTTTGTTACGTGAGTTGGAAAACGGGCCTTCCTGCGAATAAAAAGCGGCGGTTGCCCCAAAAAGGGGGCAACCGCCGTCGAAAATTCGATGAACCTTAAGGTGCCACGACTTAGGCAGGAGGCTGTAGGAGATCGTCCAAACCAGGGTTGAGGCGCTTCAGGACCTCCGAGTGGAGGATGGAGTTTGTGGCCAGGGCGTTGCCGCCGAAGGGGCCGTCTTCACCTTCCAGGGAGGTAAAGCGTCCACCGGCTTCGGTCACGATGGGAACGAGAGCGGCCATGTCGTAGAGGTTCAGCTCAGGTTCGCAGGCGATGTCCACCGCGCCCTCGGCCACCATGCAATAGGACCAGAAGTCGCCGTAGGCGCGCGTGCGCCAGAGATCCTCGGTGAGCCCCAGGAACTCGTCCAGGTTGCCCCGCTCTTTCCAGCCGGACAGGCTGGAGTAGGACATGGACGCGTCGGCAAGGCGGGAGACGTTGGAGACCTTCAAGCGGGTTGCCGATGCCAGGGACCGGCCCATGTAAGCACCCATGTCCTTGGCCGCCCACCAACGTTTGCCCAGGGCAGGAGCGCTGACCACGCCTACAACTGGTTCACCTTCATCAACGAGTGCGATCAGCGTCGCCCACACAGGAACGCCCCGGACAAAATTCTTTGTGCCGTCGATGGGATCGATGATCCAACGTCGTGAGCCGTGCCCGCTGCTTCCGAACTCTTCCCCCAGGACCGCATCACGGGGACGCGAGCGCGACAATTGACCGCGAATGGCTTCCTCAGCGGCCTTGTCTGCATCGGTGACCGGTGTGAGGTCGGGCTTGGTTTCGATCTGCAGGTCCAGGGCCTTGAAGCGATCCATGGTTTGGGCGTCGACGGAATCGGCGAGGACATGGGCAAGGCGCAGGTCGTCGTTGTAGGTGGAAGCGGGTTGGGTCATGCCACCAAACTATCCTGAAACGTGGGCGGCGGTGGGGACGTTAAGGCCTTACCGTCAGTTAACAGTGCCCAGCTCTTTGGCTTCCTTGGCTTCCAGGCGGGGGTCCGCGCCCAGAAGGCGTCGAAGGGACGCCAAACGCGCTACACCGGATGGTCCGGCATGACCGTCGTTGACCCAAGCATCCAATCCGCAGTTCACGGCGGTTGCGTCGTGCTTGCAGCCGCGGTCGCAGGTCTCGGTGCCAGGCTCAAGATCCGGGAAGGAGTGGAGTATCCGGTCAGGATCCACGTGGGCCAGGCCGAAGGAACGGATGCCCGGGGTGTCGATGATCCAACTGCCGGACGGTGCATCGTCCAACTTGAGGGCCAGGGCTGAAGAGGACGTGTGACGGCCCCGGCCGGTGACTGCGTTCACGCCGCCGGTGGCACGTTCAGCTCCGGTCAGGGCGTTGACCATCGTGGACTTTCCGACGCCGGAGTGGCCCAGCATGACCGTCACTTTCCCGCCCAGGTAGGAGCGGAGTTGGGACACTGCTTCCCGGTCCAAGCGGGCTGACAGGCCGTCATCGGAACGGGCATCGATGCCGCTTGCTTCAGAATCGGCGGTGCGGCTGATGATCACGGGGAAATCGAGGCTGAGGTAGTTCGCCAGCAACGCCGTGGGATCCTTGACGTCGGCCTTTGTGATCAGCAGCAAGGGCTCAATGCCGGCGTCGTACGCTGCAACCAACGCGCGGTCGATGAAACCGGTGCGCGGCTCGGGATTGGCCGCTGCAACCACCACCACCAGTTGGTCGGCGTTGGCTACCACTACGCGTTCGATCGGATCTGTATCGTCCGCGCTGCGCCGAAGCAGCGTCCTGCGTTCCTCCACCCGGACCAGGCGTGCCAGGGTGTCGGGTGACCCGGAGACGTCGCCAACCAGTGCCACGAAGTCGCCTGGCACTACGGGGTTCCGCCGAAGCTCACGGGCGCGGGCTGCGATGACGACGCGCTCGTTGGGAGTGTCCTCATCCACGATCGCCCGGTAGCGTCCGCGGTCAACGGTGATGATGCGCCCGATGACAGCGTCGTCGTGGCTGGGGCGATCCTTTGTCCTTGGCCTGGTGCCCTTTTTGTTCGGCCGGATCCGGACGTCGGATTCATCCCATGAACGTGCGTCGCGTCCCATGGTCAGTTGCTGTGCCCGTCCGCAGTGGCGGATTCGAGCATCCGCGTCCACATTTCGGGGAACTCGGGCATGGTTTTGGACGTGGTGGCAATGTCCTCCACCTCAACGCCTTCGACGGCGAGTCCCAGGATGGCGCCGGCGGTTGCCATCCGGTGGTCCGCGTAGCTGTGCACCACCCCGCCATGAAGGGCCGCAGGGCGGATTACCAAGCCATCGGCAGTCTCCTCGGCGTCTCCGCCAAGCCGGTTGATCTCGGTGACCAGCGCTGCGAGTCGGTCGGTTTCGTGGCCGCGCAGGTGGGCAATGCCGGTCAACCGCGAGGGGCTTTCGGCCAAGGCGCACAAAGCGGCGACCGTGGGTGCAAGTTCGCTGGTTTCGTCGAAGTCGGCGCCATGGATGGATGCTCCGCCGGTCACGGTCAAGGTTCCCTCATGCAGGCTCACCGTGGCCCCCATGGCTGCCAGGATGGTGCGCCACATATCGCCCACCTGCGTGGTGCCTGTTGGCCAGTTCGGGATTCGGACTGTGCCGCGGGTAGCCAGTGCGGCAGCCAGGAACGGCCCGGCATTGGACAGGTCCTGCTCGATGCGCTCGTCGAAGGCCCTGATGGTGCCGGGAGCGACGCGCCAGTGGTTGGGTACCGAGTCATCCACCGTCACGCCAACACTCCGGAGAACCTCGACGGTCATGGCGATGTGGTCGAGGCTGGGAACGGGTTTGCCCACGTGCTCCAGGTGAAGGCCCTCAGTAAAGCGCGCGCCCACCAACAGCAGGGCCGAGACAAACTGGGAAGAAGCGCTGGCATCGATGACGAGGTGCCCGCCACGCACCTCGCCGGTGCCTTCCACAGTGAAGGGAAGGGCCGACGGCGTCCTGCCGCCTTCCGCTGCAACCGGCACTCCCAAAGCAATCAGTGCCTCGATGATGGTCCCCATCGGACGGTTGCGCGCATGGGGGTCGCCGTCGAAGATCGTGGCACCGCTGCGCAAAGCAGCCAGCGGGGGCACGAACCTCATGACAGTGCCGGCCAAACCGCAGTCGATGGCAGTTTCCGTGCTGGAGGCCGTGGGATCAAGGGGAATGATTTCGAGGTCGGGTCCGTAATCGCCGTCACCGGGGACCTCTGTTACCGTTGCGCCCAATTGGCGCAGGGCCTGGATCATCAGCGCAGAATCACGCGAATGCAGGGGAGCCCGCAGGCGCGAGGGCCCATCCGCCAAAGCTGCCAACACGAGGAACCGGTTGGTCAGCGACTTTGAACCGGGGACAGTCACTGTGGCATCGACTGGCCCTTTGGCATAAGGGGCCGGCCACAGCGGAAGGTCGGCGGCTTTGCCTGTTTCGGTATTGGCGGCGGTGGTTCCTGTCATGCTTCCTTATGCTCCAACTGCGTTGTCTACGGCCTTGCGAACTGCTTTGTCTGCCTTCTTGATCTGCTTGCCGGTCACCTTGCGGGCATCGGCTGCCAGGTGCTCTGCGCGCCAGGCAATGCTTGGCCGCCCTTCAGTGTCCACCGATGCCAGGAGCACACCGCCGGTCAGCGAGATGTTCTTCAGGAGCTGGGCTTTCCGTGCGCTACGGGCTTCTTTGGTGCTGATGTCCGCTGAACGCCACTCGACGTAGGAGTTCAGGGCCGAGGTCAACGCAAGAACCGTGGCCGAAAAACGCGACAGTTTGCCCAGCCCGAGCAGGACCCCTGCCCCAAGCTGCGCACCGCCGAGAACACGGGCGAGGGTCTTCTCGTCGGTTCGGAAGGGAAGTGATTCCGAGGCACGTCGAAGGACCGGAGAGAGCTGCTTCGCGGTGTCATCGGCGTTCTTGAGCTTGTCCAGACCTGCAACGACAAAGCTGGACGCGAGCATGGGCCGCGCGAGAAAACGGATAAAAGACATGGTGTGCCTCCTGGGTGGCTTGCCACACTGTTCGATGATTGTTGTGTTCACGGGGTGCAGTCGGGTTCTAGTCTTGCACCTTTGCGGAATATTTACCCAGCAGCGACCGTTGTGAGTTTCAGGTGCGGTGAAGACCGGACTGCGGCACGGCGTTGCCGCTCGCTGAACGGAGTTGGTTTTTTGACTTTGGTGAAGGACCGCATGGTTCTACCGGAGGCCGGGTATGGAGTGCAGCCGGATTCTCCCAAGCTGACAGTAGACTTGGCAACGATGAGCACCATTGAACCGGCCGCAGCGGCCATGTACGAAGCAGCCGAAGCGACCGATGGCGACAACGGTCCGGAACAGGCCGCCGTCGATATCGCAGCGGAGAGCCCTGAGCAGCGGCGCGAGCGTTTTGAGCGCGACGCCATGCAGTATGTGGACCAGCTGTACTCGGCTGCCATGCGGATGGCGCGGAACCCATCGGACGCTGAGGACCTGGTCCAGGAGGCCTACACCAAGGCATTCTCGGCTTTCCATCAGTACAAGCCAGGAACCAACCTCAAGGCGTGGCTGTACCGGATCCTGACCAACACCTACATCAACCTCTATCGGAAGCGGCAACGTGAACCGCTGCAGTCCAATTCGGACACGATCGAGGATTGGCAGCTGGCCAAGGCCGAGTCGCACACCTCGGCGGGCCTGCGCTCGGCGGAAGCTGAGGCGCTTGACCATCTGCCGGATTCCGACGTCAAGAATGCGTTGCAGGCAATTCCTGAGGAGTTCAGGCTGGCTGTTTATTTCGCAGACGTTGAGGGATATGCCTACAAGCAAATCTCGGAGATTATGAACACCCCGATCGGCACTGTCATGTCGCGATTGCACCGCGGCAGGAAGATGCTCCGGGACATGCTGGCGGACTACGCCGCCGAACGGGGCTTCAAGGCCCACACCGAAGATCAGGCCGCGGCCGGAAGCAACAATCAGGAGAAAGAGAAATGAGCGACTGCCAGGGATTGGGCGATTGCGACGATACGCGAATGCAGCGGATCTATGAGTACCTCGATGGTGCCTTGACCCGTGAGGACCTCACGGAGATCAAGCAGCACCTGGACACGTGTGATGAGTGTGCTGAGCAGTACGACCTGGAGTGCCTCATCCGCACCATGGTCAAGCGCTCGTGCACGGAATCCGCGCCCGAGAACCTCAAGAACTCCATCCTGGACAGGATCCATTCCATCAAGCCTGTAGATGCCTGATCCAGGGACTGGTTCGCAGCACCCCTGCTGATGAGTGCTTAACGCCAAGGGCCCCGGAAACCGCATGGTTTCCGGGGCCCCCGCTCTTTAAGCCTTGACGCTAAGCCGCTGGCTTAGGTGTTGGGACGCTTGCCGTGGTTCGCGCCGCCGCGCTTACGGTCACGACGCTTACGTGCACGCTTGCTCATAGCTGGCCTCCTTCAATGATTGATACTCAATAGAGCTGCCCTCCAGTTTCGCACATCAGGGTGCCGCGCCGCGAACCGGTCAGCTGTTCAGTGAATTCCGGATGGAGATACGTGCCTGGTCCAGCACCGCCCGCACGGTCTCCAATGCCACCGGGGTCAGGGGCCGGGTTGCTCCGTGCTGTCTCAGTTCCACCCGGATATCGTCCCGGAAGGCCTGCACCATCAATTCTGCTTCCTTCAGGATCCGCTGGCCTTCGGGCGTGTGGCCCGATGTATGGCTCCTGAACGTGGCGGAGGAAGCGCTGCTGCGGGCTGCTTCCGCGGTCGCGGCCAGATCGGCTCGAAGACCACGCATATTGCTGCGTATGTCGGCCCGCAAGTTGTCCGCCAGTCGCCTGACGGAGGCGGAGATGGTGTCTTCCACGTCAGCAAGTTCCTCCCTGCGGCTGTCCAGTTCAGCGCGCCCGGCTGCAGTGATGGAGTACTTGGTGCGGCGGCCTTCGGTCTCAGTGGCGACGAGTCCTTCCTCCTCCAGCTTTCCCAGGCGGGGATAGATGGTTCCGGCGCTGGGGGAGTAGGTCCCGCCGAAGCGGTCACCGAGGGCCTTGATCAGCTCATAGCCATGCTTTGGGCCGGACTCCAGCAGCGCCAGCAGATACAGCCGCAGGGCACCATGGGCGAACACCGGAGGCATCACAGACCTGCTTCCCCTGGCGGGTGCGGGCGGTTGCCCGCCGCAGGCGCGGAGCCGTGGATGATGTACGTCTTGCCGGACACCGTATTCGTGCGGACAAGCATGAGCCGCTCGTCCGGTCCCACGATGGTGTGCACATTACTTCCGGGTTGGGCGTACAACTGGTCGTCGATCACCACAGCTCCGCTTGCCGACTTGGCCACGATATCCAGCCCCACATCGTGGGGGAGCCTGATGGTCAAGTCGCCAGAGACTGAGTTGGCTCCAAGGTCGTTCGTGTAGTCCTGGAGATCGAAGCTGAGGTCGCCGCTGACCGTACTGGCGCGGACGTTGGTGAAGGTTCCCGACGCCGTGACCTCACCGGAGACGCTCTTGGCGGTCAGGACGCCGTCGTGGTTCCTGGCGATAACCTCACCACTGACCGTATTCACGTGCAGTTCGCCGGTGGTGCCGTCCGCCATGACCGAACCGGACACGGTGTTTAGGCGGGTGCGGCCACCGATGCCGGAGACCATGCCGTCGCCGCTCACCGTTCCGGCTTCGACGTCGACGCCAGGTGGCAGCGCAATCCCGACCACCACCGAGTTGGTGCTGGTGTTGTTGACCGTTCCCATCAGGTTGCGGAACCACCCCTGGGGGCCCTGCAGCTGGTGGCGCACTTCCAGGCGTCCGTCCACCAGCGTCACCGTGAGGGGGTCGCCCGTGATTTCACTGATTTCGATGCGCACAAAAGGTTCCTCGTGCGTAACGATGTCGAAGCGACCTTTGACGATGCCCAGCTTCAGGGAGCGGACGTTGTCTACTTCGATGGTTTGCGGGCCCGTCACGGTCCATAGTTCCTCTGACATGATCCCTCCAAGTTGCGATATATCGCGTTGATAAAATCACGATATATCGCGTCTTGTGGGAAGGCAAGGGCTTCCAGCGTCAGGAAGCGCGGTACAGCTTGCCGATCAGGGCGCGGGCGATCACCACAGCGGGATCGCGCCCGTCGGCTGCCGGCGCCAGGTTGGTCCAAACAATCAGCGTGACGCCGTTGGTGGGGTCGCTGCCCATGAAGGTGTTGAACCCCGGCAGCTCGCCCGTGTGGCCGTACAGCTTCCCGAACTTCGCTATTCCCAAGCCGTAGGAGGCGCCGTTGGGGTCCTCAGGTTTGGTGGGGAAGAAGGTCTCGAGGCGCTTTTTCTGCAGCTCCGCATTGAGGAGCTTCCCGTTGACCATCGCTTCGCCCAAGGTTTTCAAATCAGCGGCGGTGGAAATTCCCGAGCCGGCGGCCCATGCCCAGGATGGGTTCACGTCAGTGACGTCGTTGGGCGCCAGTGTGCCCGTGGACGCTTCCTTCTGCATGTCCTCAGGGAGGGCGGGATTGGTCATCGTCAGTACGTTGTCGCCGTAAAAGTAGCCCTTCGGGTGCGGTTCCGGAATGCTGTTGGACGAGCTGTCCGGGAAGAGCGTGCCCTTCAAGCCAAGGGGCCCGAAAATGCGTTCCTTGAACAACTGTCCCAGGGGCTTGCCTTCGACCTTCTCGGCAACCAGGCCCAGAAGCACTGTATTCGTGTTCGAGTAGTGGAACCCTTGCCCGGGTGCGAAATACGGCGGATGGGCAAAGGCCAAAGCGAGGAGTTCCTCGGGCTTCCACTGCCTCTGCGGCTGATTGTCCAAGGCCGTGTTGAGCTCAAGGGTTTCGGTGTAGTTGAAGAGGCCGCTTCGCATGGTCATCATCTGCTCAAGGGTGATGGCGTCACCGTTGGGGACATCAGGACGAAACCTGGACACGGGGTCGGTCAGGGCCAGCTTGCCCTCCTGGACCAATTGGAGGACCACAGTGGTGGTCCAGGTCTTGGTGACGGAACCGACGCGGATGTGGTCCTCCGCCGACACCGGACGATCGGAGCCGCGCACCCCTGTCCCGAAGGACGAGGAGAGGTTCCCATCCGGCGTCTGCAAGAGGACCACGGCGCCGGGCACCATGACTTCCTTGGCGGCACGTTCGAACTCGGTGCGTAACGTGCCGGCGTCGAACGGCTGCATGGCAGCGTTTGCCGAGGCAGAGGCGGTGCCGCTGGAAGACCCTGCCGACGGGGTTGGGGGAGGGGAACTGCAGGAAACTGTGGCGAGGAGGACGGCAGCGAAGGTGGCTGCCAACGATGCTCTTACAGGAAGCTGCGCGTTCCGCGTCATGGCTACTCCGGTTGGGCGATATTAAGCCACTGGAACCAGCCCCGGTGCAGTACCAGCCACGCAATCAATCCGTAGCCTGCCTGGCCCGGTGTTCCCCCATTGGCTGCGAGGTCCGTCCTCCACTGCTCATGATTGAGCAACGGGGAGAAGGTGTCAACGTAGTGATGGTTCCTTCTTGTAGTCACGTCCGCGAAGGCCGTATTGAGTTCAGCGAGCCGCTTGTTGCGAGCGGGGTCAAGAGTGGGCGGCGGACCCACGACGAAGACCTCGACGCTGCTGTGGGAAGCACCGTCAAGGATGTTCGCCAGGTTCAACCGGCTCCGGGCCGTGGAAAGTCCAAACTCGAGGTCGCGTCCGGACAGGCCAATCACCAAGCGGTTTTCGTGGGTGTCGCTGAAGCGCCGGCCGGCCTCGTCCTGCCAACGGGCGGCCAGGCCCTCGGTACCTTCCATGGGACAGGGGAGCGCAAAGCTTTCCACCACGACGGAGTCCTGGGGTGTGCGGGCAAGGACTCTTCCGAGCCAGCCCAGGGCGCGGGGATCCCCCAGGCCCGCAAGCAGTTCATCTCCAACAGCTGCGATGCGCAGCTTCCTGTCTTCCACGGTTACCTCTTCACACTCGTTGCGGTCCTTGCACAATGTCCGGATCATCAGCCGGTTTCAGGACCGGGGTTCAGTCCCATTAAACAGAACAGCCCGGCCTGAGGTGTGTTTATCGCTCCTCAGGCCGGGCTGTTTCGTTTTACTTACGCTCGAATGCCTGCTTGATCAGGGCATCCTGTTCTGCGGCGTGGCGCTTCATGGAACCGGCGGCCGTGGAGGCCGACGCCGGACGCGACACCAGACGCAGCTTGCGGTCGAGTTCCGGTGCCAGGTTCAGGCCCATGAACGGCCACGGCCCCTGGTTGGCGGGTTCGTCCTGTGCCCAGATGACCTCGGCGTTGGGGTACTTGGCGAGCTCTGCCTCAATCTCAGCCTTCGGCAGCGGGTAGAGCTGCTCCACGCGGATGATGGCGGTGGAGGTATCGCCGGACTTCTGACGGTTGGACAGGAGGTCGTAGTACAAACGGCCCGAGACCAGGATGACCTTATCCACATTTGCCGGCTGGACTTCCGGATCCCCGATGACCGGCTTGAAGCCGCCCGTGGTGAAATCCTCGACGGCGGACGCGGCACCCTTGAGGCGCAGCAGCTGCTTGGGCGTGAAGATGATCAGCGGCTTGCGCGGACGGCTGTACGCCTGGCGGCGCAGCAGGTGGAAGTGCGAAGCAGCAGTCGTCGGGTTGGCGACGATCATGTTGTCTTCGGCACACAGCTGCAGGAATCGCTCGATGCGGGCAGAGGAGTGGTCCGGTCCCTGGCCTTCGTAGCCGTGAGGCAGCATCAGGACCAGCGAGGAGCGCTGGCCCCACTTCTGTTCGGCCGAAGAGATGAACTCATCGATGATCGTCTGGGCGCCGTTGACGAAGTCGCCGAACTGGGCTTCCCAGAGAACCAGGGCGTCGGGACGCTCCACCGAGTATCCGTATTCGAAGCCCATGGCCGCGTATTCGGAGAGCAAGGAGTCGTAGATCCACAGCTTGGCCTGGTTATCGGAGAGGTTGCCCAGGGGCAGCCACTCGTTGCCATTGGCGCGGTCGTGGAAGACAGCGTGGCGCTGGACGAAGGTGCCGCGGCGGGAGTCCTGGCCAGCAAGGCGCACGGGAACGCCTTCCATGATCAGGGAACCAAAGGCCGCGATCTCGCCGAAGCCCCAGTCGATGCCGCCTTCGCGGGACATCTGCTCGCGCTTTTCCAGAAGCTGCTTGAGCTTGGAGTGGACGGTGAAGCCTTCCGGAATCTCCAGGTGTGCCTTGCCGATGCGGGCAAGGGTCTCGGCGGAGATAGCGGTTGAAGCGGGCGAGTTGGTACCGAAGTCAGCCTGCTGGGCAATCGGGCGCTCGATGTCCGAAACTGCTGCGGAGTCTGCGGTGATGATCGGAATCGGAGAGGTCTGCGCGGCGTGGGTCTCGGCGAAGACCCGCTCCAGGCGTTCCTGGTAGTCGCGCAGCAGCTGCTCGGCTTCCTCTTCGGTGATGTCGCCACGGCCGATGAGGGACTCGGTGTACAGCTTGCGGACCGAGCGTTTCGCCTCGATGAGGTTGTACATCAGCGGCTGGGTCATCGAGGGGTCGTCGCCCTCGTTGTGGCCACGACGGCGGTAGCACACCATGTCGATGACGACGTCCTTGTGGAAGCGCTGGCGGAACTCGTAGGCGAGCTGCGCGATACGCACCACGGCCTCGGGGTCGTCGCCGTTTACGTGAAAGACCGGTGCCTGGATCATCTTGGCAACGTCCGTGGAGTACGTGGACGAACGCGAGGACGAAGGTGCGGTGGTGAAGCCAACTTGGTTGTTCACGATCACGTGGATCGTGCCACCGGTACGGTAGCCGCGCAGTTGGGAGAGGTTCAGCGTTTCCGCCACCACGCCCTGGCCGGCGAAGGCTGCGTCACCGTGGACCATGATCGGAAGCACGGGGAAGGATTCGCCCTGGTCGAGGCGGTCCTGCTTGGCGCGGACGATGCCTTCAAGGACGGAGTCCACAGCTTCGAGGTGGGACGGGTTCGCGGCCAGGTACACCTTGGTCTGCTTGCCGTTGTCCGAGGTGAAGGTTCCCTCGGTGCCAAGGTGGTACTTGACGTCGCCCGAGCCCTGGACGGAGCGCGGGTCCTGGGTGCCTTCGAATTCGCGGAACACCTGGGCGTAGGTCTTGCCCGCGATGTTGGTCAGCACGTTGAGGCGGCCACGGTGGGCCATGCCGATCGCGACTTCATCCAGTCCGTCGTCGGCGGCATCGGAGATGATGGCATCCAGCAGCGGGATCAGCGATTCGCCGCCTTCGAGCGAGAAGCGCTTCTGGCCCACGAACTTGGTCTGCAGGAAGGTCTCGAAAGCTTCGGCTGCGTTCAGCTTGGAGACGATGCGCAGCTGCTCTTCACGGCTGGGCTTGGAGTAGGGGTGCTCCAGCTGGTCTTGGAACCACTTGCGCTCGGCCGGCTCCTGGATGTGCATGTACTCGATGCCCGTGGTGCGGCAGTAGGCATCGCGCAGGACACCGAGGATGTCACGGAACTTCAGCATCGGCTTGCCGCCGAAACCGCCGGTGGGCCACTCGCGGTCCAAGTCCCAGAGCGTGAGGCCGTAGGTCAGGACATCGAGGTCCGGGTGCTTGCGCTGGACGTACTCAAGGGGATCGGTGTCCGCCATGAGGTGGCCACGCACACGGTAGGAGTGGATCAGTTGCTGGATGCGGGCAACCTTGTTGATCTCGTCAGCCGGATCCACCTGAAGGTCCGGGCTCCAGCGAACGGGCTCGTACGGAATGCGGAGGGCTTCGAAGATTTCATCGTAGAAGTTCTGCGCACCGAGCAGCAGCTGGTGGACGAGCTTCAGGAACTCGCCGCTGCCTGCCCCCTGGATCACGCGGTGGTCGTAGGTGGAGGTCAGCGTGAGGATCTTGCTGATGGCGTTCTGGGCGATGATCTTCTCGCTCGCACCCTGGAACTCTGCCGGGTAGTCAAGGGCCCCGACGCCGATGATGGCGGCCTGGCCCTTGGACAGGCGCGGAACCGAGTGGACGGTGCCGATGCCGCCGGGGTTGGTCAGCGAAACGGTGGTCCCTGCGTGGTCGTCAGCCGTGAGCTTGCCGTTGCGGGCGCGCTTGATGAGGTCTTCGTACGTGTGCCAGAACTCCGCGAAGTCCATGGTTTCGGCCTTCTTGATGTTCGGAACCATCAGGAGGCGGGTGCCATCTGGCTTGGGCATGTCGATGGCGATGCCGAAGTTGACGTGTGCGGGCTGCACGGCGCTGGGCTTGCCGTCAATCTCGTCGTAGTAGACGTTCATCGACGGGAACTGGGACAGCGCGCGGACCACGGCGTAGCCGATGAGGTGGGTAAACGAAACCTTGCCACCGCGGGCACGGGCAAGGTTCGAGTTGATGACAACACGGTTGTCGATGAGCAACTTGGCGGGTACGGCCCGGACGCTGGTAGCGGTGGGAACTTCCAGGCTGGTCACCATGTTGGTGGCGATGGCCTTGGCCGGACCGCGGAGGACGGAAACGACATCCTCTTCCGGTGCCGTGGGGGCCTTGTTGCTCTTGGGCAGCTGGGCAGGGATCGGCTGCGCAGTGCTGCCGGCGGCGGGCTTCTTTGCACCGTCCCGGGCAACCGTTGCAGGTTCTTTCTTCGCCGGAGCGGGAGCTTCCGGAGCCGCAGGGGCGGCGGCCGGTGCCGCTGCGGGGGCTGCCGGCGCCGGTGCCGGAGCCGCTGCAGCCGGAGCTACGACGGGAAGTACTTGGGTAGGGGGATTGGCAGCTGCTGGAGCTGCAGAGGTTCCGTTGGAAGAAGTGCCGTCAGCGGAAGCAAAGGATTCGAAGAGGGGCCACCACTTGGTGTCCACCGAGTTCTTGTCCTGCTGGTACCGCTCGTACAGTTCGTCAACGAGCCACTCGTTTCCGCCAAATTCCTCTGGTAGACGGTGGCTGGGCTGCTCTGGCACTTGAAATACGCCTCTTCCATGAGTGTTGTTTTCCCGCTGGCCAAAGTTGCTTTTCCGCAACGATGGGACAGGGTCCGGGTCCCGCGAACTCAGACCCCTGACAGTCTAGTTAGGATCGTTGGTTAACTGCCAATAGTGGTGACCTAAATCATGTTGCTGTCGACTCAGTGCGTTGAACCAGCTTTTCGTGGTGCGAATTAAATCCTTACATGGGGAGGCCGGAGCAGGCGGACTGTAGACTGAAGTCCTTATGGACAGTAAATCTAGGTGCCGGCCTGGGAACTGTCGGGGGAGCCAAACTGGCAACTCCGCACAGCGTGCCCGTCGAGCCGGCAATACCCGTTCACATGCCCATCATGCGCCGGCGTTCACTGCCGGTGGTGCCGCGGACCAGGCGTCCGCAGCACCCGACCAGCCTCCGCCGGGGCGAAACCCCGCGCCGAAGGCCTTGACCCCATTGCACGTGCCTGCCCTTGGAGGGATGCGCTAAGTGGAATGGATTCTTCTCCTGGCCGGCTTTGCCCTGATTCTCGGGACCGGCTTCTTTGTCGCGGTTGAGTTTTCCCTTGTCGCCCTTGACCAGGCAAGCGTTCAGCGCGCTGTAGACGACGGCGACCATGCTGCGGCTCCCTTGCTGAAGTGCCTCAAGTCGCTCTCCACCCAACTCTCCAGCTGTCAGCTCGGTATCACGCTGACCACGCTCTTGACGGGTTTTGTCATGGAGCCCTCTGTTGGGCAGCTGCTCCTGGGGCCACTCGGCCTGCTGGGGCTTCCGAGTGAGGCCGTGCACTCAATTGCGTTGATCGTGGCGATGGCCTTCGCCACATTGTTGTCGATGCTTCTTGGCGAACTGGTCCCCAAAAACATGGCCATCGCCTTGGCCTTCCCCTTGGGAAAGCGGCTCGCCCGCCCGCAGCTGATGTTCACCGCCGTCTTCAAGCCGGCCATCGTGGTGCTGAACGGATTCTCCAACAAGGTCTTGAACCTGTTCGGTCTTGAGGCCAAAGAGGAGATCTCCGGGGCACGTACGCCCGCCGAGCTCGCCTCCTTGGTGCGGCGCTCGGCTGAGCTTGGCACCTTGGATGCCGGCACGGCGAACTTCGTTGCCCGGACCCTTAATTTCTCCGGGCGTACTGCAGCCGATGTCATGACGCCCCGCATCCGTATGGAGACCATCGACGCGGACCAGCCTGTGACTGACATCCTCGACGCCGCACGGCGCACTGGGTATTCGCGTTTTCCGATCATCGGCGATTCCACGGATGATATCCGCGGTGTGGTCCACGTGAAGAAGGCTGTTGCAGTACCCGCGGAGCGTCGTGCCAATCTCCAGGCCGGCGCCATCATGACCGATGTCCTGCAAGTCCCCGAGACAATCCACCTTGACGCCCTGCTGTCTGAACTCCGAGAGGGGAACCTGCAACTCGCCGTCGTGCTTGACGAATACGGCGGCACCGCCGGCATCGCCACCCTTGAGGACCTGGTGGAAGAGATCGTCGGTGAGGTTGCGGACGAGCACGACAAAGTGCGCCCCGGAGTGCTGCAAAGCGCCACCGGCGATTGGTACTTCCCTGGCTTGCTTCGGCCGGACGAAGTATCCGAGCAGATTCCGAACCTCACTGTTCCGGATGAATCCGCCTATGAAACTGTGGGTGGCTACGTCATGAGCCAGCTGGGCAGGATTGCCAAGGTGGGCGACGTCGTCGAAACCCCGGATGGGACCCTGACGGTCACCAGGATGGACGGCCGCAGGATCGACCGGATCTGTTTCCACCACGTTGCACGCGATGACGGTCAGAACGATGCCGATACCACCCATCACGAGGCAGGTGCCGTATGAGTGACTGGGCAGGAATTGTTTGGCTTGTCATCCTCCTGATCGGCAATGCCTTCTTTGTGGGCGCCGAATTCGCCGTCATGTCCGCGCGCCGCAGCCAGATCGAGCCCCTGGCCGAGGCCGGCTCCAAACGCGCGCAGACAACCCTTCGCGCCATGGAGAATGTGTCCTTGATGCTCGCCTGCGCGCAGTTGGGCATTACCGTCTGCTCGCTCCTGATCCTTCAGGTTGCCGAGCCCGCAATCCACCATCTGCTGGCCGAGCCGTTGGAGCTTGTCGGCGTGCCGGTCGAGTTGGCGGACGTTCTGGCCTTCGTGATCGCGTTGCTGTTCGTGACGTTCCTGCATGTCACGTTCGGTGAGATGGTCCCCAAGAACATTTCGGTATCCGTGGCAGACAAGGCGGCCCTCCTGCTGGCGCCACCGCTGATGTTCATAGCCCGGGTAGTCAACCCGGTCATCTGGAGCCTCAACTGGCTGGCGAACCACATCCTGAGGTTGATGAAAATCGAGCCGAAGGACGAGGTCTCTTCTTCCTTTACGCTCGAGGAAGTGCAGTCGATCGTCCAGGAGTCCACCCGGCACGGCCTGGTGGATGACGAAACCGGCCTGCTGAGCGGCGCGCTGGAGTTCTCGGAGCACACGGCGTCCCACATCATGGTTCCGTTGGACAAGCTCGTAGTGCTCAAGACGGCCTCGACGCCGGTGGACCTGGAGAAAGCGGTCAGCCGTACCGGCTTCTCCCGCTTCCCGATGGTGGACGACGACGGCGAACTCGCCGGATATCTCCACGTCAAGGACATCCTTTCCATCCCTGAGGAGGGCCGCCGGCACCCCATTGCCGAGGGGCGCATCCGTTCATTGGCCAACCTGTCTCCGGACGACGAAATCGAGCGGGCAATGTCCGTCATGCAGCGCACCGGTTCGCACCTGGCCCGCGTTGTGGGCGCGGGCGGTGACACCCAAGGTGTCCTGTTCCTCGAGGACGTCATCGAACAGTTGGTCGGCGAGATCCGCGACGCTACGCAGGCGACAGGCATCCGGCGCTTGGGCGCACAGGAAGCCTAAGGTCGGAGGCGGATAGCTGTTACGGGCGGGCATCGGTGGCAAACCGATGCCCGCCCTTTCTCCTAAATAGGAATGATTCCTATTTAGGGCTACACTGGTTCCTGCCAGCAATTGTGTTTGATTCTCATTTTGAGTAGATCCGAGGTCTTCGTGCGTCGTACCGCCGCCCGCCTGTCCGTAGCCGCTTCCGCAGGAATCGCAGCGCTCCTGCTTTCGTCCTGCGCCGGTACCGCCGGGGCCAACAGTTCCTCGGCCGCAGGAGCCATTGAGGTTGTCACTTCCACCAACGTCTACGGCGACATCGTGAAGGCCGTCGGCGGCGACAAGGTCAACGTCAGCTCCATCATCACCAAAACCAGCCAGGACCCGCACTCCTACGAGGCCAGCGCCCAGGACAAACTCGTGATCTCCAAGGCCAAGCTCGTGGTGGAGAACGGTGGGGGCTACGACGAATTCCTGCACAAGATCGCCGATGAAACCAAGGTCGGCCACGACAACATGATCAGCGCCGTGGACATTTCCGGGCTTGCTCCCGCCGAGGCAAGCCACAGCGAAGACGCGCACTCCGAAGAAGGCCACAGCCACAGCCACGGCGACTTCAACGAGCACGTTTGGTACAACCTGGACGTCATGGGCAAGGTTGCCGACGCCGTGGCAAGCAAGCTCGGCAGCCTGGACTCGGCATCCGCCCCGACCTTCACGAGCAACGCCGATGCCTTCAAGGCAAAGCTCAAAGACCTGACCGGCAAGCTCGATGCCGTGAAGGCGGCAAACGAACATGCCCCGGTGGCGATCACCGAGCCCGTACCCCTCTACCTCCTGGAAGCCGCGGGTTTGGAGAACAAGACTCCCGAGGCCTACAGCGCCGCGGTCGAAGAGGGCTCTGACGTTCCGCCTGCCGTCATGAAGGAGGCCACGGACCTTCTCAGTGCCGGTTCCGTCCGGTTCCTCGCCTACAACGAGCAGACCGCCGGCCCCCAGACAGAAACCGTCAAGCGGGCCGCCGAGTCCGCAAAGGTGCCGGTGGTGAACTTCACTGAGACCCTGCCCGATGGCAAGGACTACGTCCAGTGGATGACGGACAACGTGGAGTCGGTCTCCTCCGCGCTCAAGAAGTAGTACTTTCCAGCTTCCGGAATGCGGTGAAGGGCCCCGCCGGCGTCCTAAGATGTTCAGGATGGCTGCGGGGCTTTTTGCTTGCCGCCACCCAGGCCTGCAATCGCCCGCGCCGGATGCCCCGGGCCGGCACCCAACGAACTACGTTCCAGCAACGTATGGATAGAGGACAACTTTTGACACCCGTAGTGAGCCTCCGCGGAGCCAGTCTGCAGTTCGGCAAGAGGACACTCTGGAAGGACCTTGACCTCGACATCAACCCGGGTGAGTTCTTTGCCGTCCTGGGTCCGAACGGCAGCGGCAAGACCAGCTTCCTGAAGGTCCTCCTGGGGTTGCAGGAACTTCACGCCGGAACGGTCTCCCTTGCCGGGCATCCGGTGGAACGCGGCAGCAAGCAGATCGGTTACATTCCCCAGCAAAAGTCCTTCGCACCGGACACCCCCTTGCGTGCCCGCGACCTGGTGGGCCTGGGCATCGACGGCCATCGCTGGGGGATGCGGCTCGCTTCAGGCAAAGTCAATCAGCGCATCGACGAATTGCTTGAGCTGGTGGGGGCATCGGACTACGCAAAAGTGCCGGTTGGCCAGCTTTCCGGAGGCGAACAGCAGCGGCTGAGGGTGGCCCAGGCGCTGGCTACCGAGCCGCGGGTGCTGCTCTGCGATGAGCCGTTGCTCTCCCTTGACCTCCACCACCAACAGGGCGTCAGCTCCTTGATCAACAAACAATGCCACGAACGGAACAGCGCCGTGGTCTTCGTGACGCACGAGATCAATCCCGTCATTGAGTACGTGGACCGTGTGCTCTATCTGGCCGGCGGCCAGTTCCGGGTGGGAACCCCGCAGGAAGTCATGACCACGGAAGTTTTGTCCGAACTGTACAACAGCCATGTGGAGGTTATCCACACCAACGGAAGGATCGTCGTCGTCGGTCTTCCGGACGCCACTACGCACTTCCATGATGATGCCCACGCGACCGCCGGGGAGGAGCTCTAAGTGGACCTGGACGGGATTCTGCAGACCATTTTCAACTTCGAGAACTACGGCGAATTGCTCGTCCTCGTCCAGAATTCGCTCTGGGCAGGCGCTGTCCTTGGGCTGCTCGGCGGCCTCGTGGGGACGTTCGTGATGAAACGGGACCTGGCTTTCGCCGTCCACGGGATTTCCGAACTGTCCTTTGCCGGTGCCGCTTTCGCACTCTTGATCGGAGCCGATATCATCCTCGGTTCCCTGATCGGCTCGGTGGCGGCCGCCGTCCTGCTTGGCTTCATGGGCGTCAGGGCGCGGGACAAGAACTCGATCATCGGCGTCATCATGCCCTTCGGGCTGGGCCTCGGAATTCTCTTCCTGGCGCTCTACGAAGGCCGTGCAGCGAACAAATTCGGTCTGCTGACCGGCCAGATTGTCTCAGTGGATACCGTCCAGTTGCAGGCCCTCGCAGGAACAGCCGTGGTGGTCATGATTGCCTTGGCCATGATCTGGCGTCCCCTCAGCTTCGCCAGCGTTGACCCTGAAATGGCAGAAGCCCGCGGCGTTCCCGTGCGTGGCCTGGCGATCGGTTTCATGGTGCTGCTGGGCGTCAGTGTGGCCCTGTCCATCCAAATCGTTGGCGCGCTGTTGGTGCTGGCTTTGCTGATCACGCCTGCGGCCGCAGCCTTGCGGGTGACAACCTCGCCCAAACTGGTGGTCATGTTGAGTGTTGCCTTTGCCCTGACCTCGACGGTGGGAGGCATCCTCCTTGCCCTCGGCAGCCGCATCCCGATCAGCCCCTACGTGACAACGTTGTCGTTCCTGATCTACGTGGTCTGCAGGATCATTGGCCGGCTGCGGGTGGACCGGGGCATGAACGGCCGCGTGACGCGGGACCAGCCGGCCCGGGCGCTCTAGAGCTTTCCTGCTGCCTTCTTGGCGGTGCACTCGGGGCACAGGCCAAAGATTTCCACCGTGTGCGCTACTTCCGTGAAGCCGTGCTCCGAGGCAGTGCGGGCTGCCCAGGTCTCGACGGCGGGTGCTTCGACTTCCACGGCCTTGCCGCAGTTCCGGCACAGCAGGTGGTGGTGGTGTCCGGTGACGGCGCAACGACGGTAGACGGCTTCGCCCTCGCCGTTGCGGAGGACGTCAATAAGGCCGTCGTCGGCCAGGGACTGCAGAATGCGGTAGCTGGTGGCCAAGGAGACCGAGATGCCCTTGTTCTGCATCAGGCGGTACAACTCCTGGGTGCTGACGAAGTCGTCCAATTCGTCCAGCGCGGCGCTGACGGCTAAGCGCTGCTTGGTGACGCGCTGCTCCTTGACTCCGCCTGTGGCCGGAGCAGCCGGCCTGCCCGGCTCGGTCGCGGCGGAATTGGTGCCGTGTGGCATGGAAAGGCTCACTTCCGTGGGGATGCTGGCAAACTACGATTTTACCAGTTGGCGATGCTTGGAAACTGTCAACGGCCGCCCATAGGCTGTCCCCATGAAGCTCACCAAGTACACCCATGCCTGTGTCCGGTTGGAGAAGGACCAAAAAGTCCTGGTCATCGATCCCGGCACCTTCTCCGAATCGGAGGAGGCCCTGGAGGGAGCCAGCGCGGTGCTTGTCACCCACGAGCACAACGACCACATCGACCGTCCCGTAGTGCTGGCGGCCCTTCGAAGCAATACAGCCCTGGAAGTGTACGCGCCTTCTGGAGTGGCGGCCGCATTGCGGGAAGACAGTGACGTGGCCGCACGCGTGCATTCGGTCGACCCGGGTTCGGCCTTTGACGTAGCTGGTTTCGGCATCCGGACGTTTGGGGGACAGCACGCTGTGATCCACCCGCAGATTCCGGTGGTGGCCAACATCGGGTACCTCGTGGATGAAAACGTGTTCCACCCCGGCGACTCGTTCGTGGTGCCGGACGGGATCAATGTCCGGACGCTCCTCGTTCCCATTAATGCGCCATGGTCCAAGGTAAGGGAGGTGGTGGACTTCGTGATCTCGGTGCGCGCGCCGAAGGCCTTCCCTGTCCATGACGGACTGCTCAACGAGCTCGGACGCGGAATCGTCGAAGGCCATGTCACGAGGATCGGTGCCCGCTACGGGACCACCTACACCAAACTTGCCCCGCGGGACTCTGTGGAGGTTTAGCCCGTCCAGACTCCTGTGTCGTGGAAGCGGTTCAGGACTTGCTCGTGCGGAACCGGGTCCAGGCCATGGGCAGCCAGCCACCCGGCGTCGTAATAGCTGCCCACGTAACGGTCACCGGCGTCGCACATGAGCGAAACGATGCTGCCCTTGCGGCCCTCCGCCACCATTTGTGCCACCAGTTGCCAGACACCCCACAGGTTGGTTCCTGTGGAAGGCCCGGCATGGAGGCCGGCGAGTTTGCGGAGGTGCCGCATGGCCGCAACGGAGGCGGCGTCAGGCACTTGGATCATGTGGTCGATAACTGCCGGCACGAAGCTTGGTTCGGACCGGGGGCGGCCGATGCCCTCGATACGTGAGGGGAGTCCGGCAGCAGTAGCTGCGTTGCCATCCCGCCACGCCGGGTAGAAGGCGGAGTTTTCCGGATCAACCACGGCGAGGCGGGTAGCGTACCTGTTGTAGCGAAGGTAGCGGCCAATGGTTGCGCTGGTTCCGCCGGTCCCGGCCCCCACGACGATCCATTCCGGCACGGGGTGCTCTTCGAGCGCGAGCTGTTCGAAGATCGATTCTGCGATGTTGTTGTTCCCGCGCCAGTCCGTGGCCCGCTCAGCGTAGGTGAACTGGTCCATGTAGTGGCCGCCGGAGGTCCGGGCGGTTTCTTCAGCGACGGCGTAGACCTCCGAGGCATGGTCCACCAGCAAGCAAGAGCCTCCGAAGTCCTCGATCAAGGCGATCTTCTCGGGGCTCGTGGTTTTGGTCATGACAGCGATGAACGGCAATCCGATCAGCCGGGCAAAGTAGGCTTCTGAGACGGCAGTGCTGCCGCTGGAGGCTTCCACGATGGTGGTTCCCTCGGTAATCCACCCGTTGACCAGGCCGTACAGGAACAACGACCTCGCCAAGCGGTGTTTCAGGCTGCCCGAACGGTGGGTGGACTCATCCTTCAGGTACAGCTGCACGCCCCAGTGCTCGGGAAGTGGAACGGCGTATAGGTGCGTGTCCGCCGAGCGGTTGTTTTCGGCCTCGATGGTACGGATGGCCTCGCTGGCCCAGGTCCTGTCCTGAATACACGAATTGCTCACCGGATAAGCCTAGGCTGGAAACGTGGTTCCGGCAGCACCGGCGCCCGCATCCCCAATGAAGGAGAACGCATGGCCACCCTGATGACTGTCCCGGAACTGCACCAGCGCCTTGAAACAGGGGAGCGGACCGTACTTCTGGACGTTCGGTGGGTCCTTGGCCGGGATGACGGGCACGGGAACTACCTCGCCGCCCACGTGCCGGGTGCGGTGTTTGTGGACCTCCCCACCGAGCTGGCAGAGCATGCCGAGGCAGGACGGGGCCGCCACCCCTTGCCATCCCCGGAACGTTTCCAGGAAGCTGCGCGGCAGTGGGGCATCAACGACGGCGACACGGTCGTTGCGTACGACGACAGCGGCAGCATGGCGGCAGCGCGCGCCTGGTGGATGCTTCGGAATGCGGGAGTCGAGTCCGTTTACCTGCTCGACGGCGGCCTGGCCGCCTGGCGGGCCGCCGGCTACCCGCTGGAGGCAGGGGAAGTGACCGCCGTCGTCGGCAATGTTTCCCTGAGCGATGGGCGGATGCCGTCCATCACCGAGCAGGAGGCCTCGCAGTGGAGCCGCGAAGGTGTGCTGCTGGACGCCCGGGCCGGAGAACGGTACAGGGGCGAAGTGGAACCCATCGATCCCAGGGCCGGCCATATCCCGGGTGCCCTGAGCGCCCCGACGACGCAGAACGTATCTTCGGACGGTACCTTCCTCCCGGCTGGGGAGCTGCGACGCCGTTTTGTGGCCCTCGGCCTGGATGAAAACTCCAACGTTGCCGTCTACTGCGGCTCCGGCGTTACGGCCTCCCACGAGATTGCCGCACTGGAGATCGCAGGCTTCAAGGCGGCCCTGTACCCCGGATCCTTTTCGCAGTGGTCGAACAACGCAGCGAACGACGTCGCCGTCGGTGACGCGCCGTTCGAAGCCGGTGCTGGAGGCCCAAGTAGCATGAGTCGCGCCGACGGGAGTAGCGTCGAAGCATGAATCCTGGACGCCCGGTGCCCCCACCCCTCGCGAAGACCATCACCCTCGACACCTCCGAAGCCTCCGCCGGAGTGCTGGCAGCGGCGTATGGCGCCACCTCGCCCGAAAGCGGCCTGGTGCCGTTGACAGTGGCACGCCGCGAGCCAGGTGAGGACGACGTGGTGATCGCCATCGAATTCTGCGGTTTGTGCCACTCGGATGTCCACGCGACCCGGGGAGAGTGGCGGGTGCCCCCGTATCCGCTGGTGCCGGGCCACGAAATTGTTGGCCACGTAACCCGCGTGGGAGCCTCGGTTTCGGCCTTCTCCGTAGGTGACCGTGTGGGGGTCGGATGCATGGTTGACTCGTGCCGCGAGTGCGACAGCTGCCTTGAAGGCCTGGAACAGTATTGCGAGCGTGGCAACGTCGGTACTTACGGCGCTGCCGATCCCCGCCATGCCGATGCCATCACCCAGGGCGGCTATTCGACGTCGGTAGTGGTGGACAAGGGCTTCGTGCTGCGGGTGCCCGAGTCGCTGGACCCGGCAGCAGCGGCACCGCTTTTGTGCGCGGGAATCACCACCTACTCACCGTTGAGGTACTTCGATGTCGAAGAGGGCGACTCCGTAGGAGTGGTGGGATTGGGCGGACTGGGGCATATGGCCGTCAAGATCGCCAAGGCCATGGGCGCGGAGGTCACGGTCTTCACTACTTCCGAGTCCAAATTCGATGCCGCCCGTGAACTCGGAGCGGACCACGTGGTGCTCTCCAAGGATGCCGACGCGATGGAGGCCGCCAACCGTAGCATCGACGTCATCATCGATACCGTTGCCGCACCCCACGACCTCAACCCGTACTTCCGCACCCTCCGGCTCGATGGGGCGCTCTTCCAGCTGGGTCTTCCCGCCGACGACATGCCTCCGGTCAGCCCGGGCCTGCTCATCCGCCGCCGCCTCGCCTACGCGGGCTCGTTGATCGGCGGCATTGAGGAGACACAGGAGATGCTGGACTTCTGTGCAGAGCACGGGGTAGCCAGCGACATCGAAATTGTCCGCGCGGACCAGCTCAACGAGGCTTATGACCGCATGGTGGCCGGCGACGTGAAGTACCGTTTTGTGCTGGACACCGCAACACTTCAGGAACCAGCTGAAAGGGCAGACGCATGAGTACCTTGTTCACCAGGATCATCAACGGGGAGATCCCGGGCCGCTTTGTGTGGAAGGACGCGGACGTGGTGGCGTTCCTGACCATCGCCCCCATCACCCAAGGCCATACCCTTGTGGTCCCGAGGGAGGAAGTCGACTCCTGGACGCACGCCACCCCGGAGCTCTTGGCCAAGGTCATGGACGTCTCCCAAAGCATCGGCAAGGTCCAGGAAGAGTTGTTCTCCGCCAAGCGCGTGGGCGTCCTGATGGAAGGCTTCGAGGTGGACCATCTCCATGTGCATGTGTGGCCCGCGTATTCCACCGCGGATTTTGAGATCCACAATGTCGACCACAACCCGGACCCGGCCGTGATGGATGCGACGGCTGTGAAGCTTCGTGCGGCGCTGAGGGCGGCCGGACACGGCGAGGCTGTCCCGGAAGACTGATTTCCGTGCGTGTTAACCCGGCGATGCTGTGAAAGGCATCGCCGGGTTTTCTGCATCTCCAGCCATACGGCTAGGCGGGAGCCAGCGCCTGGTTCAGTGCTGTACGGATCCGCTTCTCCGATACGGAGTATGCCGTCCCGAGTTCCACTGCGAAGAGACTGACCCGCAGCTCCTCGATCATCCAGCGCACCCGGGTTAACTCAGTGCCCGCCCGACGTCCGGGGAGCAGCGCGGACACAGCGTCGTCGTAGTCATCTTCCAAGGCCTGGACAATGCCCATGTTGAGGCTGTCACGCTGCACATTGCCGGGCAGCTTTTCCAAGCGCTTCTCCATGGCCTGCAGATACCTGGGCAACTGGCTGAGCTGGGCGTAGCCCGTTTGTGCCACAAAACCCGGGAAGACCAGCTGCTCCAGTTGGCTCTTCATGTCGTTGAGCGCACTGATCAGCGGCAGGCTTGCGTTGGACTTGAGCGCCTTATGGATGCGGCGGGTACTGGCCAGGATGCGTTCGACGACGGCGGTCACCGTGAAGACGGTATCGATCAGTTCTGCCCTGACTACTTCGTAGAGCGCATCAAACGACTCCCTGTCCCACGGCAGTTCCTGGGGAACCAGCTTGTCGATCGCAGCCAACGCACAGTCAGCGATCAGGGCGCTGACCGAACCATGGGGATTCTGGCTGAAGGTCAGTTTTTCGGTGTTGCTGAGGTGTTCCAGCACATAGCGGTCCGGAGATGGGATCCGCAAGGCCAGCAACCGGATAACGCCGCCACGCATGGCTGATTCCTGTTCGGCCTTGGTCTGGAATACCCGCAATGCCACGGACTTGCCCTCATCCATCACGGCCGGAAACCCTGTGACGGCGTGGCCCTTGATGGTCCTGCTGACCTGGCGCTCCACGGTGCCGAAATCCCATTCTGTGATGCCGGTCCGTTCTGCCACAATGCCCTCGGCTGATGTCGAGTTGCCGGTGGGTGCGGCGGTGCCAGCGGACGGGGCCCCTTGGCCGCCCGGCGCAGCCGTACCGTTCCCACGTGAGGCGCGGGACGTCGTCGCGGGTGTTGCTCCCAACGACTCGGCAATGGCGCGGCGGATGGCCGGAGCAAGTTTTTCCTGCAATTGGGCGAGGTCCTTGCCTTCGTCCAGGACCTTGCCCTTGCTGTCCACCACTTTGAAGCTGACACGCAAGTGGGGTGGTACTGCCTCCCAGTTCCACGAGCCTGGCGGGATGATGTGCCCGCGAAGCCTCCGCAGCACCAGCTCCAAGGACGGTTCCAGCTCATCCACTTCGGGATCGAAGCCGGCTTCCAACGCTTCGGTAGCCTGCCTGGCGACGTCCGGCGCGGGCACGAAGTTCTTCCGTACCTGCTTGGGGAGCGACTTGATCAGGGCAGTGACAAGGTCCACCCGCTGGCCCGGAATCTGCCAACGGAACGGGGCGTCATCCAGTTGGTTCAGGAAAAGCACCGGAACCTCGGCAGTCACGCCATCGGAGGGATTGGGAGCCGAGCCCGGCGCCACGGGGTGGAATTCATAGCTCAGGGGCAGTTCAAAGCCCTTATGGACCCAGGTCTTCGGGTACGCGGAGTCGTCCAGGGCCTCGGCGTCTTCGCTCATCAGCAGCGACTGGTCGAAGTCCAGCAGATGGGGGTCCGACTGTCGCGCGTCCTTCCACCACTTGTCGAAGTGCCTTTCGGAGACCACGTCCTTGCCTACGCGGGCATCGTAGAATTCGAACAGGGTCTGGTCGTCAACCAGGATGTCCCGGCGACGCATGCGGGTTTCGAGTTCCTCGATCTCCTGCAGCAGGGCCCGGTTGCGATGGAAGAACTTGTGGTGCGTCCTCCACTCACCCTCCACCAGCGCATGGCGGATGAACAACTCACGGGAGAGCTCGGGGTCGATGCGCCCGTAATTCACCCGACGGTTCGGAATGATGGGAACGCCGTACAGGGTGACTTTCTCGTGGGCCAGTACTGCGCCCTGTCGCGATGACCAATGGGGTTCGCTGTAGGTACGCTTCACCAGCTCCGGGGCGACTTGCTCTGCCCAGAGGGGATCGAACTTTGCGGCCACGCGGGCCCACAGCCTGCTGGTCTCCACGAGCTCAGCGGCCATGACGTACGTAGGTGACTTCTTGAACAATGCCGAACCGGGGAAGATCGCGAACCGGCTTCCACGGGCACCAGCGTATTCGCGCTTGCGCTCGTCCAGCAGGCCAATGTGGCTGAGCAGGCCGGACAACAAGCTGATGTGGATGCCCTCGTAGTTTCCTACGGGGTCGGCCTCGCGTTTGTTGTCCAGGCTGATGCCCAAGGGCTTGGCCAGTTGGCGGAGCTGTGTGAACAGGTCCTGCCACTCCCGCACGCGCAGGTAGTTGATGAATTCGTTGCGGCACAGCCTGCGGAACTGCGTGGAAGAGAGCTCGCGCTGCTTTTCCTGAAGGTAGTTCCAGAGGTTGAGGTACCCGGTGAAGTCGGAGATTTCGTCGCGGAATCGTGCATGCTTTTCTGCGGCAAGCTGCTGCTTGTCGGTGGGGCGTTCCCTGGGGTCCTGGATGGTCAATGCTGCGGCAAGGATCATGACTTCCCGGACGCATCCACGCTTTCCTGCCTCGACGATCATCCTGCCAAGCCGGGGATCGACGGGAAGTTGGGCGAGTTTCTGTCCGACGGCGGTCAGTCCACCGCCGCTGCGGCCGTTGCCGCGGCCGTCAGCCGACTTTTGCGCGCTCAAGGCGCCGAGTTCACGGAGCAGCGTCACGCCGTCGTTGATGGCCCTGGTTTCCGGAGGTTCCACGAACGGGAAGTTCTCCACGTCCTTGGGGCCGCGGGCCACTCCCATGGCGGTCATTTGCAGGATGACCGCGGCGAGGTTGGTCCGCAGGATTTCCGGATCCGTGAACTGCGGGCGTGAATCGAAGTCCTCTTCCGAGTACAGGCGGATGGCGATGCCCTCCGACACGCGGCCGCAACGCCCTGAACGCTGGTTGGCCGATGCCTGTGACACCCGCTCAATGGGCAGTCGCTGGACTTTGGTCCGGTGCGAATACCGGGAGATGCGGGCCGTGCCGGTGTCGATGACGTACTTGATGCCGGGAACGGTGAGCGAGGTCTCCGCCACGTTGGTGGCCAGGATGATGCGGCGCTTGCCTCCGGGGTTGAAGACGCGGTGCTGCTCCTGGAGGCTCAACCGGGCAAAGAGGGGAAGGACTTCCGTGCCTGCCAGGCGCCGGTTGCTTTGGATGCGGCCGTTGATGGCCTCTGCGGCGTCGCGGATTTCACGCTCGCCGGAGAAGAAGATGAGGATGTCTCCCGGGACCTCCTGAGCGAGCTCGTCCACTGCGTCGCAGACGGCGTCGAGGGGATCGCGGTCCTCCTCGAGTTCGTCGTCGGAGTCCTCATCGTCGGGGTCGACGGGCTGCGAAAGAGGCCGGTACCTGATCTCCACGGGATACGTACGGCCGGAGACCTCGATGATGGGCGCAGGCTCGTCATCGCTGCCGAAGTGCTTGGCAAAGCGCTCGGGATCGATGGTGGCCGAGGTGATGATGATCTTGAGGTCGGGGCGTTGCGGCAGGATCCGTTTGAGGTAGCCCAGGATGAAGTCGATGTTGAGGCTTCGTTCATGGGCCTCGTCGATGATGATGGTGCTGTACTTCCGGAGAAGTTTGTCCCGCTGGATCTCCGCCAGCAGGATGCCGTCCGTCATGAGCTTGATCTTGGTGGCGGCGCTGACCTCACCGGTAAAACGGACCTGGAAGCCAACCTCCTGGCCGATTTCCACGTCGAGCTCGGAGGCAATGCGTTCGGCGACGGTGCGGGCTGCCAGGCGGCGCGGCTGGGTGTGCCCGATCAGTCCTTTGTCGCCAAGGCCCAGTTCGAGGCACATCTTGGGAATCTGTGTCGTCTTACCGGAACCGGTCTCACCGGCGATGATGGTTACCTGGTTCGCGGCAATGGCCGCCATCAGATCCTCGCGGCGCTCGGATACCGGCAGCTCTGCGGGATAGGAAATGTGAAGTGTCATGGCTGCTGCCAGTCTACTGTGGCCGGACCGGCGGCGGCGTCGAGCCGGTGCGAAAGGTGCCGGGCGAAGGAGCGGAATTCCTCCGGTTCAAGAATTTCGAAGTCCAGGTCCAGCGCCGCCAGGTAGGCAGCTGGCGCGGCGAGGTTATCCCAGCCGGAGCGCAGAATCGTGGCTGTCGGTCCGTCAGCGGTCAGCGTCGCGTACTGGGAACTGACGACGGCGGCTACCTCGGCGAGTGGGGCGCGGAGCCGCACCACGACGTCGAACTTGTAGGGCGAGCGCGTAATGGACTGCTGGACGTAGGCCGCCAGGTCCTCCGCTGGGAGCGGGCGGGGAGCGTACTTCTTTCGTTCGGTTGGGAGGGAAGCGAACCTATCGGCCCTGAACGTTCGCCAGTCCTCACGATCGACGTCCCAGGCAACGAGGTACCAGCGTCGCCCCGTGTCCACGAGCCGGTACGGTTCCACCAAGCGGCGGGAGGCATCGCCATCGGACCTGACGTACTCAAAGGAAATCTGGCGACGATCCGATATCGCCGCTGAGACCACGGTCAGTTGTTGGGGATCAACGTTTGCAGCATTGCTGGGAAGCGAGGTGACCGCTGCCTTGAGCATCGCGAACCTGGGCCGGAGCCGGGAGGGGAGGACCTGCTCCACTTTGGCCAGGGCGCGGACGGAGGCTTCGCCGATCCCCGCGACAGGGCCTGCAGCCACGGAGTTCAGGCCCAAGGCCACGGCTAGGGCTTCGTTGTCGTCAAGGAGCAGCGGGGGCAATTGCGCGCCGGCACCCAGCTGGTAGCCGCCGGCGATGCCGGGGGAGGCGTGAATGGGATACCCAAGGTTCCGCAGTTTGTGGATGTCCCGGCGCACCGTCCGCTCGGTCACTCCCATGCGGTGGGCGAGATCGGGGCCCGTCCATTCCCGGCGGACCTGCAACAGCGACAACAGCTGCAGCAGCCGGGCGGAGGTTTGAATCATGCATGTGAATCTAGCCCATCAGCAGTTCTGGGGTAGTGGCAAGGACACAGAAGGACGCCCACCGGTTCAAGGATTCCTGCAGTGAACCCTGAACCGGCGGGCGTCGGTTGGATGAAATGTGCTGACCTTGCAGTGGCCCGGCATGCCCTAGTAGATGCGGGGATTCCAGTACGGGCCGCTGGGCGCTTCGAAAGCGGTCCAAGGTTCTTTGGAGGTTACGGGCGGGTTGTGGCCCCGCCCGTCCTTCAAGAGTGCTGAGACGGTAGCTGCGACGGCGGTGATGAGGATGATGAAGAGGATGATTCCGAAGATTTCCATGTCTCAAGACTGCTCCCCGGCGGGTCCAAGAAACAGTGGCAGAAATGCCCCATATAGACAATTTTCTGCCACACTGGAGATATGTTGAAATCAGTGGCAGTGATAGTGGTTCCGGACTTCTCCGTGTTCGAGTTCGGCACGGCTTTTGAGGTCTTCGGCATCGACAGATCCGACCGTGGAGCCGGAGTTCCGGCCTTCGACTTCCGGGTAGTCACCCCGGAGCCCGGAGACATCCGCATGAAGTCAGGGCTCTCCCTCCACGTGAACCTCGGACTTGAGGCCGCCGCGGACGCCGACCTCGTCATCATGGCTCCGTTTGGCCGGGACAAAGATGTCCCCGAGTCCGTCCTGGAAGCCCTGCGTGCGGCGCATGCCAGGGGAGCCTGGGTGATGTCCATTTGTTCAGGGGCCTACGCGTTGGCTCGCGCAGGATTGCTGGACGGGCGGCGCTGCACTACCCACTGGCACTACTCCCAGGACCTGGCCAGCCGGTATCCCTCGGTCATCGTTGATGAGAATGTCCTCTACGTACAGGATGGAACCATCATCACCAGCGCTGGCACTGCTGCCGGAATAGATGCCTGCTTGCACCTCGTCCGTGTGGAGCTCGGCGCGAACGTAGCCGCTGCCATAGCCCGCGACATGGTGGTGCCGCCGCATCGGGATGGCGGCCAGGCCCAGTTCATTGATCGGCCGATGCCGAGCTGTGGATCGGCGCCCATGGAGGCGCTGCTCCGGTGGATGGTGGAGCACCTCGACGAAGAACACAGCGTGAACGAACTGGCCGCGCGGCTGCACATGTCACCGCGTACCTTCGCCCGGCGTTTCCGGGCGGAAACGGGTACCACTCCTGCTGCGTGGTTGAACTCGCAGAGGGTGCTGCGGGCACAAGAGCTGTTGGAGACCACCGAACTGAACATTGACGAAATCGCCCGCGAGGCGGGATTTGGGCATTCGGTCCTGCTCAGGCACCACTTCGCGAAAGTGCTGGATACCAGTCCTCAAAGCTACCGGCGGGCGTTTCGAGGGCAACTGGCCGAGGCCATCTAGGTCTGGCCTGCCCGGGCGCAGGCTTAGCGTCGTCGGCCTGGAGTTCCCCGGGACTCGGAGCCTTCTGCCTTGGCGCACTCGATCAGTTCCTGCCACGGTCCGGTGACAGCACGGTCCGGAAGCGTGGCCCTGCGCTGGCCCGCCCTGATGGAGTACATGAACCGGTCCGGCTCATTGACTGCCCGGGCCTGGTTCTTGGCTTCATCCCAGGGGCAGGCCTCGACGATAGGGAGCCAACGCTCCTTGTCGTCGGGGGACACCGCGTCCACGCTCCAAACACGCGTCATCGCGGCGATACCCCCACTGCGTTGGACTGTGATTTTCATGAGCCGATTTTCATGAGCCGTTGCTTCTCGTCCTGCCACTGTTGCCTCAGCGCGCAGGTGGCCCGGCAACAGGCCCCGCCGCGCGACTAAACCTTGACCTTCACAGTGTCCCACGCCTTCCGGACGGCGTCATGCTCCGGTGAACCGCTCCCGAACAGTTCCTCGGCCGTTGCCAGCGTGGTCCTGGCGAATTTGCCGAAAGTGCACGTGGTGGGGAGCGCTCCACTGGTCAGGGTCCCGTACCAGATCTGGCCCGGAGCCTCCCACGCGTGGCCCCCAAGCTCAGCGGCGACCACATAGAAAGCCCTGTTGGGAATGCCGGAGTTGATGTGGACGCCGCCGTTGTCCGCGCTGGTCCGGACATAGGAGTCCATCGAATCCGGTTGTGGATCCTTGCCCAGGACGTCGTCATCGTAGGCAGTGCCCGGTGCTTTCATGGACCGCAGTGCCTCACCCTGCACCTGGTCAGTGAACAAGCCCTGCCCGATCAACCAGCTGGCCTGTTCCGCGGTCTGCTGTTTGGTGTACTGCTCCACCAGCACGCCAAACACATCCGACATCGATTCATTCAGCGCTCCGGCCTGGTTGCGGTAGGCCAGGTTGGCTGTGTACTGGGTGACACCGTGGGCCAGCTCGTGGCCGATGACGCTGACGGACTTGGTGAACCGCTGGAAGATCTGTCCGTCCCCGTCACCGAAGACCATCTGGCTGCCATTCCAGAAGGCATTGTCGTAAAGCTTTCCGTAGTGAACAGTCGCATCCAGCGGCAGCCCGGCGTCGTCAATTGAATCCCGCCCGAAAACTTCGCCATACAAGCGGTGCGTACCGCCGAGGCCGTCATAGGCTTCATCGGCGGCGGCATCACCCACGGGTGCTGCTCCTTCCTTGCGAACAAGGTGCCCCGGAAGATCCTCCAACGAGCCGGCGTCGTAAATGGTCCGTTTGGGAGGCCCGGGTTTGGCCTGGCGGGCACTCGGCGGCGCTGCGGGGAGGGTGGCCGTTCGGATCGCCTGCAGGCCCTTGATCTGCAGGAGGGACTCCTTGGCAGCACGCGCGACAGCGCGGAGCCGGGGTTCGTCCTGGGCGGCAATCCTGCGAAGCATGTACGGCGGGACGATGGAACACATCACGGCAAACCCCTTTTGCTATCGGAAAGACCAACTGGAATCAGCCTAGAAGCAAGGGCAGACAATTTTGCGGCGTGGTCCCGGCAAGCCCGTAACTGATAGTCCGTAGCCGGCACGCAGAAGACCCCGCCAGCAGTGCTGGCGGGGTCTTCGTTGTGCCCTCGATAGGATTCGAACCTACGGCCTTCTGCTCCGGAGGCAGACGCTCTATCCCCTGAGCTACGAGGGCATCCAGGGTATCCCTCCGTTGCCGGTGGGACGTCCTAGAGCTTAGCAGCCGTGACGCCGCAAAGGAAAACGGCTGCTCCATGCCGTGCAAATGGCTCAGTAGCCCGCGAAAGAATCCACGTGAACACGCCGGGCCCCAGCGCCACGCGCCGCAGAACGAAGGGAATCAACGCTCGCCGGTGAACCGGAGACGAACACCTCCCTGTCCGCGATGTCCGGTACCAATTCCCTAAGGCGGGCGCCATCGATTCGGGAAGTTCCGGCGTCGAGCATAAAGTCCGGGGGAGTGGAACCGTCCGCAAGCCGGGCAATCACCGTTGCGCCAGAGGCCTCCAGCTGGTCCAGCCACGCCATGTCGCCACGGCTTTTCGCCAGGTACAACACCACGGTGTCGCGTGAGCTGCCGTCGGCTGCCAGCTGCGACAGGAACGGCGTGATGCCGATGCCGGCCGCTATCAACAAAACCGGCTTGCCGGCGTCGTGCGGCAATAGAAAGTCGCCGCCCACGGCGGTGGCGGAAACAGTATCGCCTGGCCGAAGTGCGAGCAATGCCTTCTTGGCGGTCGACAACGGCTCCGCTGTTCCCACACCAAAAGTCACTTCGGCGGCCCCTGGAGGGCTGGTGATGCTGAAAATCCGCCGTCGGCCCTTTCCATCGGAGCCTGAGTGCGGCAGGTTGAGCTCCATGAACTGGCCGGCAGCGAAGCGGACGGGTCGCGCTGGCTCGAACCTGAATTCCGTGCTCAGCGGCGTCAGGGCACGCGAACCCTTGAAAGTCAGCTCAACCCCACCCCGCTGGCCCAGGAAGAAAGCGATCAGATTACCCAGAAGCAGCGCCAATTCCGGGGAATTGGCCACGAAGCCAAAGTTGTAGGGAACCGCGAAAACAAAACCAACGACGGCGGCAAGCGCCAGCTGCTGCCAGCGGCGGGGAGGAAGCGTAAGCGGCTCGGACAGCATGAACCCGACGAAGAACAACAGGGGGCGTTGGGCCAGCGTCTGCCACAAAGCCTGCCCCAGGGTCATGCTCCGGCTCAGCAGCTCCAGGGTAATGATGCTGGTTGCCACCACCAGGAAAACGGTGGCCATCAGCAACTTGCGGGTGCGGTAGAGGACCAGCAGCACTCCCGGAACAAGCAACCAAAGCATCGCGGGAGTGGCAGCCCACCAAGTGGCGATGTTCAGCCCGGTCAAACCGGTAATGAATGCCCCTGCAGCTGCCGGATTGAAAATGTGCCTGCCCCTGAAGGCCAATGCGTATTTGGATGCACTCGCCAGCACGCAAGCCAACGCCACACCGGCCATATCGGTAAGCCCAAAAGTGGGCCAGAACAGGAAATACAGCAGCAGGGCCGTGATGAGCGAGGATTCGGTGTGCGGCTTGACGCCGAAAACCGCGGCAAGCAAACGGTTCGACCCATAGGTGACGCCGAGGCAGAGGGTCAGGTGCACCAGCATCTCCGGCAGGCCAAACGTCAGCCAGCCCAGGACGTTGAGGACCATGCTGTAGACCACCAGCACGCCCAGGACCCACAGGATCAAGCGGTACATGGTGAAGCGGCCCAACCAGGTGTCGATGCGGGACTTGGCAGCAATCATGTGAACAGTCTCCCCTCAAAACCGGCCGAAAACGTGGCAGTGCCCGCAGAGGATACGCGGAGCCACGAAAAATCGAACTCCTCTTCAAGCGGCGCTGGTTCCATCATGAACAAGGCCGTAGCCAGGCCGTCCGCCACCAGTGCACTCGCGGCCATGGTCCAGGTAGCCACTGTGGTGTGGATCGGCCTGCCGGTGGTCCCGTCCAGAACGTGGTGGAGCCCGTCACCCCATGCCCGGCGGTTGGACGCCGAAGCGCACAATGCTGCGTTATCCAGCTCCACGGTTCCAATGGCCTGCTTGGGATTGTAAGGATGCTCCAGGGCAACTGTGATCGGGTGGCTCCCGGAATGCAGCATGTCTCCGCTGCCGTCCACCAGGAAGTCACCGTGGCCTGCTGCAAGGAGGACGCCCCCCAAAAGGTCCACCAGCTGGCCCTTCCCGGCCGCTCCGATGTCCAGGACCAAAGGTTCCGTGGCAATCATTGCCGTGCCCGTCCACTCAAGAACGTCCTCCCAACGGGGCGGTGCTTGGGGCATTCCAACAGGGCTAAGGGAGTATTCGGCGTCGTAGCCCAGCTGTTCGAGGCTGCTTCCGATGAGGGGGGTCACTGCCCCTTGGCTCAGGCGGTGCAGTGCCGAGTAAAGCTCCTGGAGCCCGGCCGCGTGCTCCGGCAGCGTGATGCTGCCTGGGGCGCGGGACAGGGTCGACACCAGCGAGTCGGCCCTGAACCGCGACCACGTCCGGTCGTAGGCCTCCACGGTATCGAGCAACTCCGTGGAAAGTGCAGGAGCCAGCTGGCCAGGGGTCGAGATTTCCCACTTCGTACCGATCCCTTCGAAGCGGAACGTGCTCCAGCCAGGAAGGGCCATGATGGCTACTTCGCCTGGGATTTGATCTGCTGGAGGGCGTCGTTGAACCCTCCAGACGTCAGGGAAGAGCCTGCCACCTTGGAGACGTTGAGTTCGTCCACGTCCTTCCCGACAATCTGGGCCGCGATGCCACTGGCAAACTCACCCTGGAACTTCTTGGTGTTGGGGTTGGAGGGATGCACCGTGATGTTCACCGCAGAGACCTTGTCGGCGGCAAGCGTCAGTTCAACGCCCACTGTCTCCTGCCCATTGGGGGAGGTGTACGTTCCGTCCGCACTGTACGTTCCGTCCTTGTAAGTGCTGGATCCTGCAGAGGCGATCGGGGCAGAGGACTGACTTGAGGACGTCGGGCTGCCGGTCGATGCCTGGCCGCCTTCCTGGGTAGCGGGGGCCTGGGTGCTGGGCGCCTGGGTGCTGGGCGCGCATCCCGCGGCTGTTCCGGCGACGGAAAGGCCGGCGATGCCGACAAAGATGCTCTTGCGAAGTGGCGTAGTCATGGTTCTGCTCGTTTCAACTGGACAAGTTCAACTGGAGTATGTGGTCTGGGGCTTGTTCGTCAGGGACCTGGACGAGCTCCCGGTCAGGGATTCGGCCAGTGCCCATGTTCTTCACAACGTTGAAATCAGCGTAATGGTTCAGTCTGTGCTGGCAGCCAGCCATAGCTGAGCAACTGCTGTGGTCAAATTATCCACATACGGGTCCTCGAATTCCGCGTCTTTGCGGGCCACCGGTAGGCTAGATCCGTGACTCCCGAAGAACTCTCTGCTGCCATATCCGCCTGCCTTAAGGACGCTGTCTCCACTGGCGAAATCGCCTTGACGGAATCTGCCGTCCCCGACGCCGTGCGCGTGGAGCGACCCAAGAACCGGGACCATGGGGATTGGGCCACCAACATTGCCCTCCAGCTGTCCAAGCAGGCCGGAATGAATCCGCGTGAATTCGCCGGCATCCTGAGCACCCATCTCCAGGGCATCCCCGGGGTAACCGGCGTCGAAATCGCGGGACCGGGCTTCCTCAACATCACCGTGGACGCAGCTACCGCAGGGACGCTGGCCAAGACAATCGTCGAGGCCGGTGCGGCGTATGGCACCAACCAGGCGCTCGCAGGCCGTGTGGTCAACATGGAATTCGTTTCGGCAAACCCCACCGGGCCCCTGCACATCGGCCACACCCGCTGGGCAGCACTTGGCGATGCCATCGCCCGGGTCCTGCGTGCCTCCGGCGCGGACGTCACTGCCGAGTACTACATCAACGATGCCGGCTCGCAGATGAACGTCTTCGCAAACTCCGTGCTCTCCCGCCTTCACGGCAGGGGCGTTCCGGAGGGCGGCTACCCCGGCGAATACATCCGTGAACTCGGTGACGAGGTCCTGAAGGCGCATCCGGATATCCGTGAACTCACCGACGAGGCTGCCCTTCCGGTGATCCGCGCTGCCGCCTACGAGGCCCAGATGGCAGACATCAAAGCCACCCTGGCCGACTTCGGCGTGGAGTTTGATGTCTTCTTCTCGGAGAAGGAACTTCACGACGCCGGTGCCATTGAATCCGCTGTTGCGCGCCTCCGCGAGCAAGGGCACGTCTTCGACGACGGCGGCGCGGTCTGGCTGCGCACCACCGACTTCGGTGACGACAAGGACCGTGTCATGATCCGCGCCAACGGTGAACCCACCTACTTCGCCGCAGACGCCGCGTACTACCTGTCCAAAAAGGACCGTGGATTTACCGAGAAGATCTATCTGCTCGGCGCGGACCACCACGGATACATCAACCGCCTCAAGGCCATTGCGGCATGTGCCGGCGATGACCCGGAGGTCAATATCGAGGTCCTCATCGGCCAGCTGGTGTCCGTCAACGGTGCCAAGCTGTCCAAGCGCGCCGGCAACATCATCGAGCTGAAGGACCTCATTTCCTGGCTCGGCAAGGATGCGGTCCGCTATTCCCTGGCGCGCTTCCCTGCCGACTCCCCGCTGACGCTGGATCCTGAACTGCTCAAGAAGAACAGCAATGAGAACCCGGTGTTCTACGTGCAGTACGCGCATGCCAGGTCCCGCGGCACGGCCCGCAACGCAGCGGAGGCAGGTGTGGACCGCTCGGTCTTTGACGCGGCGCTCCTGGACCACGCCACTGAAAACGAGCTGCTGTCCTACTTGGGCAGTTACCCCTCCATTGTGGCCAAGGCCGCTGAACTGCGTGAGCCGCACCGGGTGGCGCGCCACCTTGAGGTCATCGCCGGGGCCTACCACCGCTGGTATGACGCCTGCCGCGTGTCGCCCCAGGGCGACGAGCCTGTCCAGGACGTGAACCGGACACGTTTGTGGCTGAACGATGCAACCAGCCAGGTACTTGCCAACGGACTCGAACTGCTCGGCGTTTCGGCGCCGGAACGGATGTAGGGAAATGACCACAGAAGCCAATCACGTCTCTCCCCTCGCGCCGGAATGGTTGGCCCTTCCGGATGACCTCAATGCCTTGCAGTCGCCCATGTGGGCTGCCGGGGTGGAGAAGAACGACGCAGGTGTTCTCACCATTGACGGCATTGCCGTCAGTGACCTCAAGGAACAGTTTGGTACTCCACTCTTCGTCATGAGTGAGTCCGACTTCCGTTCACGCGCCCGGGACTTCAAGGACTCCTTCGACGCCGCTTTCGCGGACATTTGCGGGGGAGTGGACGTCTACTACGCCGGTAAATCGTTCTTGTGCACTGCGGTTGCGAGCTGGGTGGCAGAGGAAGGCCTCCGACTCGACACGTGTTCCGGAGGCGAGCTCGCGGTCGCAGCGCGCGCAGGCATTGCCGGGCCCAACCTGGGCCTACATGGAAACAACAAGTCGGACGCCGAAATCAATCGTGCGTTGGACATGCAGGTGGGCAGGATCGTGGTGGACAGCCTCGACGAACTAGAGCGGGTCGCCAAGATTGCCTCGGGCAGGGGAGAGATTGCCAAGGTCATGCTCCGACTGACCCCCGGTGTCCACGCGCACACGCATGAGTTCATCGCCACGGCCCATGAGGACCAGAAATTTGGGCTCTCCATGGCTGAAGATTCGACCGAGGAAGCCGGCCTGTCCGCTGCCGAAGAAGCGGTGGCAGCAGCGACGTCGTATGCCAGCGTTGAACTCCTGGGCCTGCACTGCCACATCGGTTCGCAGATCTTCGAGCCTGACGGCTTCGCCGTGGCAGGAGAGAAGCTTCTGCGTTTCCTTGCAGCCATGCAGAGCAAGTACTCCATCGTCCTCCCTGAACTGGACCTCGGCGGCGGTTACGGTATCGCCTATACCCCGGTCGACACCCCGCGTCCGCCGGCCGAAGTGGCACAGGCGATGGCCGCCGTCGTGCGTTCCACCTGCGACGAACTGGGGATCACCGCGCCGCGCATCTCCATCGAGCCCGGCCGCGCGATCGTTGGCAGCACAACGTTTACCCTCTACGAAGTCGGCACCCTCAAGACTGTCCGGGTTGATGCTCCCGGGGAAGCGGAAGGGCAGGAGAACGTTACGTATCCGCGCCGGTATGTGTCGGTGGACGGAGGGATGAGCGATAACGCCCGTCCGGTGCTGTATGACGCGGATTATTCGGCAATTTTGGCTTCCCGTGATTCGGATGCCGCTCCACAGCTGTCCCGAGTAGTGGGCAAACATTGCGAGAGCGGCGACATAGTTGTTAGAGATGTATATCTGCCCGCGGACGTGGCAGCCGGTGATTTGCTCGCAGTACCGGGTACCGGCGCCTACTGCTGGGCCCTCTCCAGCAATTACAACTACCTGGCCCGGCCTGGCGTTGTCGCTGTACGCGACGGAGCCGCCAGGCTTATTGTCCGCGGGGAAACCGAAGAAGATCTCTTGAACCGCGACATGGGAGTGGCGAATGTCTGAAGTGCGAACCTTGAAAGTGGCCCTGCTGGGCTGTGGCAACGTTGGGGCCCAGGTCGCGCGGATTCTGATTGACGACGCCGAGGCACTGGCCGCCCGCAGCGGTGCCCGCCTTGAACTCTCCGGTATCGCGGTCCGCAACATCGACTCCCCGCGTGACGTCGACCTGCCGCGCGAGCTGTTCACCACGGACGCCGACACTCTCGTCAAGGGTGCGGACCTTGTCATCGAACTCATGGGCGGTATCGAACCTGCCCGGTCGTTGATCCTTACCGCAATCCAGAACGGTGCGTGCGTCGTCACCGGCAACAAGGCCCTGCTGGCACAGGACGGACCTACCCTGTACGAAGAGGCCGATAAGGCCGGGGTGCAGTTGTCCTACGAGGCCGCCGTCGCTGGCGCCATCCCCATCCTGCGTCCCATCCGTGACAGCCTTTCCGGCGATCGCATCACGCGCGTCCTGGGTATCGTCAACGGCACCACCAATTTCATCCTCGACCAAATGGACAGCACGGGTGCGCAGTTCGCTGACGCACTGCTAGAGGCCCAGCGCCTCGGTTATGCCGAAGCCGACCCGACAGCTGACGTCGAAGGACACGACGCCGCAGCCAAGGCCGCCATCCTCGCGTCACTGTCCTTCCACACCCGCTTCTCCCTGGACGATGTCTATTGCGAGGGCATCACCAAAGTCAGTGCCTCAGACATTGCCTCTGCCAAGGAAGCCGGATTTGTCATCAAACTGCTGGCGATTGCGGAGAAGATTGACTCCGAAGACCACGGCAACGGCATCTCGGTGCGGGTGCACCCCACCTTGCTCCCGCGTGAACACCCCCTCGCGGCGGTCCGCGGTGCCTTCAATGCGGTGTTCATCGAGGCAGAAAATGCCGGCGAGCTGATGTTCTACGGCCAGGGCGCAGGGGGAACGCCTACGGCGTCCGCAGTGCTCGGTGACCTCGTCTCAGCCGCCCGCCGCTTGGTCCTGGGTGGACCGGGCCGAACCGAGACCACCACCGGCCACGTGCCGGCACTCACCATCGACGCCTCCAACACCAGCTATTACATCGGCTTGGATGTCGCTGACCAGGCCGGGGTTCTTGCCCGTATCGCCCACATCTTTGCGGAGAACGGCGTTTCCATCGAAATCATGCGTCAAACGATCCACCGCGACTCTGCCTCGAAGGTTGAGTCGGCGGAGCTGAAGATCGTAACGCACCGTGCATCCGAAGCTGCACTCGCAGCAACCGTCGAGGCCGTCAAGGGCCTTGACGTCATCAATTCCGTCACATCCGTACTGCGGGTAGAAGGGGTCTAAGTGGCTCACCAATGGCGCGGAGTAATCCGCGAGTATGCTGATCGTTTGCCTGTAACGGAAGCCACCAAGGTCATCACCCTCGGCGAGGGCGGCACTCCGCTGGTTCACGCTCAGAAGCTTTCCGAGCTGACCGGATCAGAGGTTTACCTCAAGGTCGAAGGCATGAACCCCACGGGATCCTTCAAAGACCGCGGCATGACCATGGCCATGACGGCAGCTGTCGAGGCCGGCGCCAAGGCCGTGGTTTGCGCGTCGACGGGAAACACTTCCGCGTCCGCCGCAGCTTATGCCACGGCCGCAGGTTTGAAGTGTGCAGTGCTGGTTCCTGAAGGCAAGATCTCCATGGGCAAGTTGAGCCAGGCGATCGCCCACGGCGCCACCCTGCTGCAGGTCGACGGCAACTTCGACAACTGCCTGGACATTGCCCGCAAGCTTGGCGAGTCCTACCCGGTGTTCCTGGTGAACTCAGTCAACCCTGCACGCATCCAGGGCCAGAAGACTGGCGCTTTCGAAGTTGTCGATTCATTGGGTGATGCCCCGGATATCCACGTCCTGCCCGTCGGCAATGCCGGCAACATCAGCGCTTACTGGAAGGGCTACAAGGAATACGCTGCTCCGTTCGAGAGCGTCAACGGCACCCTTCCGGCCGTTTCCACCAAGACTCCCACCATGTGGGGCTTCCAGGCTGCCGGCGCAGCACCGTTCGTCGCCGGCCACCCCATCACCGAGCCCGACACCATCGCCACCGCCATCCGCATCGGCAACCCCGCGTCGTGGGACACTGCCGTGGCAGCACGGGACGAATCGGGTGGACTGATCGAAGCGGTCACAGACGAGGAAATCCTGGACGCCCACCGTTGGCTGTCTTCAAAGGAAGGCGTCTTCGTCGAACCCGGCTCCGCTGCCGGCGTCGCCGGACTGATCAAGAAGCACGCTGCCGGCCAGGTTCCCTCGGGTAAGACCATCGTCATCACCGTCACCGGACACGGACTCAAGGACCCCCAGTGGGCCCTCCGGACCGAAGACGGCAGCGATGTGCAGCCCGTCAAGGTGCCGAACGATGTCGTCACCGTTGCAGCAGAACTGGGACTGGAAGAAAACTAAGAGTGGAATCAACACAGCCCACCGCGACTGATCGTGTCCTCGTCGCGGCAGGCCAACGGCTGACCGTTAAGGTCCCGGGTACAAGTGCCAACCTGGGCCCGGGCTACGACAGCCTGGGCCTGGCACTGTCCATTTACGACACCTTGACGGTGGAAACCCTCAGTACCGGAGAGCTCAAGTTCGAGCTCTCCGGTGAGGGCGCCGACTCCCTTCCACGCGATGCCAGCCACCTGGTGGTGCGGGCAATCGACCTCGCCTTGGAACGTCTCGGCTTCCAGCACGGCGGACTGCGGATCATCGCAGAGAATGTCAATCCCCACGGACGGGGATTGGGATCTTCGGCCTCTGCAGTGGTTGCCGCAGTTACGGCTGCGAATGCCATGGTGCCGGCGGAAGCCCAACAGGATCGCCAGTGGATTCTCCAGCTCACCAGTGAGATGGAAGGCCACCCGGACAACGTCGCACCCGCGATTTTTGGCGGACTGGCGCTGTCCTGGCAGGACAGCGAGCAGTACAGCACCACCCGGGCCGAGGTGTCACCGTCGGTGATTCCCATCGTGGCTGTACCGGACTACGAGCTCTCCACCGAGACTGCCCGCGGATTGCTCCCGGCATCGATTGGCCATCACGCTGCGGCGATGAATTCCGGGCGGGCTGCCCTGCTGATTCACGCACTGACTGCAGAACCTGCTTTGTTGTTGCCTGGCACCGAAGACTATCTGCACCAGAGCTACCGTGCGCAGGCCATGAGGCCCAGCGCCGACCTCATCGGAGCTTTGCGTTCAGCAGGGCACGCGGCCGTCGTTTCGGGTGCAGGACCCACGGTGCTGGTACTCGCCGACGGGGAGGATGACGCCGTGGCGGTGGTTGATTTCATCAATTCGTTTACCTCCGCCAACACACCGCACGTTGGTTGGCGCGTGATGACACTGGCTGTTGACGTTCAAGGTGCTAGAGTGGAAGTGCACCGCCGGTAAAGCCGCGGGCAGTTCCCTGATTTTGGACTTCGGTGTTTCGCCGTACCTTTCGTCAACTGTGCCAACGTTGGTGGTGTCGTCTCTTTCCGGCCTGCATCAGGTCCGCAGAACTCTCTCTGTTTCCTGAATTTCAGGCTGGCTGTCCGGGTAACCGGTTCCAGTGAAGGCGATCAGTATCCGGCCCTGTTGGCCATAACCATCGGGCACGGCCAAATTCACCGGTTGCAGATCTGAACTGCAGCCCAGAACAATCATCGCGTCCAGCTCTCGCTCTGGACGCCGTCGAGGGGGAAGGATCCTTCGTGACAGAAACCACTGAGCTGGCTTCAGCTGTGGACACATCATCTTCTGCTGCTGAGTCGTCAACGGCAGCAACCAAGAGCAGCGGCCTCGCCGGCCTCAAGCTCGCCCAGCTCCAGGCTCTCGCGAGCCAGCTGGGTATTTCGGGGGGATCCCGCATGCGCAAGGGAGATTTGGTCACGGCCATCTCTGCCCACCGCGCAGGCACCTCCACGACCAAGGCTCCTGCCAAGGCCACTGCGGCCAAGGCTCCTGCCGTGGCCAAGGAAGCCCCGGTTGCCGAGGCCAAGGCCCCGGAGAAGAGCGCGCCCGTTGAGGCCGCCGTAGAGGCCCCGGCCCAGGAAGCACCCCGCGGCCGCGGCCGTGGCCGCAGCCGCCGGGCAACGAGCGATGGCGTCGTAGCAGCTGCTGAGGCAGCCGCAACAACGGCTGCCTCAGCCACTGCTGCGCCTGCTGCAGAGGCTGCCGAAGCACCCGCCGTCGAAACTCCGGCAGCAGCCGAAGCAACAGACGCCGGTACTGAGCGCCGCCAGCCGCGTACTCGCAACCGCCGCCGCGGCGAAGCTGCCGCAGCTCCTGCTGAAGCAACGGAAGCGCCGGCCGCCGAGCAGCGTACGGAACAGCGTGAGCAGCGCACCGAACGTACGGAACAGCGTGAGCAGCGTGAGCAGCGCACCGAACGTACGGAACAGCGTGAGCAGCGCGAGCAGTCCGACTCGGGCGATCAGCAGCGTGAACGCCGCGACAACAACCGCGGGCGTCGTGAAGAGAACAACGACGGCGACGACACCGGCAACCGCCGCAACCGCCGCAACCGTCGTGACCGCAACGACCAGAATGACAGGAACGACCGCCGGGGCGGCCAGGACAGCCGTGACGGAAACTCCCGCAGCGACCGTTTCCGTGACCGCAACGAACGTCGTCGTGGACGCGCCCAAGGACCGGACGTCGACGACGTCGAGGTCACCGAGGATGACGTCCTGCTCCCCGTGGCAGGTATCCTCGATGTCCTGGAGAACTACGCGTTCATCCGCACCTCCGGTTACCTCCCCGGCGCCAATGACGTTTACGTCTCCTTGGCCCAGGTCAAGAAGTACAACCTCCGCAAGGGCGACGCCGTCGTAGGTGCCATCCGCGCACCGCGCGAAGGCGAGGACCGTGGACAGCAGTCGGCCCGCCAAAAGTTCAACGCGCTGGTTCGGGTCACGTCTGTCAATGGCAAGACCCCCGAGGAACTCAAGGACCGCGTCGAGTTCGCAAAGCTCGTTCCGCTGTACCCCTCAGAGCGCCTCCGCCTGGAAACCGACCCCAAGAAGATCGGCCCCCGTGTCATCGACCTCGTGGCTCCGATCGGCAAGGGCCAGCGTGGTTTGATCGTCTCCCCGCCGAAGGCAGGCAAGACGCTCATCCTGCAGTCCATCGCGAACGCCATCACCACCAACAACCCTGAGGTCCACCTCATGATGGTGTTGGTTGACGAACGCCCCGAAGAAGTCACGGACATGCAGCGCACGGTCAAGGGCGAGGTCATTGCCTCGACCTTCGACCGTCCCGCAGATGACCACACCACGGTTGCCGAGCTCTCCATCGAGCGCGCCAAGCGTCTTGTGGAAATGGGCATGGACGTGGTGGTCCTCCTTGACTCCATGACCCGTCTGGGCCGTGCCTACAACCTGGCAGCACCGGCCTCGGGCCGCATCCTGTCCGGTGGTGTGGACTCCGCAGCCCTGTACCCGCCCAAGCGCTTCTTCGGTGCTGCCCGCAACATCGAAAACGGTGGCTCGCTCACCATCCTGGCAACGGCTCTGGTAGAGACCGGCTCCAAGATGGACGAAGTCATCTTCGAAGAGTTCAAGGGCACCGGCAACATGGAGCTCCGCCTGTCCCGCCAGCTGGCAGACAAGCGCATCTTCCCGGCCGTGGACGTCAACGCTTCGGGTACCCGTCGCGAAGAAAACCTGCTCTCGCCTGAAGAAGTAAAGATCATGTGGAAGCTGCGGCGCGTCCTCTCCGGCCTGGAGCAGCAGCAGAGCCTTGAGCTGCTGACCAACAAGATCCGGGAAACCCAAAGCAACGTCGAGTTCCTCATGCAGGTTCAGAAGACGACGCTTGGAGCAAAGTCGGACAACGACAAGTAGCTGCTTTTCTGAGCCGCTGATTCTGCTGCCCCCGCCCCTACGCGTGGTGGCCAAGTCCTAACGGACTTTGCCACCACGCTCCGGCAGGCCCGAAGCCACTCCCGGGGCAGCAGAATCAGCGGCTCGTTCCGTTTTCGGCTCGCCTTCGCGGGCCGGTTGTTAATACTCGACGGCGGTCGTGTCACCTTCCGCTGTTTGCGCCACTAAACTTGAGCGCAGCGTTGAAAGGTTGTTCTAAATGTTTGAGTCCGTTCAGGGATTGCTTGATGAGCATGCTGCTATTCAGGCGCAGTTGAGTGATCCTGCTGTTTATGCCGATCAGTCTGCTGCCAGGAAGTTGGGGCGGCGCTCCGCTGAGCTCCAGGGCATCGTGGAGGCGTACAACAAGTGGCGCGGGCTCAATGACGACCTTGAAGCGGCCAAGGAAATGGCTGACGAGGATCCGGAGTTCGCCGCGGAGGTGGAGCAACTGGAGGAGCAGATCCCTGCGGCCCAGGAACGTTTGCGCCGTTTGCTGATCCCGCGTGATCCGGACGATGCCCGTAATGTGATCCTTGAAGTGAAGGGTGGCGAAGGCGGCGATGAGGCTGCTTTGTTCGCCGGTGACCTGCTGCGCATGTACATGCGCTACGCCGAATCACGCGGCTGGAAGACCGAAATGATCTCTGCCACGGAGTCGGACCTTGGCGGCTACAAGGATGTTTCCGTGGCCATCAAGGGCAGCTCGAATGACCCGGCACAGGGTGTTTTTGCCCGGTTGAAGTTCGAAGGCGGCGTACACCGCGTGCAGCGTGTTCCCGTGACCGAGTCGCAGGGCCGGATCCACACCTCGGCTGCCGGCGTCCTGGTGCTTCCCGAAGTTGATGAGCCGGAAGAGCTGGAAATCAACCAGAACGATCTCAAGATCGACGTCTACCGCTCATCCGGTCCCGGCGGCCAGTCCGTGAACACCACCGACTCCGCCGTCCGCATCACCCACTTGCCCACGGGCATTGTTGTGGCGATGCAGAACGAAAAGTCGCAGCTGCAGAACCGTGAAGCCGGCATGCGCGTCCTCCGTGCCCGCCTTCTGGCGCACCAGCAGGAACAGATTGACGCTGCCAACTCAGAACAGCGCAAGTCGCAGATCCGTACCATGGACCGCTCGGAGCGCATCCGCACATACAACTTCCCGGAGAACCGCATTGCGGATCACCGAACCGGTTATAAGGCCTACAACCTTGACGCCGTGATGAACGGGGATCTAGAGCCGGTGATCCAGTCGGCCATCGAGATGGACGAGCAATCGCGCCTGGATGCTATTGGCGAATAGCCGCCAGCAACGCATTTCCACCTTCAGCAAGCAGGGTAATCCATGACGTTTCACCCCGGCCAAAGCCTCGCGGACGCTGTCCGCGAGGCTACTGCCGTTTTGTCCAACGCAGGTGTTCCAAGTCCGCGGGTGGATGCCGAAATCCTTGCCGACCACTTGCTGGGTGTCGGGCTGGGCCGGCTCCGCGCAATGCTGCTGGGTGATGCTCCTGCTCCCGACGGATACGAAGAACTGGTGCGGGAACGGGCGGAGCGTGTACCTCTGCAGCACATCACAGGCATCGCGTATTTCCGTCATCTTGAACTCCGTGTGGGCCCCGGCGTGTTTATCCCGCGTCCGGAAACCGAGTCGGTGGTCCAGCTGGTCATAGACAATGTGGCCGGAGTGCATGAACCCAAAGTCGTGGACCTGGGAACAGGTTCCGGGGCCATTGCAGGCTCCATCGCCCACGAGGTGCCCGGCGCTGAGGTCCATGCCGTGGAATACAGCACCTTTGCCCATGCTTGGGCCGCGCGGAACCTTGAACCGCTCGGCGTATCGCTGGTCCAGGGTGACCTCCGGGATGCCCTGCCCGAGCACAACGGAACTTTCGACGTCGTCGTCTCAAATCCGCCTTACATTCCCGCCGAGGCAATTCCTTCCGAGCCCGAAGTTGCGCTCCACGATCCACCGGAGGCGTTGTACGGCGGGGGAGCGGACGGGATGGAACTCCCGACGGCGGCCGCTGCCTCAGCGGCGCGGCTCTTGAAGCCGGGGGGCTACTTCGTGATGGAACACGCCGAAGTCCAGGCAGAATGGATCGCCGGCATGTTGCGGCGGATGGGACGTTGGAAAGAGATCACCACGCACTTTGACCTGAACGGCAAAGAACGTGCAACCAGCGCGATACTGGCAAGCATCGCGCCTGATGAGTGAAAGAATAGCGCTGTGACCACAACCTACAACTGCACTTCCGAGGATCAGCGCGCTGAGGGACTTCAGCATGCCCAGCGCGCCATCAGTGAAAAGAAGTGCATCGTGATCCCCACAGACACCGTCTACGGCATTGCTGCTGATGCCTTTTCGCCACTTGCGGTGACGATGTTGCTGGCTTCCAAGGGCCGCAGCCGGCAGATGCCCCCTCCGGTGTTGATTCCACGGATCAACGCCTTGGACGGGCTGGCAACTGACGTGCCAGCTGATGCACGGGCCTTGGCGCAGGCGTTTTGGCCTGGCGGGCTGACATTGATCCTGCATGCCCAGCCTTCGCTTGACTGGGATCTTGGGGAAACCAAGGGCACTGTTGCCCTCCGTATGCCTGATGACCACCTTGCCCTGGACCTCTTGGGCATGACAGGCCCGTTGGCTGTATCTTCGGCCAACCGCACGGGGCAGGAAGCGGCGCAGACAGCGTCGGAAGCCCGCCTTCAGCTGGCCGAATCAGTTGAGGTTTATCTGGAGGGCGGCTTCCGCCCGGTCAAGGGGACCGCAGCACTTCCGTCCACGATCGTTGACGCCACGTCCACTCCCTTCCGGGTGGTGCGCCAGGGTGCCATCGAATTGGAGCGACTCCGCGAAATCGTGCCGTCGATACTCGGCATCGGCGAGACAGCGGCTGCGGCCGAACCGGAGGCCGTTCCCGAAGCGACGGAGCCCCAAGCCGTAAGCGGGAACCCAATCCAGCCGGCGGACGAAACCCTGCCCGCAAGCGAAAACCAGCCCGCAAGCGAAAACCAGCCCGAATGATTCCTGCACGCCAACGCATCCCCGTCCTCGACGTGGATGCCACTCCCATGCGCGTCCAGGAGCTTCTTGATGCGATGTCCGGCCTCCTTGAGGCCGGAACCACCAGCACTGTCGTGGGTCACAACCTCCACAGCGTCACCTTGGTGCATTCGCGCCCGGATGTGCGTTCGGTCTACGAAAACAGCTCCATCGTCCTTCTGGATGGTGCTCCGGTTGCAATGTTGTGGGGGGTGGCGCACAAGAGGGAACTGCAGCCGGCCGGCGAGGGAACCATGGCCTACAGACTTGGTTCCATGGACTGGATTCCGGGACTGGGAAAGCTTCCCGGATTGCAGCGCATCGCCGTCATTGGGGCCGGGCGCGAGGCCAATAACAAGGCAGTCGTCAGCCTGCGGGCCATCGTTCCAGGTGCGACCGTGGACGGCATGCCTGGCGAGGCCTGGGATGAAGCCCTGGAAAGCGCCGTGGTGGACTGGTTGGCCGCGTTCCGTCCCCAACTCGTTTTGTTGGGACTGGGAATGCCTCTTCAGGAGACGGTCCTGCACCGCAGGCTCGAGCAATTCCCACCCGCAGTTTACTGCGCCGTCGGGGGAGCGATAGAACAGCTTGCCGGCATCCAAAAGCTGGCACCGCGTTGGTTGGGCCGCCTGGGACTTGAATGGGCCTGGCGCCTGGTGCTGCATCCGGGCAGGGTCGCCTACAGGGTTTTCATAGAACCGTGGAAGCTGGCCGGCCTGCTGCTCAGGCGCCGTTTCCGACCATCCAAGACCAAAGGCAATTAAATGACGTCGCAAGCTGTCGTGGTCGCTGTCGTAGTGACCTTCAACCGGCGTGAACTCCTCCAAACCACTTTGGCGGGCATCACGGCCGGCACCCGAATACCGGACGCCATCGTCATCGTGGACAACGCGTCCACCGATGACACCGCCGCATTCCTGGATCAATACCAAGGTCCGGTGACTACCGACGTCGTTCGTTTGAACACCAACGTCGGCGGTGCCGGGGGATTCGTCGTCGGCATGGAACGTGCCGTCCTGGACCACAAGGCGGACCATGTTTGGATCATGGACGATGACACAGAGCCGCAACCAGCCGCACTTCGCGAGGCCCTGGACGTTTCCGAGGCCTACAGGCAGGAAACAGGGAAGGCCCCTTCATTCATCGCCAGCCGTGTCGTTTGGACCGATGGCCGCGACCACCCGATGAACCGGATGCGGCCGCGGATGGGGGCCAGTGAGGCGGCACGCACCGCTGCTGCCAGGATCGGCGCCACCCAGATCCGGAGCGCTTCATTCGTGTCCGTGCTGATCCGCGCTGAAGAAATCAAGCAGCATGGGCTTCCGATCGCCGACTACTTCATTTGGAACGACGATCTGGAGTACACAGCCAGGATTTCCCGTGACGGCACAGCCCTGACCACCGAGGCATCCGTGGCCAACCATCACACGAAAGTCTTTGGCGACGCCGGGGCGGATCCGGGCCCCCGGTTCTATTACGAGGTCCGGAACAAGCTCTGGGTCTACACCCGCTCGAACGCTTTGGCTCCTTGGGAGAAGATCCTGTTCACGGGAGCTTCGCTGCGCAATTGGACACGGACCATTGCTGCCTCCTCCAACCGGAAAGTCCTGCTGGGAGGGCTTCTCAAGGGCCTGCGCCACAGCCTGAAAGCACCACGTTCCAACACTCAAGTACTGCACGGAATATACGCCCTGAGAGAGGTAAAGGCGCCTGTCCGGTAACAGCCGGACAGCCTGGGCCCGGCCAAAACAAGCTGGGGCCCTGCGGCTGCGTCACAGGGTGGTCACGCCCATTGGCATTAGTATCGTGACTAGAGTCCACGAAAAATCCCGCATCATTTGGCACAGCCGGTGCAGGCATGGCGACGGAGTAGTTCCATTTATCCACTGACAGAATTCCACACCCTGAGCTGCCCTGAGTTGCCCCTCATTGCAGCGCCCGGGCGGCGTGCACCGGCTCCGGTGCCGGCGTCGGCCAAGCGGCCGGTCCAGGGAGTCGCCCCATGATCATGTATCTGCTGATGGCGCTGACGGCCGCCGTAGTGGCATACGGCGGGACGTGGGGAGCGCGCGTGCTTGGAAACAAGCTTCGCCTGTACCAACCCATCCGAAGCCGCGATATGCACTCCGCCCTGATCTCCAAACTCGGGGGATTGGGCATCTTCGTGGGCTTTTTTGCTGCGCTCGTCGTGGCGTCCAATTCCTTCTTTGTGAAGGACATCTTCAGGCATAACGATGCCCCGTGGGGCATACTGGCCGGTGCTGTGGTCATTGTTGCGGTGGGGGTTGCCGACGACATCCTGGATATCCGGTGGTGGATCAAACTCCTCGGTCAGGGGACAGCGGCCTTCATCGTGGCGATCTGGGGCGTGCGGATGTCCGTCGTGCCGTTCATCCCGGAGCCCATCGTTCTTGACTCTGAAGTAGTCCAGATCGTGCTCACGGCGGGGTTGATCGTGACCACCATGAATGCCGTGAATTTCATCGACGGCCTGGACGGTCTGGCGGCCGGGGTGGCCATTATCGGTGGGGGAGCCTTCTTCCTCACTGCCTACTGGGTCCACCGCAACAACCCGTCCACCGATAACTCGGACCTCGCAACCCTCCTGATGGCCATCCTCGGGGGCAGCTGCATTGGCTTCCTGCCCCATAACTGGTTCCCCGCGAAGATCTTCATGGGAGACTCAGGGGCAATGCTGATCGGATTGCTCATGGCCTCGGCAGGTGTCGTAGCGACAGGACAAATCGGTTCAGGACTCTACGACCGTGCCAACGGCATCCCGACCATCGTTCCTATTCTGCTGCCCTTCGCTGTGCTGTCCCTACCGCTTCTGGATTTGGGCATGGCCGTCGTCCGGCGGACCGCGCGGGGCCAGTCTCCCTGGTCTGCTGACCGTGGGCACCTCCACCACAAGCTGGTGGACCTCGGATACTCGCACCGCACCGCCGTCGTGATGTTGTATGTCTGGACGTGCATCCTGGCCTTCGGCGGCGTCGCTTTCGCCGTCTTCCCCTGGCAAGTAGTGCTGATTGTGGTCATCGCGGCCGCGCTGGTCATGGCTGCGGTAACCGCCTGGCCATACTTCACGCGGAAAACTTCAGGACCACGGGAACAGTAGATGACAGCCGGTTATCGTCACAGTTCTATCTCATGTAGAATTCTTACTGCGGACAGTCACTCGCCCGTAACCCCACTTTGAGAATTTGGCACCTGTGCCACGAGGATTGGTATCCCCATGACATCCAACGCCGATTCCGGACGCCCGTCCGGTAAACGTGTTGTTGGATCTTTGGGAGGCCAGTCCTCTCTGTGGCTAAGGCTGCTTGCCCTCAGCGCTGCCGCGGCTGCTGCTGCAACGGCGCTTACCTGCGTGATCGCTGCCTTCATGAACGGCGGGCAAGGCGCGCTCTCGGCCGCGTTCGGTGCCGCGTTGGTCATGCTCTTCTTTGGAATCAGCCTCCTGATCGGCCACTTTGTCGGCCGGAACAACCCCTCCGGCGCAGTCGGCCTCTTTGTGGCTACATACTTCATCAAGGTCGTTGGCTTCGCCGTAGTGCTGTTCGTGCTCGGAGCACCGGAGTGGCTGCATGCCCGCTGGTTCCTCATCGGGGCAGTCGTCACGGTGGTCTTCTGGCAAGCCGCTGAAATCTACGGTTTCAGCAAAGCGCGCCTCCAGATCTACAACGATCCTTCCGAGCCGAAGGGTGGTCCGGATGTCTCCGCGTAAGCGCTATTCGCGCCAGTCCCTCGGTGCTCAGCAACCTGCCAACCGCAATGAGCCCGCTGAAGCCGGAAACGACGGCGGTTACAACGCCGGCATCGCAGTCTTCAGCTACATCATTGGCGGGATCATTGTCTGGAGTTTGATAGGCTGGGGTCTGGATAATCTGTGGGGGACCCGCTGGATTGTGCTCCTTGGCGCTCTGCTGGGAGCCGCAGGAGGGTTCTATCTTTCCCATATGCACGGCCTCACCAGGCAAAGCTCCTCTTCTGGCGAGAGCAACGCAGACAGCGGTCCGTCCACGGACGGGGACAGTAATGCCAAATAATTTCACAAGGAATGTGGATGCGTTCAGCGCTTCCGGATTTCAACCAATGCCCAATGATGGACACAGCAGAGAGGAAACGCGTTGATCGCGCTTGCGCTCCCCGCCCAGGATTCGGGGTCCTTCACCCCACCCGGAATCGACGAAATGCACCTGCCGGCAATCCTGCCTTGGGGTGCGCACGACGGATTCTCCAAGCAGATGCTGCTGGTGATCCTTTCGGTCGTCATTATCGCTACATTCTTCATCCTCGCTGCACGCAAGCAGCAGCTGGTTCCCGGCAAGCTGCAGTTCGCCGGTGAGATGGCCTATGGCTTTGTCCGTAACAGCATCGCCAAGGACATCATCGGCGGCAAGGACTTCATCAAGTACGTTCCGCTGTTGTTCAGCCTGTTCTTCTTCATTCTGGTGAACAACATCTACGGTGCCATCCCGCTGATCCAGCTCCCGAGCTTCTCCCATGTAGGCGGCGCCTACGTGATGGCAGGCATCGTGTACGTCACCTGGATCGCGATCGGTCTGAAGAAGAACGGCCTCAAGTACTTCAAGCTCGCAACGGTTCCGTCCGGCGTGCCGTGGTACATCCTCCCGATCGTTGTTCCGATCGAAATCATTTCCAACTTCCTGGTCCGCCCCGTCACGCACAGCCTCCGTCTGTTCGCGACCATGCTGGCCGGCCACTTGATCGTGATGCTCGCCGGTTCCGGCATCGAGTTCCTGGTCATGCAGGAGAACGTTCTGCTCAAGGGCGCATCGGTCCTGGTCCTCGTAGGCGCCATCGCCATGTACATGCTTGAAGCACTGATCATGGCGCTGCAGGCATACGTGTTCACCCTGCTGACCGCGATCTACATCGAAGGCGCCCTGCACGCCGACAGCCACTAAGGCTCCCAACACTTCCCCTCGCGGGGATGAAGCAACCCAAACAACCTGCCGCACGGGCGGCATCTTGAAAGGAAGAAAAAATGGAAGGCACCATCAACGGCTCCCTCAACCTCATCGGCTACGGTCTTTCGGCCATCGGCGGTGGTATCGGTGTGGGTCTCGTGTTCGCCGCTTACATCAACGGTGTTGCACGTCAGCCGGAAGCTCAGCGCGTGCTGCAGCCGATCGCGTTCCTTGGTCTGGCACTGACTGAAGCTCTTGCCATCCTCGGCCTGGTCTTCGCTTTCGTTCTTTCCTAGTCCTAAGAACCAAGCGAATCCAAGCACGAGTAGATAGGACGGGTGAAATATGAATCAGCTGATCATCTCAGCCGCCACTGAAGGCGAAGCGGCCGCGAACCCGCTTGTTCCCAATATTTGGGAAATGGGCGTTGTCCTCGTCGGCTTTGCGGTCCTCATGTACATCGTGGTCAAGTTTGTTGTCCCGATGTTCGAGAAGACCTTCGCAGAGCGTGCCGAAGCAATCGAAGGTGGCATTGCAAAGGCCGAAGCGGCTCAGGCAGAAGCTTCTGCGGCTCTTGAAGAGTACAAGCAGCAGCTCACCGATGCCCGTGCCGAAGCCAACCGCATCCGTGAAGAAGCACGCGCCGAAGGCGCCCAGATCCTCGCGGACCTGAAGGCAAAGGCTGCAGCCGAGTCTGCACGCATCACCGAGCAGGCACATGCCGCCATCGAATCGGAGCGCCAGGCAGCTGTTGTCTCGCTTCGTTCCGAGGTCGGTACCCTGGCCACCACGCTGGCTGGCCGCATCGTTGGCGAGGCACTCACCGACGACGAGCGCGCTGCCCGCGTTGTTGACCGTTTCCTGGCAGATCTGGAGACCCAGAGCGCAGGTGCAGCTAAGTAATGGCAGGTATATCGAGCGAATCGCTGACCACAGCACTGGCGCAGCTGGAAGCCAAGCTTCCTCTGGCCTCGCTGCAGTTGGCTAAGGACCTCTTCGGAATCCTGGGAACGGTGGACAGCTCGGCTGGCTTGCGCCGCGCCCTGACTGACCCGTCCCGTACCGGAGACGAGAAGTCGGCGCTGGTCAAGCAGCTGGTTGGCGGGAAAGTCTCCGCTGATGCAGCTGAAATTGCGGGCGGATTGGCCAGCTCACGCTGGGCTTCGGCACGCGATATCGGCGATGCACTCGAGACGCTTGCCGCAACGGTGGTCATTGCCGTAGCTGAAAACAAGTCGGCCGTTTCTGCCTCCGGTATCACGGGGCTGGAAGAGCTGGAAAACGACCTGTTTGCCTTCAATCAGGCCGTCGCCTCCAGCCACGAAGTACAACGTGCTTTGTCCGAGCCGCAGGCGTCCCCTGCGGCGAAGATTGCACTGGCCGAGAAACTGGTTCCTGGCATCAGCGAGGAAGCCAAGATTCTCATCAGCCAGGCAGTGACGCAGCCGCGCGGTGTCAAGCCGAGCAAGCTCGTCGAGTCATTCGCCAAGCTTGCAGCCAAGCGTCAGCAGCGCTGGATTGCAACTGTCAGCGTTACCCGTCCGTTGACGGAAACGCAGGCCAGCCGTCTGCAGGCCGGGCTTGACGCCCTGTACGGTCGCGAGCTGAAGGTCAATGTCAACGTTGACCCGGCATTGATCGGTGGAATCCGCGTCCAGGTAGGTGACGAAGTACTCGATGCTTCGGTTATCGCCCGCCTGACCGAGCTCCGCCGTCAGCTTGCCGGCTAGCGAAGACACAGCACAACTTAACTGATATAAAACCCGGTCATCGTGAGCAACGATGATCACGAAACAGGAGAGCAGGGACTGCAGATGGCCGAATTGACCATCAACGCCGACGACGTCCGTAATGCGTTGAACGAGTTCGCGGCGTCCTACGAACCCGGTAACGCAGAGCGCGTAGAGGTTGGTCGTGTGACCACCGCAAGTGACGGCATCGCCCGTGTTGAGGGTCTTCCCTCGGTCATGGCGAACGAGCTGCTTCGCTTCGAAGATGGCACGCTGGGCCTTGCCCAGAACCTTGACGTCCGCGAGATCGGTGTCATTATCCTCGGTGACTTCACCGGTATTGAAGAAGGCCAGGAAGTTCACCGCACCGGTGAGATCCTGTCCGTTCCGGTGGGCGACGCCTTCCTGGGTCGCGTTGTTGACCCCCTGGGCCAGCCCATCGACGACCTTGGCGAGATCAAGGCCGAAACCACCCGTGCACTGGAACTCCAGGCTCCGGGCGTTACCGAACGCAAGTCGGTCCACGAACCGATGCAGACCGGCCTCAAGGCTATCGACGCCATGATCCCGATCGGCCGTGGCCAGCGTCAGCTGATCATTGGTGACCGTCAGACCGGTAAGACGGCAATCGCCGTCGACACCATCATCAACCAGAAGGCCAACTGGGCTTCGGGAGATGTCACCAAGCAGGTACGTTGCGTCTACGTCGGTGTTGGCCAGAAGGCTTCCACCATCGCAGCCGTCCGTCAGACCCTTGAGGACCACGGCGCACTGGAGTACACCACCATCGTGGCGTCCCCGGCTTCTGACCCCGCCGGCTTCAAGTACCTCGCACCGTACGCCGGTTCGGCCATCGGCCAGCACTGGATGTACGGCGGCAAGCACGTTCTGGTGATCTTCGATGACCTGTCCAAGCAGGCTGAAGCCTACCGCGCCGTGTCCCTGTTGCTGCGCCGTCCGCCGGGACGCGAAGCGTACCCGGGTGACGTCTTCTACTTGCACTCCCGCCTGCTGGAGCGTTGTGCCAAGCTCTCCGACGAGCTCGGTGCAGGTTCGATGACCGGTCTGCCGATCGTCGAGACCAAGGCAAACGACGTTTCCGCCTACATCCCGACCAACGTGATCTCCATTACCGATGGCCAGATCTTCCTCCAGTCGGACCTCTTCAACGCCAACCAGCGCCCCGCTGTTGACGTTGGTGTGTCCGTCTCCCGCGTTGGTGGTGCTGCACAGGTCAAGTCCATGAAGAAGGTCTCCGGTACCTTGAAGCTGGACCTGGCCCAGTACCGCGACATGCAGGCCTTCGCCATGTTCGCTTCCGACCTCGATGCTGCTTCCCGTCAGCAGCTGACCCGTGGCGCGCGCCTGATGGAACTGCTGAAGCAGGGCCAGTACTCGCCGTTCCCGGTCGAGAACCAGGTTGTATCCATCTGGGCCGGCACCAACGGTTACCTGGACGACGTTCCGGTTGAGGACATCAACCGCTTCGAGTCCGAGTTCCTGGAGCACCTCACGCACAAGTCCTCCATCCTGACCACGCTGGCACAGACCAACGTCCTGGATGACGACACCGTTGCGGCCTTGAAGGAAGCCATCGTTTCCTTCAAGAAGGGCTTCTTCGGCGAAGGCGACAACCGTTTGGTTGGAGCCGGCCACGAAGAGCACGCAGCGATCTCCGGCGGCGACGTCGACCAGGAAAAGATCGTCAAGCAGAAGCGCTAGTTCCGAAAACCTGCCCTGCCGGGGTCCGCAAGGGCCCCGGCAGGGCAGCACATCGGGAACTTAGGAAAGGATAAGTATGGGAGCCCAGATTCGGGTCTACCGTCAGAAGATCAGCTCGACGACGTCGATGCGCAAGATCTTCAAGGCGATGGAACTGATCGCTACCTCGCGCATTGGTAAGGCCCGCGCCCGCGTAGCAGCTTCACTGCCCTACGCGAACGCGATTACCCGCGCCGTTTCTGCTGTCGCAACTCAGAGCGAAATCGACCACCCGCTGACCACCGAGCCGGAGCAGATCCGTCGCGCCGCAGTCCTGATCATCACATCGGACCGCGGCCTCGCAGGATCCTACTCGGCCAGTGTGCTCAAGCAGGCTGAAGGTCTCACCGAGCTTCTTCACGCAGAAGGCAAGGAAGTCAAGGCGTACCTTGTTGGCCGCAAGGCGCAGGCGTACTTCGATTTCCGCAACCGGTCCTACGCCCGCGTATGGACCGGCGGCACGGATGCACCGGAATTCGAAACCGCGCAGGAAGTCGGAGCTGCTCTTCTTGAAGACTTCTCCACCGATTACGAAGAGGGTGGCGTGGATGAAATCCATGTTGTTTACACCCGCTTCAAGTCGATGGTGACGCAGGAGCCCACGGTGATCCGTTTGCTCCCGCTCGAGGTCGTCGAAGAGGAAGCAGCCTCGGAAACCGAGCTGCTGCCGTTGTACGAATTCGAACCGGAAACGGAGCAGGTCCTCGACGCCCTGCTTCCGCGTTACATTGAGTCCCGCATCTTCGCGGCGATGCTGCAGGCTGCTGCTTCCGAGCTCGCAGCACGCCAGCGTGCCATGAAGTCGGCCGGTGACAACGCTACGGAACTGATCAAGAAGTACACGCGCCTTCGCAACACGGCCCGCCAGGCCGAGATTACGCAGGAGCTTTCCGAAATCGTTGCCGGCGCTGACGCACTCGCGTCCTAGCCTGCACCGGAGTCGGTTCCAAGCCGCACCTGCAATAAACAGATAAACTTAACCCCACGCCATCTACTGAGTGAAGTGAGAGAGATGACTGCCACTGCTACCGAACACGTAGCAACGGCCGGTGCCACCGGCCGCATTGCCCGTGTTATTGGTCCGGTTGTCGACGTCGAATTCCCGGCTGACGCAATCCCCTCGATTTACAACGCACTGACCACTGAGATCACCCTCAATGGCCAGACCAAGACCATCACGTTCGAGACCTCCCAGCACCTGGGTGACAACCTCGTCCGCGCCATCTCCCTGCAGGCTACTGACGGACTTGTCCGCGGCACCACGGTGCAGGACACCGGAGCTCCGATCTCCGTGCCCGTTGGCGACGGCGTCAAGGGCCACATCTTCAACGTCCTCGGCAAGCCGCTGGACGTCGAAGAGTCCGAGATCAAGGCTGACGCCTACTGGCCCATCCACCGCAAGGCTCCGAACTTTGCTTCCCTCGAGGGCTCCACGGAGATGCTCGAGACCGGCATCAAGGTCATCGACCTTCTCACCCCCTACATCAAGGGTGGAAAGATCGGCCTCTTCGGCGGCGCCGGCGTGGGCAAGACCGTTCTGATCCAGGAAATGATCACCCGTGTTGCCCGTAACTTCGGTGGTACTTCTGTATTCGCCGGTGTTGGCGAGCGTACCCGTGAAGGTAACGACCTCTGGGTTGAAATGGAAGAGGCCGGCGTTCTGAAGGACACCGCCCTTGTCTTCGGCCAGATGGATGAGCCGCCGGGAACGCGTCTGCGCGTGGCACTGTCCGCACTGACCATGGCGGAGTACTTCCGCGATGTCCAGAACCAGGACGTGCTGCTCTTCATCGACAACATCTTCCGCTTCACGCAGGCAGGTTCGGAAGTTTCCACGCTGCTCGGCCGTATGCCGTCCGCCGTGGGCTACCAGCCCAACCTGGCTGACGAGATGGGTCTGCTCCAGGAGCGCATCACCTCCACCAAGGGTCACTCCATCACGTCGATGCAGGCCATCTACGTGCCTGCTGATGACTACACCGACCCGGCTCCGGCCACGACCTTCGCACACCTCGACGCGACCACGGAACTTTCCCGTGAAATCGCCTCCCGTGGTCTGTACCCGGCCGTTGACCCGCTGACGTCGACCTCCCGTATCCTGGACCCCCAGTACATCGGCAAGGACCACTACAACACGGCTGTCCGTGTTAAGCAGATCCTGCAGAAGAACAAGGAACTCCAGGACATCATCGCCATCCTCGGTGTTGACGAACTTTCTGAAGAGGACAAGATCGTCGTGTCGCGCGCACGTCGTATCCAGCAGTTCCTTTCCCAGAACACCTACACCGCAAAGCAGTTCACCGGCGTCGAAGGTTCCACCGTGTCCATCAAGGACACCGTTGAAGGCTTCACCGCTATCTGCGACGGCGAGCTGGACCACATCGCAGAGCAGGCGTTCTTCAACGTCGGCGGCCTGGATGACGTCGAGCGCAACTGGGCCAAGATCCAGGAACAGACCAAGTAATATGGCTGAGCTCGAGGTTGAGATTGTCGCGGCGGACCACTTCGTGTGGTCCGGAGCGGCCAAGATGGTGAAGGCCCGCACCAGCGATGGTGAAATCGGAATCCTGCCGGGCCACTCGCCCCTGTTGGCCATCATGGCCGAAGGCGAGCTGGCAATCCAGCCGGTTTCCGGTGACCGGATTGCAGTAGTTGTTGATGGTGGATTCTTCTCCGTGGACAACGATCGCGTGGTCATTGTTGCTGACAACGCCAAATTGGGCGAAGCGGCTACAGCGGGGATCCGATAGCACGACCTTGATGGACGATTCCCTTATTCCGTTCATCGCCTTGGCAACAGCGTTCACGTTGCTGATCATTTCACTGTGCCTTCTGGGGGTGCGCCGTTTCAATCTGCGGCGCGCCCTCGGCACGATCGACGCCTCCATTTGCACGGCTGGAAACAGCTGGCAGATGGGGGTTTGTCGTTATCAGGACAATGATCTTGAGTGGTTTCGCCTGATGTCCCTGAGCGTTGTTCCCAAGTACAAGTTCAAACGCAGCTCGCTGGAATTGCTGGGCCGCCGCCAACCGACAGAGGAAGAGTTGGTCAGGGTGCAGCCCGGCGTCGTGGTGGTTGAACTGCAATACGAAGACAGAAAGTTTATGCTGGCCATGAACTTCGATGCCTACGCGGGGCTCTCCTCCTGGCTTGAGGCCGGCCCGGTTATCGGCGTCGGTACCTGGCGTTAGGCGTTATGGACTTCCTTTTGGATGTCAGCCTCGTGGCTGGACCGTTCCTTTGGTTCAGTATTGCCTGCGGGATCGTTGGGGGAGCGTACCTGATTTGGCGACGACGACTGTCCTGGTTACTAGTGGTAGCAGGCACCGTGCTGGTAGCCATTGCCGTGGTTGCCCTGGTGCACTGGATCCTGGTGGACCTCATGGCCGTCTTCTCGGAGAACCTCCCGTTCGAGACCGTGGCATGGTCTGTCCCGGCGGTTGCGGCCATCCTGCTCTGCATTGCACGCTTGCCCCGAACTCCAGCCAAAGGGCGGGTACTTGGTGTTATGGCCATGCTGGGCGTCATCCTGCTGAGTGTCGTCCAGGTAAACCTGTACTTCGGACTGAACAACACCGTAGCTGACCTGCTGGGCACGGCTGTTGCACGAATCCAGCCGCTTGAGCAGAGCCTCAAACGCTCTGCAAACCCCACGCCCGGACCCCTGCCATCGGCGTGGAAAGCTCCCGATTCCATGCCTTCCCATGGCATTTTGCGCAAAGCAGCGATCCCCGGGACTGTATCCGGATTCAGCGCCCGGGATGCGTTCGTCTACTTCCCCCCTGCCTACCAGACTGAGCTCCGGCCGAGTCTGCCGGTGCTGGTGCTTTTCGCCGGGCAGCCTGGAGCTCCCGCTGACTGGTTGACCGGAGGACAACTCCGCGCACAAATGGACCGCTTCGCTGAGGCCCACGGAGGTCTTGCGCCAGTCACTGTGGTAGTTGATCCGAATGGATCCGGCAGTGCCAACACTTTGTGCATGGACAGCCGGATCGCCCCGGCTGATACCTACCTTTCCCAGGATGTTCCCGCGTGGATCTCCGACACCCTGGACGTTTCAACCGATCACAAACAGTGGGCTGTGGGTGGATTCTCCTTCGGGGGTACGTGTGCCCTGCAGATGGGAACTGCACACCCTGACATCTACTCTTCGGTGCTCGCCTTTTCGGCGGAACGGGAACCTGCCCTGGCCAAAGACAGAAACAAGACCATTGGGGACTCGTTCGAAGGGGATGTCGCCGCTTTCGAATCAAGGACGCCACTGGTGTTGATGCGGGACCGCAATTATGCCGGCAGCAGTGTCTATTTCGCGGCTGGTGAAACGGACAACGAGTTCATTAGCTACATGCATGAGCTCGGCGAAGCCGCCAGGAACGCGGGCTTCCAGACCGAAGAGCACACGATCCGGAAGGCCGGCCACTCCTGGGATGCTGTGGTGAAGGGAATGCCGGCGGGCCTCGATTTCCTTGCTGGTCGATGGGGGCTTCCCAAGTGAGCCTTGCTCTCAAGGGCGTCGTCCTGCCGGTATTAAGGCAAGCCGGAGAACACGTAAGGGCCACGCCCTTCACAGTCGGCGTGCTGGGGTTGTTCGTTGCCATGTCGATCATCTCGGGGAGCTTTGTCGCGGGCCCTCCCGATGGTTGGCTGAGGGTGGCTGGTGTCAGCCTGGCAGGCCTCAAATCGGGGGATTGGTGGTCGATTTGGACGTCGCTGTTCTTCACCACCAACCCCTTGGCATATGTCACCGCAGTGTTGATGATCTTGTTTCTCCTGGGCCTTGCGGAGCGGCGCTTCGGGTCCTTGAAGACAGCTGCGGTCCTGTTCGGAAGTCAGTTTGCGGCCGTTTCGGCCTTTCTGCTGGTTACCCAGGTGGCGCAAGCTTCCGACGACGGCTGGCTGGCCCGGATGGCCGAAACCCGCTTGATAGGGCCCTACGCAGCAATCCTGTCGACGTGTTTGGCGGCCAGCGCACTCCTTCCTACGTTGTGGCAACGACGCCTGCGGACAGTGGCGCTGTCGATTTCCTTGCTCCTGGTGCTGTACGTGGGCCATGCGGAAACCGTAGTGGGCTTCCTGGGAGCGTTGATCGGCTTGGCGGCCGGGTGGTGGATGCAAAGCAGCCAGGGGCACCTGCGTCTGCACAGGTCCACGGGCAGGGAAGTGCGGAATCTGCTGGCGCTGACGATGGCAATTTTTGCAGTAGGCCCCATTGTGACCGCCGCTGCAAAGAGTCCATCCGGTCCTCTGGCATTGCTGCGGGACGTCATTCTTAATCCAATCCCCACGCTGGGCCAGCTTGAGAGCAACTGCGGCGGCAGCATCGACGTTTCTTGCCTGGAGGTTGGACGGCAGGGCTATACCGGCCCGTTCGGCCTGGCGCTTGCCGTGGTGCCTGTGGTGCTTCTTTTGATTTGTGCCGATGGAATGCGGCGAGGCCGCCGGCTCGCATTGGGGATTGCCATTGGCGTGCAGTTGGTGGTGGTTGCGCTCTCGGCCATTTATCTTGGTCTTTTTGCCAACATCCCGAGGCCACAGGGGCGTTCGCATGTGGGGATGATGAATTCGGCAGTAGTCCACCTCATCCCCTTGGTACTGGTTCCCTTGGTCCTGGCGGTACTTCTTTTTGTCTATCGAGGACATTTCAGGGTTGTGTCCTCGGATCATATCCGACGCCGGGTGTTCTGGCTTGTCGGCCTGACGGGCGCAGGTCTTGGCATCAGCTACTGCATTGTCTGGTTCTCCTCCGGGGGAATGTCCAGGGACGGCGGGCTGCTCGGCCTCGCCGCGGAACTTGCCCGGCAGTACCTTCCTGTTCCGCTTCCGGGTTCCTACCGGAAGGTCTTTGCGGAGCGCGATGTTCTGGAAGTCTTCCTGTTCTCCTACTCCGGCACCGTGTTCTGGCTGGTGGCGTTGGTGGGCGTATGGATACTTTTTGTTCGCGGTCACCACACCGGCGGCAGGGATCACCAGGCGCGTGAGCGTGCCCGCAGCCTGGTGAAGTCCGGTGGTGACTCCCTGTCCTGGATGGCGCTGTGGGAGCCGAACAAGTACTGGTTCGCCCCCCACCAGGCAGGGGGAATCGCATACCAGCAGCACGGGCATGTGGCGCTGACGATGGCGGGTCCTTTCGGGCCGGCAGCGCATCATGTGGCAACCGCCGAAGGCTTTCTTGGGTACTGCTCCGAGCATGCGTTGATCCCGTGCTTGTATTCCTGCACGGACGAACTCTGGCCGATGCTGCAGGGTCGGGGCTTCCGCCGCGTGGCAGTCGCCCAGGAGACGCGCTTGCGCATCCGTGGCCTGGAATTCAGGGGCAAGGAGTGGCAAAACGTCCGAACGTCTCTGAACCGTGCTGCCAAGATGGGCGTCACAGTTCGATGGGGCACGTTCTCCGGGATGCCGCACGGAATCCGTGCCCAGATCAGCGAGGTTTCGGAGGAATGGGCAGCCCAGAAAGAGATTCCGGAGATGGGCTTTACCCTGGGTGGCCTGGATGAACTGATGGATGACGAGGTGTTGTGCGGCGTAGCAGTGGATGACTCCGGCTTCGTCCATGGGGTGACCAGTTGGCTGCCGGTCTTCGAGGACGGCACGGTGGTCAGCTGGACCCTGGACTTCATGCGCCGGCGTGGGGATGCGTTCCCAGGGGTGATGGAGTTTCTTATTGCCTCAGCTGTTCTCCATTTGCGGGAATCCGTGGAGGTGATATCACTCTCGGGTTCGCCGCTGGCCCAGGAGAAGGGCGAGATCGAACAGCAAGCCAAAGGCCTGGCAGGTCTGCTGGACGTGGTGGGCCAGGCCCTGGAACCTGTTTATGGGTTTAGGTCCCTGGCGTCCTTTAAGTCGCGATTCCAACCCGAGTACCGGACGTTGTACATGTATTACCAAGACCCGCTGCATCTTCCGGCAATGGGGCGCGCCCTCAGCCGCGCTTACCTCCCGGGGTTGTCAGTTCGTCATTCCGCCAGGCTGCTTCGGACTTTGGTTGGTTGAATTGTCAATCCTTTTATGAGCGTGCATTTCTTCACGTTTAGTAACAGTCACAATCGGAATATGACAGAACGGACCGCATAAACGCTGTTCGCAGCTTAAACAGCTTGACCCCGGCTCGCAGGCCGGGGTCAAGCTGTTTGTCGTTCCTGCGCCATGTCGAATCAGCGCAGAATCAACGGGTAAGACTAGACGACGGTAACGCCGGTGGCCTGGGGGCCCTTGGCGCCCTGGCCGATCTCGAACTGAACGCGCTGGTTCTCATCGAGGGTCTTGAATCCACCTGTCTGGATCTCGGAGTAGTGAACGAAGACGTCCCCATCCGAGTCGTCCGGGGTAATGAAGCCGAAGCCCTTTTCAGCGTTGAACCACTTTACGGTTCCCAGTGCCATGTATATCTCCTCATTATGGAACTTCAGTCCGATACACTTCGTACCGGCCTTGTTACTCCGCGGGAAGACCTGGAATTCCTTCCAGATGGCCTGGCTGGATTCGCAGGAGCCTCACGCTCGCAACTCGTCTTGCGAGCATGAAAACCACCTACACAAAGACTGCTACAACACTTTCATGTGCTCTGCCGGAGGTCAACGGTGTTTTGGGTAATTCGAGAAAAATTTAGGTAAAAAGAAGGTAACGCGGCACCGCCGGAATTCTCTTGAAGTGCCTGCCTAGGACAGCCATTGCCCATTGCGCATCACGCCGGTCAGCTCCAGGTCTTCATTGGTTACAACGACGTCGGCGCGGAGTCCGCGTCGAAGCCCGCCTATTTCGTCGGAAAGGCCCAGAACGGCGGCAGGAACCGCAGTTGCGGAACAAACGACATCGGGAAGTGCGACGCCGGCCGCTACTGTTTTGCGGACAACATCCAAGAGTGTGTCGGTACCGCCTGCGATCGATCCTGTGGCATCCAGTGTCGCTACACCGTTGCTGACGGTCACTGGGGAAGGGCCCAGCATGTAATTGCCGTCGGACAGGCCAGCCGCAGCCATGGAGTCGGTCACCAGGACGATGTTGCTTGCACCCACCAACTGGAAGACGGTGGCAACAGTGCTGGGTGCCAGATGTGTCCCATCTGCGATGAGTTCCACTACCGCCTTGCCTTCCTGTGCCATGCGCAAGCAGGCGGCGACGGGCCCAGGTGCGCGGTGGTGCATCGGAGGCATCCCATTGAAAAGGTGCGTGACGGTCGGAAGTGAGCTCACGCCGTCGAACCCTGCTGACTCCAGCCCTTCGCGGGCTGCTGCCAGCGAGGCCGCCGCTGTAGCGTCGTCGCAGTCGGTGTGGCCCAACGAGGGCGTTACGCCATGCGAGGTCATGAGGTCCACCAGGGCGGCGGCGCCCGGGAGTTCGGGTGCGTATGTCATGGTGGCCAGCTTGCCCTCGGCAGCGCCGACCAATTCGGTCATGAGGTCAAGATCCGGATCAAGCAGGTACTCCGGATTCTGCGCTCCGCAGCGCGCATGGGAGAGGAACGGTCCCTCAAGATGGATCCCGGCTACGAGTCCTTCTTCCACCAGCTTCACGTAAAGCTGTATGCCTCGGAGGAGGTCTTCCCGAGGAGCAGTGACCATGCTGGCGAGGAAGGTGGTGGTTCCTGAGCGGTGCAGGAATTCAACTGCCTTGCGCGCGGACGTCTCTTCACCACCTGGGAAATCGCCCCCGTTGCCGCCGTGGCAGTGCACGTCCACAAGGCCTGGAATCAGGTAGCTTCCACTGGGGACGCCGAGGCGGATCGCCCCCTCGAAGCCATCAAAGGCTTCGGGGTCGAAGTCCCCTGCCGGCCCCGCGTAGGCAATCCGGTCGCCTTCGATTGCCAGCAAGCCGTCTTCAACCACCTCGCCGTCGCTGACAAGCGTTCCTTTGATGATCTGATGGCTTGGCGCGGACGAGGAAGGAAAGTGGGTTGGGGCAGTCATGATCTGATTCTAGTGGCCTGCGGCACACTGGCCCGTGGCTGTCTCAGAAGAGGCGGGACTCGCTGTCATCCACTCCGCGCATGGCGTCATAATCCAAGGTGACACAGTCGATTCCGCGATCATTGGCCAGGACTTTGGCTTGGGGCTTGATCTGCTGTGCTGCGAAAATGCCACGTACAGGAGCCAGCAGGGGGTCGCGGTTGAGCAACTCCAGGTAGCGGGTGAGCTGTTCGACGCCGTCGATGTCACCACGGCGCTTGAGTTCGACGGCGACAGTGGCGCCGCTGGCGTCGCGGGCCAGGATGTCCACGGGGCCGATGGCGGTGAAGTATTCGCGGCGGATCAGCGAGTAGCCGGGGCCCAGTGTCTCGATCTGCTCGGCCAGAAGACGCTGAAGGTCCGCCTCCACTCCATCTTTGATCAGGCCGGGGTCGACGCCGAGATCGTGGGAGGTGTCGTGGAGTTGTTCGTAGATGTTGATGATGAGGCGGTCATCGGTTTTGGCAGACTGGACCGTCCACTGCTCCACCACGCCTTCTTCGATGTCGGTCTCCTCCGGGGAGGTCACCCGCAAAGTGGCAGGAGGACTCATCCAGTTCAGCGGCTTGTAGGAGCCGCCATCGGAGTGCACCAGCACAGAGCCGTCCGCTTTGACCAACAGTAGTCTGGTGGCGAGGGGGAGGTGGGCCTTGAGGCGGCCAACATAATCAACAGAACAACGGGCTATCACGAGTCGCACCCGCTCCACATTACCGTCTGGGTCCGGTGGTTTGGGGCAGAATGGAGGTATGCCCCGCTCCAACCGTCCTCGCCGCAATGCGTCCAGCGCACGCTCAGGCAACGCTGGAGGCAAGTGGGCCGAACCGGTGCCCGAACTTGACCTTGAGCGGGCCCGGGCGGGAATTGCCCGTCGGGAGAGCGCTCCGGACGGTGACTGGATGGTCCGCACCATGACGGCCAAGAAGGCTGAGAAACAATACATCTGCCCGGGTTGCTCCACGGCCATCCTGCCCGGCATCGCGCATTTGGTGGTGTGGTCCGACAACCACCTCTTTGGCCAGGCCGCCGGCTTGGCAGAACGCCGCCACTGGCACACCAACTGCTGGACATCGCGGACGTACCGCTACCGCTGATGCGCTTAGGCTAGGAAGCATGACTTTCGACCCCGCCTCGTTCGTTTTCACTCCGCAGGACACGCCCTCGGAGATCCGGGCTTCCACGGTCCTTCCAGCGAAACGCGAAAATGTGGAGATCATCACGGAGGACGGCAAGGTCCTGCTGGGCGAGCTCGCGCTTCCCGATTCAGGTGAGGTCACGGCAACGCTGATTACCCTCCACCCCCTGCCGACCCACGGTGGATTCATGGATTCCCACGTTTACCGAAAGGCGTCCTACAGGCTTCCCGCGCTCTCCGGCGTCGCCGTCCTTCGCTTCAACACCAGGGGCACGTCATCTCCGCGAGGGACCAGCGAGGGGGAGTTCGAAGAGGGCATCGGTGAGCGGTACGACGTCGAGGCAGCTGTGCGGTTCGCCGTCGAGCGGGGCCTGCCCAACCGCTGGCTGGTGGGTTGGTCTTTTGGAACCGAGCTTGCACTGATGTACGGCGCTGTGGAGCCGGTAGCGAGCCAGATCGAAGGGGCCGTGCTCCTGTCCCCGCCGCTGCACCGGGCAACGGACGTCCACCTCAAGGAGTGGGCTGCTTCCGGCAAACCGTTGACTGTTTTGGTCCCGGAACATGACGATTACCTGCAGCCGGACGAGGCCGCCAAGCGCTTCAGCCTGGTCCCGCAGGCCCGGGTTGTCGGCGTCGACGGCGCGAAGCACCTCTGGGTGGGGGAGAAGTACGCCGCGCGGGTCCTTGACGAAATCGTCGACGACGTAACTCCCGCAGGTGCCGGCGTCGACGGCCTGCCACGCCGGTGGGCGGGACCCGTAGCGAGCGCCTGACCCGGGGTAGGCGAGGGAGGGGAGGACGTCCTAGTGCCTGTCCTGCCGGACGATGAAGACTTCCTTGATCAGCAACATGATGGCAGCGGCGGTCGGGATGGCTATCAGCGCACCGAGCACGCCCAGCAGGCTGCCGCCGGCAATGACGGAGATAACTGCTACGGCACCCGGCACGGCCACGGCACGCTGCATGATGCGCGGCGAGATGAAGTACGCCTCGAACTGGAGGTAGGCGAAATATGCGATCGCGTAGATGACGGCGGTCTGCCAGCCTGCTGTGAGTGCCACCAGGATGACGACGACTGCCGCGATCATTCCGCCCACCAGGGGGATGAAGGCCAGCAATGCAACGACGAAGGCCAGCAGGACGCTGAACGGAATGCCCAGGATGGTCATGACGATGAAGGCGAAGACAGCGTTCAGCAGGGCTACACACGCCTGGCCGATCACGTAGTTGCCTACGGAATCGGTGATGGCCTCCGACAGGGCTTCGACCCTGGGCCGGCGTGAACGGGGAGCAAGCCGGTAAGCCCACTTCTTCATGGAAGGCAGCGCTGCCAGGAAGTAAAGGCTCAGGACAAGGACAATCAGCGATCCGAACAGGCCGTTTGCCACGGTGGAACCGAATCCGACAACACCGCCAAAGATGCCACCCATGGTTTCAGGATCCTTGACGAACTTGTCCAACTCTGTCGTGATCCTGTCGCGCACGCCGAATTGGCTGTCCACGGTGCGGAAGAAGTCTGAGTCGAGGAAGTTGCGGATCCAGTCCGGAGCTTGCCGAACGATCTCCGACACCTGTTCAACGATGGTCGGTATCAGGGTTGCAAAGAAGCCCGCCACCGCCAGCACCAGAGCCGAGACGGAAATCAGGATGCCCGCAGGCCTCGGCACCCTGTGTGCCTCGAGCCAGCGGACTACGGGATCGAGTCCAAGTGCAATGAAGAGGGCCGCCACGATCCACAGGATGAGCTGGGTGGTGTTGCTGGCAATGTAGAACACGGCCAGGGCCACCCCCACGCCTGCGGTTCCCATGAAGCCGACATAGAGGGGGTGCTGGGATGACATCCGGGGACCGGGAGAGCCAAAACCATGATCGTCTTCGGGCCGGAAGCCATCCCGGTCACCTTCGCCGACATCTTCCGGGGGCATCTCGAAGCGGACGCGGTTGCGGGCACCCGGAATGGGTTGCCTGAGCCGGCGGCTGATGGCGGCAAGTCTTCCAGTACGTACAGGAACAGCGGCGGCAGACCCTTCCGACGAGGCATCCACCGCTGCCGAGCCGGAAGCTGACCCGGGCTCATCGACGGAATGGGACTCCATGTGGTCTTTCACGGGGTTGTACAGCCTTTTCATTGGTGGTGCAGGGTCAATTCAGGCTCTTTACTGCCCGGATATCATGATCATCGCCACACTATCAGGAGGGCGGAATCGGGCCGTGGCGGCGCCACCGCAGGCTTTTCAGGGTGTCGCCGCCGTCACCACGATCTGACTCCTTGATAACAAAACGGTTACCCTTGAAGTTCAACGACCGCTGATGATAGGTGATCCTGTGCGTTTGAAGACTGCAGCCTTGCTGGTGCTGCTGGGCCTGCTGACGATGCTGGCCGGCATTGGCCAGCTGACTTTTTGGGCCCCCGCTGAAACCGTGACGGCTTCAGTTCCCGGCGATACCAAAGCTTCCCCCCTGACCGTAATCGATCAAAAACTGATTGACCTCCATGACGGACCAGTGAAGATCAAGATCCAGGGCGAGGGCAACTACACCATTGCCACCGGCCGCCCGGACGATGTCGATGCCTGGGTGGGGAAAACAGCCCACACCACGCTGACTGGCGTCTCCGCAGACCAGAAGTCGCTCGAAGTGGCCTCTGCCGACGGTGAAGCAACAGCTCCGTCCCCGGCCGGATCGGATCTCTGGGTCAGCACGGAGGACGCCAGCGGCGACTTCGAATACACCTGGAACCCTCCCGCTGACGGCGAATGGTCACTCCTCGTGGCAGCCGACGGTACCAAGCCCGCACCGACAGCGATATCCATGACCTTCCCGAACAAAGCGACCACGCCCTGGGCCGTACCGCTGATCGTTCTGGGCATCATCATCATCCTGGTGGGAGCGGCCCTTCCGTTCATCGCCAAAGCATTGGGCAGCCGCCGCAAGGACGGCGAGGGAGATGGCCCGCACGACGGCGACGCAACCACAACGCTGCCTGTCCAGTCGCCCGCGGGTGATGAGGGCCGCCGTCGTACCGGGGGAGCCGAGGGTCCCGCGCTGCGTGTCACTGCGGTAGCTGCCGCGCTTGCAGCAGTAATGGTTGGCGGCACGGCAGTGGCTGCCCAGGCCACGTCGTCTCCGGACGCGAGCCCCTCTGCGTCGTCGTCCGCGGCTGCCGGGGACGACGCCGGAACACCGGTCATGCTCGAATCCCAGCTGCAACGCATCCTGGAGCAGGTAGCCAGCACCGTTGATGCAGCCGACGCCGCGAAGGATGCAGCCAAGCTCGCCCCGCGCGTGGACAAGATGGAACTTCAGATCCGGACGCAGAACTACAAGATCCGGTCGACTGTCTCGGCTTACGAACCGCGCATGCCGGTCCGGGCAACCAAGCTCCAGAGCAGCGTTATCAGCACCAAGAAGGACTGGCCAAGGACCGTTTACGCCTTGACCCAGGGTGAGGGAAACGTGGTTCCGCAGGTCCTGACCCTCGTGCAGCTTTCGCCCCGCGAAAACTACAAGCTGTGGGGCACCGCCCCGCTCCAGCCCGGCACCAACTTCCCGTCCTTCCCGGTCCCGCGCAAGGGCACCACACCCGTGGCTGCCAGCGACAAGGACGGCTTGGCCTACAGCGGCAACCAGGCGCTGGAGATCCTGAGTGAAATGCTCACCAACCCGGAGTCACCCAACCGGAGCAAGCTCGCCGACGGCCAGTCATCCCCGTACATTGCAGGGGCGCTCGCTTACCAGGCCGATACCGTCAAGAACGGAACCAGCGCCAACTTCAAATTCACGCACACTCCGGTAACCAACCAGACTGTTGTGCTGAAGACAGCCGACGGCGGAGCTTTGGTAGTGGGACGCCTGGACTTCTCCTTTGAAGGAACCCCGAAGGCGGCAGGTGACAAGCTCATCCTTGAGGATGACTCCGCTGTCTTTGCCGGCGGCAAGGAGACAACCACTGGCATGGTGTTGAACTTCGCTGAATCCGTGGCCGTGTACATCCCGCCCGCCGGATCGTCCGATCCCATGAAGCTGGTGGCAGCCACCCGCGGCCTGGTTGGGGCCAGCTTCAAGTAGCCAGGCAGGCAGCGGCTAGAGTGGACGGTATGAGTTCGCCCGGATACCGACCCACTCCAGCCGCTGCCAGCCAGCTCAACCTGCGCGGCGCCGTCGACCTCTCGTCGTTGCGCCGCCCCAATCCGCCGCAGGGCCCACCGGCTCCCGTGTCCGCGGACGGAGAGGCACCCCAAGGCGGTGGCGCCGGCAAGGCGCCGCTTCGTGTGGATGCGACGGAAACAAACTTCCAGGACCTGGTGCAGTTGTCCGCCCAGATTCCCGTGCTGTTCCTCCTTTGGTCGCGGTATGCGGCCGAATCTCCCGGTGTACTTGATACAGCACAACGCGTCGTTGAAAGCTACGGTGGCCGCCTCGTGCTGGCCGCTGCCGACGTCGATGCCTTCCCCCAATTGGCCCAGGCCTTCCAGGTAGAGGCCGTGCCCACCGCCGTCGCAGTGATCAAGGGCCAGCCCGTGCCGCTGTTCCAGGGCCCGGCCGACGACGCGCAGATCCGCAACCTCATTGAAGAACTCCTCAAGGTGGCCGCCGCCAATGGCGTCACTGGAAGCATTGGCGATGCCGGACAGGCGGACGACGCCGAGCCCGCACCATTGCCGCCGCTGCACCAAGCCGCCGTGGACGCGATCGAGGCCGGCGACTACGACGCTGCGGTGGCCGCTTATAAGCAGGCCCTTCTCGAGCAGCCCGCGGACGCTGAGGCCAAAGCAGGACTGGCCCAGGTGGAACTGATGGCCAGGCTGGAAAAGCTCACAGCGCCCGAGGCTGAGGCTCTCCGAGACGTGGCCGCCAGGGAACCCGATGATCTCCAGGCCCAATTGGGCGTCGCCGACCTCGACGTTTCGGGCGGACACATTGAGGACGCCTTCAACCGGATCATCGCCTTCATTGGCAGGAATTTCGGTCCCGAGCGGGAGACAGCCCGTGTGCGGCTCCTTGAGCTCTTCGAAGTCGTGGGCATCAAAGACGAGCGCGTAGCCAAGGCCCGTCAGGGTTTGGCAAGGGTTCTCTTCTAGTGGCGTCGGCGCTCTTTTCCCCGCTGAAGCTTCGTTCGCTCACGATTCCGCACCGGGGTTGGGTCTCGCCGATGTGCCAGTACAGTTGCCGGCCCGAAACAGGGGAGGGCGTCCCGAACGACTGGCACCTCGTGCACCTGGGCTCTTTCGCCGCCGGAGGAGCCGCGCTGATCATGAGTGAGGCCGCGGCGGTGAACCCGGAGGGTCGCATCAGCCCGCGGGACGCAGGACTCTACACCGATGAACAGGCCGCTGCTTGGGGTCGCATTGTGCACTTCGTCCACCAGCACGGCGCCGTGGATTGCAGGATCGGCGCCCAACTGGCGCATGCGGGGCGGAAGGCCTCCACCTACTGGCCATTCGCCGACCACTCGGGTTCGGTCCCGGAGTCCGACGGCGGTTGGCCCACCGTTGGCCCTACGGAGGAGCCCTTCGACGGCTACGCGGCGCCGTCCGCCATGAGTGAAGAGGATATCCAGGCCGTGGTGGCAGATTTCGCCGCAGCTGCGACCCGTGCCGTGGACGTTGGCTTTGACACCGTCGAGATCCACGGCGCGCACGGTTATCTTTTGCACCAGTTCCAGAGCCCGCTCATCAATACGCGCACGGATGCCTGGGGCGGGAGCGAGGAAGGCCGGAACCGGCTCATGCTCACAGTCGTGGAGGCCGTCAGGGCCGTCATCCCCGACTCCATGCCGCTGTTGCTGCGGATCTCCGCCTCCGACTGGGCAGAGGGGGGTGTGGACGTGGACGCCTCCGCCAGGTTGGCGCGCGCAGCCACCGACCTCGGCGTCGATCTGGTGGATGTCTCCAGCGGTGGTGCTGTGGCCCATCAAAAAATCAAGGCGGTGCCCGGTTACCAGGCCGGGTTCGCCGAGCAGGTAAAGCGCGACGCCGGTGTCCCCACCGCCGCTGTGGGTCTGCTGACCAGTCCCGCCCAGGTCGAGGACATCGTTGCCAACGGCAGGGCCGATGCGGTGTTTATGGCCCGGGCCGCCTTGCGCGATCCGCATTGGTGGTTGCGTGCGGCCTACGAATTGGGCCACGATTTGCCGTGGGTTCCGCAGTACCAGAGGGCCGTGCCCCGCCACGGATTCTAGAACTCCCGCATGCCCGCGCCAGCGCGGCTAGGCTGGTCCCATGACGGAACCACGCCATGAATCCATGCCCTTATCCATTCCCACACAAGCTTCCGAGTCCCCGCCGTCGGCCGCTCCGGATGCCACCCAAACACCGCAACAGGCACCGCAGCCACCGGCTGAAGTCCCCTTGTCGGCGCTGTCCATCCGCGGCCTGGCCAAGCGTTTTGGCGACAAGATCGCAGTTGACGGAATCAACCTGGAAGTGCCTGCCGGCTCCTTCTACGGAATGGTGGGACCCAACGGTGCCGGAAAGACCACAACCCTGTCCATGGCCACCGGCCTGCTGCGTCCTGACTTCGGAACGGCCGTGGTCCATGGTGTCGACGTCTGGGCAGAGCCGTTGGCCGCCAAGAAACTCATGGGCGTCCTGCCCGATGGCGTCCGCCTGTTCGACCGCCTGACCGGTGAACAACTGGTCACCTATTCCGGGCTGTTGCGCGGCATGGACCGGGACGTTGTGGGCTCAAGGGTATCGGAGCTGCTGGCCGCCCTTGACCTTGAAGGCGACGCCGGATCCCTGGTGGTCGATTATTCCGCCGGCATGACCAAGAAGATCGCCTTGGCATCAGCGCTGATCCATGCGCCGCGGCTCCTTGTCCTGGATGAGCCCTTTGAATCGGTGGATCCCGTATCGGCAGCCAATATCCGGGGCATCCTGGAAAGTTATGTGGCCTCCGGAGGAACGGTTATCGTCTCCAGCCACGTAATGGACCTGGTACAGCGGATGTGCAGCCACGTTGCCGTTGTTGCGGGCGGCCGGGTCCTGGCTGCTGGCTCAGTGGACGAGGTGCGGAACGGTTCCACCCTTGAAGAGCGCTTCGTGCAGTTGGTGGGCGGCGGACACCGGACGGAGGGGCTGGAATGGTTGCGCACCTTCTAGGCCTGAAGTGGCAACTGCTTCTAAACGGATTCAAACGCAGTCCTTGGCAATTGGTTGGGATGGCCTTGGGATTGCTGTACGCCTTGGGAATGCTGGTCCTCCTGGTTGGAGGCCTCATAGCACTGCGGTGGGCTGATCCTGAGATCGCCCACACCGTGGTGGTATTGGGTGGAGTGGCCACTGTTCTGGGATGGGCTATCATCCCCCTGGTAGCGTCGGCGGCCGACATGACGTTGGATCCGGCCCGCTTCACCACCTTTGCGATCCCGCCCAAGCAACTGCTCGCGGGCCTGGCGCTCGCCGGGCTCATCGGCATCCCCGGCCTCGCCACGCTGATCGCGGCCTTGGGAACCGTTGGCACGTGGTGGCGGAGTGTTCCATCGGTTCTTGGCGCATTCGTGGGTGCCGTCCTGGGGACGCTGACCTGCATTGTGTTGTCCAAGGTGGTGACGACGGCGACTGCCGGCCTTGCCGCCTCGCGGCGGTTCAAGGATGTCAGCAGCATCATTGTCTTCATCCCCCTGGTGCTGCTGGGGCCGATCATGATGGGAATCGTGGAGGGGGTCCGCAACAGCGCCGACTACCTTCCCGGGCTGGCACGTACCTTGTCCTGGACACCGCTTGGAGCGGCGTGGTCGCTGGGTGGGGACCTGGAATCAGGGCAGGTAGCCGCAGCCGGTCTCAAGTTCCTGATCGCGGCAGCAAGCATTGCCGCGCTGCTGCTGGGCTGGCACCTGCTGCTGCGGCGGGCTCTGGTGACGCCCACGTATTCCGGCGGCTCGGCGAGGAAGGGTGGGAAGCTCGGACTCTTTGGCCGTCTCCCTGGGACCCCGGCGGGAGCCGTGATGGCGCGGGCCCTGATCTATTGGCTAAAGGATCCGCGGTATGCGGCGTCGTTGGTCATCGTCCCGCTGTTCCCGGTCCTTTTCTTCTTCAGCAGTTCGCAAAGCGGCAGCTACGGGCTATTCATGATCCTGGGACCGCTCACCGCATTCGTCATGGCGTGGTCCATCTGTGCTGATGTTTCCTATGACAACACGGCCTTTGCGCTACACCTCGCCGCCGGTGTCCGGGGTATGGATGACCGCTTGGGGCGGGCTTTGGCTTGCCTGGCGATATCACTTCCGGTGGTCTTGGTCTTCACTGTGGCACCGTTGTTCCTCACCGGGGAATGGCAATGGCTGCCCAATCTTCTGGGGTTGTCACTCGGGACACTCTTTACCGGACTGGGCCTGTCCTCGGTGATCTCGGCCCGGTATAACATTGCCGTACCCTTGCCCGGCGACAGCCCTTTCAAGAAGCCGCCGGGAAACGTAGCGCAAACGCTCGCGGTGCAGGGAGTCGGAATGGTTGTTTTGGCCCTGCTGTTGGTTCCGGAACTCGCTTTGGTAGCTGTTCAGGCCTTCAGCGGGGGGCCTGAAGCAGGATGGATCAACCTGGTTGTTGGTCCACTGCTGGGCGGGGTCCTCTTCATCGTGGGCGTTCGACTCGGGGGTAAGTGGCTGGATGCGCGTGGGCCTGAGATGTTCGCCCAACTCAGTGTGAACCGCTGATTCCGTAACAAGTGTGATTACCGTGGCCTGCAGGTGGGACATGGGATAACCTCTCTGACAGTAGATGATCCTCAGAAAGAAAGGCCGTGACGATGGAAGTTGTCATTCTCCCTGGCACCAAGCAGATCGGTGCGCTTGCAGCCGATGCCATCGAGGCATTGGTGCGGCGCAAGCCCAATGCGGTCCTGGGCCTCGCCACGGGTTCCTCCCCTCTGCCGATCTACGATGAATTGGCGAGTCGTTACGAAGCCGGGGGCCTGGACTTCAGCCAGGCCCACGGCTTCGCCTTGGATGAGTATGTCGGCCTGGCGGCCGGTCACCCGGAGTCCTACCGGGAAGTCATCCGGCGGGAGTTCACCAACCGGGTCAACATCAAGCCGGAAAACGTCCATGGTCCTGACGGTGCTGCTGAAGACCTGGAAGCAGCCTGCCAGGCCTACGAGGACGCCATCAAGGCCGTAGGTGGTGTGGACCTCCAAATCCTGGGGGTGGGGACGGATGGGCACATCGGCTTCAATGAACCGGGTTCCTCGCTGGCTTCCCGCACGCGGATCAAAACCTTGATTGAGCAAACACGCAAGGACAACGCCCGCTTCTTTGACAGCATCGACGACGTTCCGCACCATGTAGTGACCCAGGGGCTGGGCACCATCATGGATGCAAAGCATGTGGTGCTTGTGGCCACGGGCGCGCAGAAGGCCCAGGCGGTCCGGGATTTCGTGGAAGGGCCAGTGGCTGCCATCTGTGCCGCATCCATCCTCCAGATGCACCCCCACGCCACCATCCTGGTGGACGAAGCTGCCGCGTCATCACTGAAGCTGGCCGACTACTACCGGCACACCTACGACAACAAGCCGAAGTGGCAGGGCCTGTAGACGGTAAGATGTTTGGCATGACTACGCTTCCTCCGGATCCATTCGAAAACGACCCCATGCGCGAACTTTCCGGAGCCGGAACGTCCACCTCCACCATCGAGCGTGAAGAAACACGCCAGGACGTGGAACCCGGCGACCGTGAGCGGTTTGCGCACTACGTCCGCAAGGAAAAGATCATGGAATCGGCAATGACAGGCGAGCCCGTCATTGCTTTGTGTGGAAAAGTCTGGACCCCGGGCCGGGATCCCCAGAAGTTCCCGGTTTGCCCGGAGTGCAAGGAGATCTATGAGGGTCTCCGCCCAGGCAATGACGGTGGAAACGGCGACGGTCCGGGCAACTCCAAGTAGTGGGTGGGAAGAGAACACAGGCCCCCTCTGTTCGACACCGCTGCGCGGTCCGCTTCGGCGTGCGCGCAGAAAGTGCCGTAACTGCAACTGCCATCAGGCCGGGGGAGTCAGCATGACAGAAACACTTTTCGGTGGTCCCTCCCTGCCTCCCGCATACCCGGAGCGCGCTGCCTGGGGTACTGCCCCCAAGCTGCGTGCCTGGCAGCAGGAGGCACTTGACCTCTACATGACCCGCAACCCGAAGGACTTCCTCGCTGTGGCAACGCCCGGCGCCGGTAAGACCACCTTCGCCCTGCGTATTGCCACCACGCTGCTGGACAGCGGGGTGGTCAACCGCGTCACGATCGTGGCACCAACCGACCACCTCAAAAGGCAGTGGGCAGATGCTGCTGCCAAGGTGGGCATCGCCATTGACCCCAACTTCAAGAACTCGGATGGCCAGCACGGCAGGGGCTTCGTGGGTGTCGCCGTCACCTATGCACAGGTGGCCAGCAAGCCCATGCTGCACCGTGCCAAGACCGAAGCAGCCCGGACCCTGGTGATTCTCGATGAGATCCACCACGGTGGTGAAGCGCTGTCTTGGGGTGATGGTCTTCGGGAGGCTTTCGATCCTGCCGCGCGTCGCCTGTCCCTGACGGGAACTCCGTTCCGGTCGGACACCTCGCCCATTCCTTTCGTTGAATACGCTGAGGACCGGGACGGGATCCGCCGTTCCAAGGCCGATTACACCTACGGCTACGGCAACGCGTTGCGGGACCACGTAGTTCGCCCCGTGCTGTTCATGGCCTATTCCGGTCAAATGCGGTGGCGCACCAGTGCAGGTGACGAAATGGCGGCGTCCCTGGGCGAAGCCGCCGTGACCAAGGACATCACCTCCCAGGCTTGGCGGACGGCGCTCAATCCCACCGGTGAGTGGATCCCCGCTGTTCTGGCAGCTGCGGACAAACGCCTCAGTGAAGTACGCCGAACGGTGCCGGATGCCGGTGGCCTGGTGATCGCGACCGACCACGACGACGCCCGTGCCTATGCTGGACAGTTGAAGAAAATCACTGGTCAGTCGCCCACGGTGATTCTCTCGGACGACTCTAAAGCCTCCAGCAAGATCGAGGAGTTCTCGGCAGGGGATAAGCGCTGGATGGTGGCCGTGCGCATGGTGTCCGAAGGTGTCGACGTGCCCCGCCTGTCGGTGGGTGTCTACGCCACGTCAACCTCGACACCCTTGTTCTTTGCCCAAGCCGTTGGCCGTTTCGTGCGTGCACGCAAAAGGGGAGAGACGGCGTCGGTCTTCCTGCCGTCGGTACCGCCGTTGATGATCCTCGCCAACACCATGGAAGCCGAGCGCGACCACGCGCTGGACCGGCCCGAAAAGGACGACGACGGGCTGTTCAGCCCCGAGGAAAACCTGATGGCCGAGGCCAACCGGGAAGACAAGGCATCAGAGGAGCTCACAAAGGGCAAGTTTGAAGCGCTGGACTCCCAGGCCTCATTCGACCGTGTCCTGTTCGACGGCGGTGAGTTCGGTACCGGAGCAGACATCGGCTCGGACGAGGAATTGGACTTCCTCGGTATCCCCGGACTTCTGGACGCCGAGCAGGTGGGTACCCTGCTTCGGCAGCGGCAACACGAGCAGCAGTCGCGAAAGAAGCGCCAGTCGCCCTTGGCCGCCGCGGCGTCCCCGGCGATTCCGGACCACCGCATGCTGATGGATCTGCGCAACGAGCTCGCCAAGAACGTCGCCGCGTGGGCTGCCCGTACGGGAACCCCGCACGGGGTTGTCCACACCAAGCTGCGCGAGGTCTGCGGTGGTCCAGCCGTGGCCCAAGCCAACGAAGAGCAACTGCAGGCACGCCTTCGAAAGCTCCAGGATTGGTTCATCGGCCGGAAGTAACCGGCCCTGGACCCTGCCTGATACGCCACAGGGCGCCGCAAATGCGGCGCCCTGTGGCGTTTGGTCTCAAGCGGGGTCAGCCGTGCTCGACCTCGACGCCGGCCGCTTCCAAGTCGTCGAAGACATCGCTGAGGTCTTCGGAGATCCCGGCGGTGAGGTCGGCAATCACGGTGGTGTTGTACCCGGCCTGGACGGCATCCAGTGCTGTGGCTTTGACGCAGTAGTCGGTGGCAATGCCTACGATCACCACATCTTCGACATCATGGCTCTGGAGCCAGTCATCGAGTCCAATCGCGTCCTCGTCGATCACCTCGGCTACCGTGGCGCCGGCTTTCAGATCTCCCGAAGGAACGTCATCTTCCGGCGCCAGGACCCCTTCGAAACCCGAGTAGGCAGCCGTGTACTGTCCCTTGCGGAAGTAGGCCTGGATGTACTCGGGGTCCAGGTCCTCATGCAGCTCAGCGCCTTTGGTGCGGGCCCGGCAGTGCGGCGGCCATGAATCCACCATGTCCGGGTTGTCGGAGAAATGGTCTCCGGGTTCAATGTGCCAATCCTGTGTCGCCACGATGTGATCGAAGTGCTGCTGGTTGGCATCAACGTATTCGGTGATGGCACCGGCAACATCGGCGCCTCCTTCGACTGCCAAGGTTCCGCCCTCGCAGAAATCGTTCTGGACATCAACGATGATCAAGGCCCTGGACATCAGTTCTCCTCGTAAACGGTGGGGATGGCGGCCTCGCCGCGTTGCAAACGGTTCACGACAGGGGGCAGCTCGGCCATGGTTGCCGCATGGCGTTCCTTCGCCCGGATGACACCCTCGGGGCCGGTCCACCCCGGCAGGACCTCACCGTTCTTGACGAACTGGTGGAGCAGGGGGCGATCGTTGCCGTCGTCTTCGGGACGGTGTCCGATGCCCACCACTTCGTGGGTGGCCCGCCCGCGCTCATTGAGCTTGCGCAGGGCGTACTTGCGGCCACCAACACTGGCCTTGTTCTTGGCAGCCTTGGCGACGGAGATGAATTCGCCGGCGTCGTTGGTTCGACTGACCAGTTTGTAGACCATGCTCGCCGTCGGGGCGCCGGAGCCCGTAACCAGCGAGGTCCCCACGCCATAGGAATCCACGGGCGCGGACTGCAGGGCTGCGATGGCGAACTCGTCCAGGTCCGATGTCACCACGATCCGGGTGTCCACATTGCCGAGGTCATCGAGCAACTGGCGGACCCACTGCGCCTGGGCGATGAGGTCGCCGGAGTCCAGACGGACCGCACCGAGCTTGTTGCCGGCGAGTTCGACGGCGGTCCGCACTGCCGTTTCGACGTCGTAGGTGTCCACCAACAGGGAAGTCCCCGGGCCGAAGGCCGCAATCTGGGCTTCGAACGCTTCGCGTTCGGTGTCGTGCAGAAGGGTGAAGGAGTGTGCCGCCGTGCCGACGGTCTTGATCCCGTAGCGCCGGCCGGCCTCAAGATTGGAGGTGCTGGCGAAGCCGGCGATGACAGCGGCGCGGGCCGCCGCCGTCGCTGATTCCTCCTGGGTGCGCCGGGAGCCCATCTCGATGCAGGGGCGGTTCCCCGCCGCCGAGGTCATGCGGGACGCGGCCGAAGCGATGGCGCTGTCGTGGTTGAGGACCGAGAGGATGAACGTCTCGAGGATGCAGGCCTCAGCGAAAGTCGACTCAACAATCAGGATGGGGGAGTTGGGGAAATAAGCGTCCCCTTCGGCGTAGCCCCAGATGTCGCCGCTGAACTTGTAGTCGGCGAGGTAGTCCAGGGTCTCCTTGTTGACCACCTTGTTCTGTTCCAGGAAGGCGAGTTCGGCGTCGCCAAACCTGAAGTCCGCGATGCCTTCGAGAAGGCGTCCCGTACCGCCCACGACTCCGTACCGGCGTCCGTCCGGGAGCCGGCGGGCGAAGGCTTCAAACACCGAACGCCGGTGCGCGGCGCCCGAGTGCAGGGCGGCCTGCAGCATGGTCAGTTCGTAGTGGTCTGTGTACAAGGAAGTTGCGGGATGGTCCCACGACGCGGCTCTACTCACGAATTCACTCTAGTGCGAGCCGCCATAGAATGGACAGATGAGCCCTAGCGTTGCGTTTGGCACGGACATCGACGAGCGGACCGAAGCTGCAGAGCAGACGTCCACCGATGTCCTGACGGCCCCCGATGTCCCTTGGAACCTGGTGATCTGGAACGATCCCGTCAACCTGATGAGCTATGTGAGCTACGTTTTCCAGAGCTATTTCGGCTACTCGGAGTCGAAGGCGCACAAGTTGATGATGGAGGTCCACAAGAAAGGCCGTTCCATCGTGGCGTTCGGAAGCAAGGAACAAGTGGAGCAGCACGCTGTGGCCATGCATGGTTTCGGCCTGTGGGCCACCGTGGAGAAGGCCGCAAGCGGCAACGAAACACCCGGAAAGGGCGGCCGCCAGCGTGGCTAAGGCATTCAAATACGGACTCAAAGGCATTACAGGGTTCCTTGAGCCGGCCGAACGAGATCTCCTGCGCGGTTTGCTGGACGACGTCATCTCGATGCTCGACCCCGAGGTCCGGGAAAACGAAGACCCCCTGGCGGCCCTCATTGGCCTGGACATGGACGTCAAGCAGCCAAGCGACCGGGCCCTCCTGCGGCTGTTGCCGAACGTTTTGAAGGACAACGACGGCGGCTCGCTGGAGTTCCGGCAGCTCACCGAACGCTCTGTCCGGGAGAACAAGATCGGGGCGCTCCGGGCCACCGCAATGGGCTTGGACCGGGAGGACCTGGTCCTGACGCCGGAAGAAGCAGCCCGCTGGTCCATGGCGCTCAATGACGTCAGGTTGGTCCTGGCCGAACGGCTGGACATCCGCGATGAAGCGGACGCCGAGCACATCCACAGCATGCAGGATTGGAGCCAGGCCGAAGACGTGGAGAGCTATTTGGCGTTGGTCTACAACTTCACCACCTGGCTCCAGGAGTCCCTGGTCCAGGCAATGATCTCCGCCCGGCAGGCGAAATCCTGATCGTGGGGGCCCTGTGCCGCCCCGCCCTTGTGACACATAAGACACGAGGCGGAGGACACACCTGATGGCCGCACCCCACGGGAGGCCTTATTCTCGAATAATCATGACATCAGCATCGGGTTCACCAAGCGGCGCTCCGGGCAGTGGCGCCCCCATCAGCACGGGGGAGATCGTGGGAACGCGCCCGATCGGTATTTTCGACTCCGGCGTAGGCGGATTGACAGTGGCGCGGGCCATCATCGACCAACTGCCCAACGAGTCGATCCTCTATGTGGGCGACACCGCCAACGGCCCCTACGGACCCCTCCCCATCGCCGAAGTGCGCGCCAATGCCCTCGGTGTGATGGACGAACTGGTGGACTCCGGCGTCAAGCTCCTCACCATAGCCTGCAACTCGGCGTCGGCCGCTGTTCTCCGCGACGCCCGGGAAAGATATACGGCCAGGTACGGGATACCGGTGATCGAGGTCATTCAACCCGCTGTCCGCCGTGCCGTTGCTGCGACGCGCTCGGGCAGGATCGGGGTCATTGGAACCTCCGCCACGGTGGGTTCGCGGGCCTACGATGACACCTTTGCCGCAGCCCCGGACCTCACCATCACGTCCGTAGCGTGCCCAGCCTTCGTGAGCTTTGTCGAAGCCGGTGTCACCACTGGCCCCGAACTTTTGGCGGCCGCCAACGAGTACTTGGCCCCCCTCAAGGAAGCCGGTGTGGACACCGTGGTCCTCGGATGCACGCACTACCCGCTGCTGACAGGCGTCATCTCCTACGTCATGGGTGAAGACGTCACGCTGGTTTCCAGTGCCGAAGAAACAGCCAAGGACGTCTACCGTGCCCTGGCCACCCACGGCATCCAGCGGATCGGGTCGGGTGCTCCAAGCCACGAATTCATCGCCACGGGAGATGCCGTCCAATTTGAAACGCTGGCGCGCCGGTTCCTGGGACCGGAAGTGCTGTCCGTGAAGCATGTGGACCATGTCGCGGCGCAATATCCTACCGGCAGCCTCGCCCGGATCACCCCCGAAATGCTCGAAGCGGCTAAATCAGGGGCGGGCCTGTCACGGCGCTCGTACTTCGTGAACCCTGCCGATACCGCGGATGCGGCCATGGGGCGTGGCTTGTGAAGCTGACCATCGTGGGTTGTACGGGTTCATTCCCCGGGCCGGGTTCGCCGGCGTCGTGCTATCTGGTAACAGCGCATGACGGCGAACGCGAATGGAAGATCGTCATGGACCTCGGAAGCGGCGCCCTGGGTGCGATCCAGCGGTATACGGACCTGGAGGACATCGACGCGATTTTCCTCACCCACCTGCATCCGGACCACTGCATGGATCTCTGTGGCCTTCACGTAGCAGTGCGCTGGAAGCCCGGCGGCTGGGGACGCGACCGCATTCCCGTGTGGGGTCCAGCGGCCACTGCCGACAGGATGGCCACCGCCTATGGGCTGGACCTGGATCCGGGGATGCATGAGGAATTCGACTTCACCAACTGGGCGGAACAGAAGCCTGTCACGGTTGGACCGTTCACCGTTACTCCCTACGGCGTCAACCATCCGGTAGAAGAGTGCTACGCCTTGCGCGTGACTGCAACCGAGCCGGGCAAGGACGGCGCGCCGGTGACCAGGGTCCTGACATACTCCGGGGACACCGACTCCTGCCAGGGCCTGGAAGACGCCGCCCAGGGGGCAGACCTATTCCTCTGCGAAGCGGCATTCGAGGAAGGCCGCGATGACGCTATCAAAGACGTTCACCTTACGGGCAAACGCGCCGCGGAGGCTGCGGTGAACGCCGGCGCAAAGCGGTTGCTGCTGACCCACATCCCGGTCTGGACCTCCCAGACGAAGGTGATGTCCGAGGCCAAACCCGTTTTCGCCGGAGACGTTGCTGTTGCCGTAGCCGGGGTCCACTACAGCATCTAGCAAGGACCGGCGCAGGCATGACCACCATCGTGGCTAAGCTTGGAGCATGACTTCTGAAGCTACAGCAACACCCGTCATCCGCGCCGATGGCCGGACCCCCGACCAACTGCGACCCATCAGCATCACCCGTGGCTGGTCCAAGCAGGCAGAGGGCTCGGCATTGATCGAGTTCGGAAACACCCGGGTTCTGTGCACCGCTTCCCTGACCGAGGGCGTGCCCCGCTGGCTCAAAGGCGAAGGCCGCGGCTGGGTAACCGCCGAGTACGCCATGCTGCCCCGCGCAACGAACACCCGCTCGGACCGTGAGTCCGTGAAGGGCAAGATCGGCGGACGCACCCACGAAATTTCGCGCCTCATCGGCCGCTCCCTGCGTTCGATCATCGACACCAAGGCGCTCGGCGAGAACACCATCGTCCTGGACTGTGACGTCCTCCAGGCCGACGGCGGCACGCGCACAGCTGCAATTACGGGCGCCTACGTGGCGCTGGCCGAGGCCATCCGCTTTGCGCGCGAGAACAAGCTCATCGCCCGCAATGCCGAGCCCCTGGTGGACACCATCGCGGCGGTCTCTGTTGGCATCATCGACGGCGTTCCCATGCTTGACCTGCCCTACGTCGAAGACGTCCGTGCTGAGACGGACATGAACGTAGTGGTGACAGGTTCCGGCAAGTTCGTGGAGGTGCAGGGCACGGCCGAAGGCGCACCCTTCGACCGCGATGAACTGAACGCCCTGCTGGACCTCGCTCTCCTGGGTACCACCCAGCTGTCCGCGATCCAGCGCGAAACGCTGGCAGAAGCTCCGTGAGCGCCGGGACCGCAGCCGGCACGCCACGCCTGGTTCTTGCCACGCACAACAAGGGCAAACTGAAGGAACTCCGCGAACTCCTCCGGGGCCAGGTGCCCGGTCTCGACGTCGATACCCAGGTAGTTGACGCCGCCGCGGCAGGTGCCCCGGACGTCGCGGAAACCGGAGTCACCTTTGCCGAGAACTCACTCCTCAAAGCCCGCGCAGTGGCAGAGGCGACAGGCTTGGTGGCCATCGCCGACGACTCCGGGCTGGCGGTTGATGTTCTGGGCGGTGCGCCGGGCATCTTCTCAGCCCGTTGGTCCGGACGGCATGGCGACGATGAAGCAAACCTGAACCTGCTGCTGGCCCAGCTCTCCGATGTCCCGGAGGGCTTCCGTGGGGCGGCCTTCGTGTGCGCCGCGGCCTTGGCTGTGCCGGGACCCGATGGCGTTGCCCACGAGACCGTGGAGTACGGCCAACTTGAGGGGATGCTTCTGCGTGAGCCCCGGGGCGAAGGCGGCTTCGGTTACGATCCCATACTGCAGCCCGCCGGCATGGACCGCAGCTGTGCGGAGTTGAGTTCCGAGGAAAAGAACGCCATCAGCCACCGCGGCCAGGCGTTCCGGGCCTTGCTTCCAGCCATAGTCTCTGCGCTCTCCGGTAACGGTTCAGAGCGGTCCTAGTCCGGCACGCAACGACCAAGCAAAAGGCACCCCCGCGATGCGGGGGTGCCTTTTCTCTGCAGTGGCACTTTTGGCTATGTGCGCTCTGGGGCCCTAGTGCTCGCCGTGCTTACCGCCCTCGTGCTCTTCGATGAACTCCTCGACGGGGTCGGTGCCTAGGGCTGCCGCCTTGCGCTTGGCCATGAAACCACGGGCGACCTCGACCATGATCGGAATGACGGAGATCAGGACGATCACGATGAAGATGATGTCGATGTTCTTGCCCACCCACTCAAACTGGCCAAGCCAGGCGCCAAGCAGGGTGACCCCGCCACCCCACAGGACGGCGCCGATGACGTTGTAGAGGAAGAACTTGCGCTTGTCCATCTGTGCAACGCCCACGATGACCGGTACGAAGGTGCGGATGATGGGAACGAAACGTGCAAGGATCAGTGCCTTGCCGCCATGCTTCTCGAAGAAAGCGTGGGCGCTTTCGACGTTCTCCCGCTTGAAGAGGCGGGAGTCGGGTTTGTTGAAGATCGCAGGTCCCGCTTTGGAGCCGATCAGGTAGCCCGTCTGGTTGCCCACGATGGCAGAGACGATAATCAAGCCGCACATGGCCCACAGGTTGAACTCGATGGCCCCCGTGGAGACCAGCAGCCCGGCAGTGAAGAGCATGGAGTCGCCAGGCAGGAAGAACCCCACCAGCAACCCGGTCTCTGCGAAGACGATGGCGCACACCAGGAGAACCACCCACGGTCCCAGCGGTGAGTCGCGGAGGAAGACATCGGGGTTCAGCCAGTCCGGCAGGAACGACGCCATGGCCGGCTGCACGGGGCCAGCGCCCCCAAAAGTGGATACGGCAAGGTCGCTCATTGCAGAAAAGATCACCCATCAAGCCTACTGGACCGCCGCCGTCGTAAATTCCTGTGCCAGGCTCTTGACTCAATTTGAGGGGGTTATATGGTTAGTTACATGAGTAATGAACCAACAAGGCGGTGGTGCGCATGATCGATGACAGCAAGCCGATCTTCATGCAGATCGCCGAACTCATCGAGAACGGAATTGTGGACGGCAGCATGGCCGAAGAGTCCCAGGTGCCCTCCACCAATGAGTTCGCGGCGTTTCATCGCATCAACCCGGCGACTGCTGCCAAGGGCGTCAATGTGCTGGTGGATTCAGGAATTCTCTACAAACGCAGGGGGATAGGGATGTTCGTCGCCACAGGGGCCCGCGCCCAGTTGATCGCGCGCCGCACCGAGGAATTCTTCGAACAGTACGTCAAGCCGCTGGCTCTGGAGGCCCGGAAGCTGGGTATCTCGGCGGAGCAGCTGAACACCATGATCGAACGCAGTTCCACACTCGCGACGGAGTCCGGAACAGACAAGGAAAGGAGCGCGGCCCTGTGAACGACACCATCGTCGAGGCCCGTAACCTGTTCAAGCATTACAAAGACCTCAACGCGCTGGACAACGTCAACCTGAGTCTGTCGGCCAACCGCATCTACGGCCTGCTTGGACGTAACGGCGCAGGCAAAACCACGTTGATGTCCATCCTCACCGCGCAAGCCTTCGCCAGCTCGGGCGCGGCGCTCGTCTTCGGTGCCAGCGCCTACGAGAACGAGTCAGTGCTGTCCCGGATCTGTTTCATCCGCGAATCCCAGAAGTATCCGGATGACTTCCAGCCGCGGCACGCCTTCCGGTCCGCCGCGCTCTTTTACAAGAACTGGGACCAGGGCTTCGCGGACCGGCTGGCAGAAGACTTCCAGCTTCCCGTCAAACGACGGATCAAGAAACTCTCCCGAGGCCAGCTGTCCGCCGTCGGAGTCATTATCGGCCTCGCGTCGCGGGCGGAACTGACGTTCTTCGATGAGCCGTATCTGGGCCTCGATGCCGTGGCCCGCCAGCTGTTCTATGACCGCCTTGTGGAGGACTACGCCGAGCACCCGCGGACCATCATCCTTTCCTCGCACCTGATCGATGAGGTTGCCAACCTGCTGGAGCACGTGGTGGTCATTGATCGCGGCCGAATCATCATGGACGCGGATGCGGAGGACATCCGGGGTTCGGCGGTAACCGTGTCCGGTTCCGCCGACAAAGTGGACGCCTTCCTGGCGGGCCGCAGGATCCTGCATCGGGAAACGCTGGGCTCGCTGGCCTCGGTGACGGTGGACGAGGCACTCACCAGCAGGGAGCGGGCGGAGGCCCGGGAACTGGGACTCGAGTTATCCCCTGTGTCCCTGCAGCAGTTGGTGGTCCGCAAGACCATGGCCGGGTCGGGCGCCAGCGGAACAGGCGGTGCGGACTTCGCCGATGACACGATGGAGGCAAGGCGATGAGCAGGACGGTAGCAGTTGCCCGGATGCAACTGATCAACAAATGGACATACATCGGATGGCCTTTGACCATCCTGGCGGCATCCTTCCTGATGTCGCTCGCGATTTTCGCGCTCATCCCCGTCAACGAGGGCAAATACGGCGGCGGAAGCCAGGCACCCATGTGGTACTTCCTGGTCCTGGGAATCCAAAGCATGACCCTGGTTTTCCCGTTTTCGCAGGGCCTGAGCATCAGCCGCAAAGCCTTCTACCTTGGCACGCTGGGACTGTTCTCCCTCATTGCCCTCGGCATGACGGCGCTCTATTTGCTGGGCGGTGCAATTGAAGGAGCCACCAACGGTTGGGGCGTATATGGCTACTACTTCAAAGTCCCTTGGGTAACGGATGGCCCATGGTATTCCACTGCCGCATTCTTCTTCGTGGTGATGATGTTGATGTTCATCATCGGATTTTGGTTCGCCACTATCTTCAAGCGCTGGGGCACCAGCGGAACGCTGGTCTCCACCCTGGGAACAGGCATTGTCCTGATCGGTCTTGCAGCCTTGGCTACGCTGCTGGACTGGTGGGGCGCAGTGGGAAGCTGGGCCGCCCAACAAACGCCCCTCAGCATCAGCGGGTGGATGGCTTTGTTGTGCGTAGTGCTCGCGGCCGGCTCCTATGCAACATTGCGGCGGGCAACACCGTGACATCGAAAATGTAGCGTTGCCCACAATGCAGGCCGGAAGGGCCGCCCCGCCGTCGAAATCGGCCAGGGGCGGTCCTTCCCGGCTGTAATCTTGTCCAGTGGCATTGGACTTTACGGCGATCGACTTCGAAACAGCCAACGGCTTCAGGGGGTCCCCGTGTTCGGTGGGGCTGAGCAAGGTCCGTGGGGGAGTCGTCGTGGAGGAAGCCTCATGGCTGATGCGCCCGCCGGAGAACCACGACCACTTCGAATTCCACAACACCCGCATTCACGGGATCAGGGCCGAGGATGTCGCAGGACAGCCCAGGTTCGGGGAGCTTTTCCCGGAGATCGGCGCCTTCATCGGTGACGATATCCTCGCAGCCCACAACGCCGCCTTCGACCTCGGTGTCATCAGGTCCGGTTTGGAAGTCTCAGGGCTTCCCGGCCCGGCCTACGACTACGTCTGCACCGTGATGCTTTCCCGGCGCTGCTATTCGCTGGTGTCCAACTCGCTGCCCTATGCGGCCGAAGAAGCCGGTGTTCCGCTGGTGAACCATCACGATGCCGCGGAGGATGCCCGTGCCTGTGCCGGAATCCTGGTGGATATTGCCCGGCGCAACAACGCCAACAGCATCGCCGAACTCTACCTTTCCTTGGGCCTGAGCCTGCCCAAACAGCCGGCATTCGATCCTGCCGATGGCTTGTCAAAGGCCACCATGTCCGCCCTCGCGGCCCGGACCGGCGGCGCATTCGCAGCCGGCCCTGCACGGACTGCGGAAGCCCCCGGTTGGTCTGCGTGGCCCGAAGAAGGCCCCAATCCTTTGCCGAACCCTGCAGCCGAACCCGGGCATCCGCTCTTCGGTCAGACTGTGGTGTTTACGGGCGATCTTGCCATCACCAGGCCTGAGGCCAAGTCGCGGGCAGCTGATCTGGGAGCCCGCCCGGAAAGCCGCGTCACCGCACGGACGACTGTTTTGATCGTTGGCGACGGATTCGTCGCAGGCGACCTTCGCGCCGGACGGCTCACCGGCAAGGCAAAACGCGTCTTGGAACTTCACGCCAAGGGCCAGCAGATCGAAGTCGTATCAGAGGGCGAGTTCCTGCAAATGGTGGGCGGCGCCTGAGCGCGTCCCTGGCGCTCTCCCACATCCCGCGGGTTTCCTGCATACGCTCGTTCACATTTCCACCCGTTTTCCCCGACGCTATCTCACCTCCCGCGGGCTGGCAGGACTGTCGCGACACCGGATTGGCATTTGGGCAGATCTACCACCCGCAGGGGAGGGAGGGTTTTTGTTTTGGTGGTGGGATGTGATTGACGGTTGGGGGAATGAGCGGGGGAAGTGAGAGAGCGTGGGAGTCATAGTCCGCAACATTGCTTTCCGCTGGCCAAGCGCGGCTCCTAGCCTAGGTGCATGACAAAGCCAACCGTTCCTGCAGCGCCGGCGCGTCAGAAAGTGGGGGCGCGTGTGAACCGCACGGTTGATTGGCGGGCTGTCTTCGCGTTCCCCAACCCCGTCAACGAGTATGCCGCCCGTATTACTGCCGGACTGGTGGTGCTGCTGGCGGTTGCGACCTTGGTGACGGGTTGGGGCTGGGGCTTGGTGGTCCTGGCAGCAGGATTCTGGCTCCGCGTGCTGTTTGGTCCCCGCATCTCCCCGCTTGCGCTGCTGTCGGTCAAGGTGCTGGCGCCCCGCATCGGACATGCCAGGCTCGTTGCCGGTCCTCCCAAGCGATTCGCGCAGGGGCTGGGGGCCGCCATGACGAGTGCCGCCGTCGTTCTGTATTTCACCGGCCTCCAGCCGGCCGCGTGGGTCGTACTGGCCCTGCTGATCGCGGCTGCGTCTTTGGAATCGTTTGCTGGCTACTGCCTTGGCTGCGCGATCTTCGGCCTCCTGCAGCGCCGCGGACTGATTCCCGAGGATATCTGCGAAGCCTGCAACAACGTCACGCTTCGCCGCTCGTAGGGACCCTCAGCCCGCAGTGACGGCAATCAGCCGCTCCGCCATGCCACGAATCACTTCAGGGGCTTCCAGCGCAGCGAGCCAGTCCGCGGGAAGGCCTTCCTCACCGTAGTAGGCTCCCAGGATGTTTCCGGCAACGGATCCGGTGGAGTCGCTGTCACCGCTGTGGTTGATGGCAACTGCGATGGCCCTGCGGAAATGCTCTTTGGGGTCCTCTCCGGTGGTGGACAGGACGGCATAAAGCCCGACGGCGAGGGCCTCCTCGGCGACCCATCCCTCGCCGAGCGCTGCAGTCAGCTCCTCCGGGCCCAACACAGTGCTCCGGGCGGACAGTTGCAACGCCGCCTGCAACCGCTCACGCAGCTCGGGCGCCTGGGTGGATACGCCGTCCGTGTAGGCCAGTGCCTCCTGCGCTGCCTCGCGGATGCTCCTTCCCGCGACGATGTTGTGGATCAGCAGGCTGAACGCCGCAGCGCTCAGCCGCGCCGAAGGGTGGCCGTGAGTCAGCGAAGCCGCATCCGAGCTGAGCTTGTAGACCGCATCCGGTGAAATGTGGGGGATCAGGCCGAACGGTGCCGAGCGCATTACCGTGCCGCAGCCTTTGGAGTCGGGGTTGACCGGACGCGCCACTGTTCCCATCTCGCCCGAAGCGAGCCCGCTCAGGCACGCGTTGCCGGGGGCCCGCCGGTGCCGGAGCACCTCCTGGGCGTCGATCCACCGGGGCTGTGGGACGGGCGCAGAGGAAGAAATTTCCACGTCCTGCGTTGCAAGCCACCGCAGATAGGCGAGCCAGAGGCAGGCGATTTCATCGGCGGCGACGCCGTCGTTCGCCCATTCCAGGGCCTCCACCAGGCCATCCACCGTATAGAGCGTCATCTGGGTGTCGTCCGAAAAGTGGCTGCCGCCGTCGATCTGTCCAAAGGAGGTGAGGCCGTCTGGTCCGTAGTGCGCGCGGATCGCGGCAATGGAGTCGAACTCCACGGCATAACCCAGGGAATCGCCCAGGGCTCCGCCCAACAGGGAGCCATGGACGCGGGAGGTGAAGGAAGGCACGGCAAGGGAGGTAGCTTCAGCACTCATGCCAGTAACTTACCGTGCCCGGGACGCCCCCGCTGATATGGTGGTGAGGCTGTGCGGCGCTGAGAAACTTGGAGAGACAACGTGCGTGAACCTGCTTGGCGACAAACGGGCAAAACTCCTGACTACAGGTTTTCCATGGCCAATGAACGGACCTTCCTGGCCTGGATCCGAACCTCGCTCGCTTTGCTTGCCGGCGCAGTGGCCGTCGATCAGCTGGCGCCAAATATCGCGCCGACGCCGGTCCGCCTGGTTTTGTGCGTGTTGCTCGCCCTTGTGGGGGCCGGCCTTGCGGCCCTGTCCTACCGCAGGTGGGGCCGGATGGAAGCAGCCATGCGCAACGACGAGGCCCTGCCCTTCTCCCGTGTGATGTTGTTCATGACCATCGTTGTTGCCGTGGCGGCTTTTGCCTTCGCAGTGTTGATCCTGGTGGCCCGTTGAGCGGGAAAGACCTGTGACCAGCCTTGGTCCGGAAGCTGCCCGGGATCCCGGGCTGCAGCCGGAACGAACCACTCTGGCGTGGCGCAGGACCTTGATCTCCCTGGTGGTGGTGGATCTGTTCATTTGGCGCAGCTGGCTGACCTCGGAGCCATCCCCGGTCAGTCTCATCAACGGCCTGCCGGGACTCGATTATCAAGGAATCTGCGCCCTCATGGCTGCAGCAGCCACCGTTGTTCTCGCTTCCGTTGTGTGGGTCCGGTCCCGGCAGCTGCAGGCCGGCATCGCAGCGTCCTCGGCACGGCTGATCCTGGCCAGCACGCTGGCCGTCATGGGACTGGGTGCCGCCGCGATCGCGGCCATTGCGTTGGGCGGATAAGCTCGAGGGTGGGCCGAAGCACCACCAGCCTTAACCCAGCAACTGTCCAGATTCGGCTGGCAAAATGCTCAAGGGTCCCGGGGCGTCCACGAGTCGCCTCGTTCGATCCCCACGTGCTTGGGCACCCGTACCACTTTCCACCCCGATCGTAAGGACCCGTTCCCCATGACCTCTTCTGTTCAGGCCACTGCCGAACCCCAACCGGGACTCCTGGCCAGGTTGGGGGCCGAAGCCTTGGGATCGTTGTTCATCGTCCTGGTCGCTGTGGCCACTTTGATTTTCTCAGACCGTTCAGGGCAGCCACTACCGTCAGCCTTGGCTACGGGGCTGACTGTTACCGTCGCGATGCTGGCGTTCGGCTACGTGTCCAGTGGCCATTTCAACCCAGTGATCACCTTGGGTAGCCTTATCGCCGGACGTATCCGGGCTGCTGCAGCGCTGGCGTACGTTGTGGCGCAGATCATCGGCAGCGTGGTCGGTGCAGCGCTTGTCTTCATAGTGGTGACCACTGTGCCGGTGATTACGGATCCGCGGGCCGCTTTCGGCTCGGTAGTTGCCGGCTACGGCGAGCACGCAGCGGCACAAACCCAACTGGCCGGTGTGCTGCTGGTGGAAGTTGTTGGTTCCGCCCTCCTCGTTGCCGTGTTCCTCGGCGCCACGGCCGGACGCCGGGCTCTTCCGTCCTTGGCCCCCTTCGCAGTGGGCCTTTCGGTAGCCGTGCTTCTGCAGTTCAGCCAGGTTCTTGGCAACCTCCCGTTCAACCCCGCACGCGCAACCGCCCAGGCATTCTTCGGCCCCTCATGGGCCTTGGACGGCCTGTGGCTGTTCTGGGTGGCTCCGCTCATGGGCGCGGCGTTGACGGGGCTGGCTTTCCGTGGCTTCCAGGGTCTGTCCGCAGGCTCTGACGCAGCTGCCGAACCCCAAAGCCGTTCGGATGCCATCAACGACGAATTTGATGCCGGTACCTCTGAGGAGGCTTTGGACTCCGGAACGGAGGCCGCTCCGCAGCCGCTTCCAGTGAAGCCGGCACACGATGACGCCCGGGACTTTTTCGACAACAAGAAGGGCTAGCAAGCCGTAAGGGCCGACGGCGGACGGCTTGTCTGCGCTTTTTTGTCGGTGCCCGCGGTTAGCTTGGAAATATGCGGTTACTCCACACATCGGATTGGCATTTGGGCCGGTCATTCCACGGCGTAGGAATGCTGGAAGCCCAGCGTGGCTTCGTGGACCAGCTGGTGGCTTTCGTCCAGGCCGAATCAGTGGACGCGGTGCTCATTGCCGGAGACGTCTATGACCGTGCGCTGCCCGGGTTGGACGTAGTAAAGCTGCTCGATGACGCCCTGTTCCGCATTACCCAGGCTGGAGCCGCCGTCGTCCTGACCAGCGGCAATCACGATTCCGCGATCAGGTTGGGCTTCGCAGCCCGGCTTCTGGAGCGCGGCGGAGTCCACGTCCGGACGCGCGTGGAGGAACTTGACGCCCCGGTCCTCCTGCCGCTGGATCCCGGAGGGGATCCATCTGCCGAGGTCGCCATCTACGGGATTCCCTACCTTGAGCCCCGGCTGGTGGCAGAGCGGCTGGCAGTCGATAACGCCAACCACTTCGATGTCACAAAGGAGGCATTGGACCGGATCCGACGGGACGTTGAGCGCCGGCGCGAATCCGGCCCCGTCCATCCCGTCGTCCTGGCGCACACTTTCGCCAGCGGAGGCATCACCTCCGAAAGCGAGCGGGATATCAGCATCGGAGGTCTGGGCGCGGTTCCACTGGACCTGTTTGAAGGCTTCACGTATACGGCATTGGGCCATCTTCACGGCCGTCAGGTGCTGGCACCCAACGTCCGATACTCAGGTTCTCCGTTGGCCTACTCCTTCTCCGAGGCCAAGCACCACAAGGGCGCGTGGTTGCTGGAAATCGGAACCGACGGAGCAGCCAGCGTTCAGGAAGTCCACTGGGAACCGCCCAAGGCGCTGGCGGTCCTGCGCGGAAAGCTGAGTGATCTCCTGGCCTCCGAGGAGTTCGCCTGGGCAGAGAGCGCCTACTGCCAGGTCACCCTGACGGATGCGGAACGTCCGCCCCAGGCCATGGAGAAGTTGCGCACGCGATTCCCCGAAACGCTGGTTCTTGCCTTTGATCCCGAAGGCGCCGAATCCAAGCCTCAGACAAGTTACAGCAGCCGCCTCGCCGAGGCCGAAAGCGACCTGGACATTTGTTGTGGCTTCCTCGAGCACGTCCGGGGCAGGGGACCGGCGGACTCCGAGGCAGCGGCACTGTGCGAAGCACTCGAGGCCGTCCGTTTGGAGGAAGCCGAACTATGAGGATCCACCGGCTGGACATTGAAGCGTTCGGGCCTTTCGCCACCCCACAGCACATCAATTTTGACCTTTTGAGCGCGCAGGGCTTGTTCCTTCTCAACGGCGCAACCGGCGCAGGCAAAACGAGCATCCTGGATGCCATCTGCTTTGCCCTGTACGGTTCAGTGCCCGGCGCCCGGCAGGAAGGCAAGCGGCTTCGCAGCGATCATGCCCTGCCCGGCGCCGAACCTCGGGTGGTCTGCGAATTTTCCGCACGCGGGAGGCGCTTCGAGGTCACCCGCTCACCGGCGTGGGAACGCCCCAGCGCACGTGGTCGCAAGGGCTTCACCACCCAGCAGGCAAAGACGCTCCTGCGCGAGAGAGTAGCCGGGCAGTGGGAAGAAAAATCATCAAGGAATGACGAAGTTGGCGCCGAACTTTCCGATGTCCTTGGCATGGACAGGGACCAGTTCACCCGGGTAGTGATGCTGCCGCAGGGCGACTTCGCGGCCTTCCTGAGGTCCAAGGCCGGCGACCGGCTTGATCTGCTCCAGAAACTGTTCGGCACCCAGCGCTTTGAAGCAGTGGAACAGCAACTGGCCCGCCAGGCCGCAGAAGCTGCCAAAGCCGTGGAAGAGAATGCCGCCGAGCTCAAAATGCTCCTGGACAAGGCAGCCTCCGAACGCGATCAGCTTGGTCTGACGGAAGCCGGCACCGCTGATGACGGTTCTCCCTTGGATACCGCTGCTGATCCTGGACTGTGGCTCGCTGAAGTCCAAGTGCAGGTAGACGACGAAGCGAAGCGGCGGCAGGAACGGGCCACAGCCGCTGAGGCCCTGTCCACCCGTTTGACTGGCGAGCTCCGGGAGGAGCAGGAGAAAACGCTGCGGCACCAGCGGCTGCGAGCAGCAATGCAACGCAAAGTCCTTCTTGAATTGGCTGCTCCGCGTGCTCTGGAAAACAAGGAGCTGCTCCAAAAGCACCGCCGTGCTGCTGTGCTCAGCGGACAACTGGACGCCGTTGATGCTGCCGGGCGCAAATACGCCTCTGCTGAGACCCGGGTGGCGCAGCTCCGTGAGAAGTTATCCGTATCGGGCCTGAACGCTGAAAATCCCGCAGCCGCGCTGGAGAGCGTCAAGACCTCGATTGCCGTCCTTCAAGCGAAGCTCCCTGATGAGCAACGCCTCGGGGAAGTTGCCGCACGGCTCGCCGCGCAGCAAAAGGAAGTCGCCCGTCAGCAGCTTGCGGCGGAGTCCTTCGCTGCTGCCCTGACGCAACTGCGCGAGGACGCCACGCAGCTGGAGACCCGGATGGAACCCCTGGTGTCCGTTGCCGCTGACGTGGCTGCGACGGAACAGGCAGCATTGGCAGCGGCAGAACTGGTGGGCGTTGTGTCCCGCCACTCAGTGGCCGCCGCTGAGCTGGAGGAGCTCACCGCCAGGCACCTTGAAGCCCGGGCCACCTCGCAGGATTTCAGGGACAAGTGGCTGGACGTGCGGGAACAGCGGCTCGCGAATGCGGCGGGCGAACTGGCTGCCGCGTTGGAGAGCGGAGAACCCTGTGCCGTGTGTGGGAGCACGGAGCACCCGAATCCTGCCTCGGCGGTCCGTACAGCCCTGTCCCTTGCCCAGGAAGAAGAAGAAGCCAAGGCCCGCTTCGAAGCCAGTGAGGAAGCGCAGGGAAAGCTGGGAGAAAAACTGTCCGCCGCTGCCCAAATGGTTGCCGGTCTTCAAGCCCAAGGCGGATCAACGGATCCGGCCGAAGCGGAGGATCGTTTGGCCGAAGCCGAGGCTGCCGCTTCTGCCGCCAAGCAAGCCGCCGCTTTGCTGGACGAACTGCGGGCACGCCAGGAAAAGGTCGCCCAGCGGCTGCTCACTGCGCAACAGCAGCATGCAGAGTGCTTGCAGGCCGAAGGGCAGGCATCATCGAGCGTTCTGCTGCTCCAGGAACAACATGAACTCCTGGAATCAGGGCTTGCCACGTTGCGGGCCGATTTCCCCAGCTTGCGCGATCGCTTGGGGGCTGCGTCGGCCGATTGTGCGCTGCTTCAGGCGGCCGCTGACGCCGGGACAGAGCTCGCCCGTGCAACAGAAGCGCGCCTCGAAGCCGAGGAATCGTTGGAGAAGGCGCTCCTGGCAGCGGGATTTTCCTCTGCCGAGGAAGCCCGCCACGACATCCTCTCGGCCGCTGATGTGGTGGGTCTTGAGAAGGACATCGCTGACTTCGACGCAGAGACCGCTCGGGTGGATGAGTTGTTTGCCAACGAGGACCTTGTCTTGGCCGCAAAGGAAGCCAGTATTGGCACCCTTCCCCTGTCCGAAGCTGGTCTTGCCGAGGCACAGCGCGCGGCATCAGTCGCGGCCGAGGATTCACAGGCGGCGGCGCTGGCAGCAGGCCTTGCGGGAAAGTCTGCCGAAACCGTCCGTCGGGTGCGTACAGACTATGAGGCTCTCGCCGAAGCCGGCAAGGAACCCCGGATGCGCGCCTTGATGCTGGCCGGCTTGGCCGATACTGCCCGCGGATCCGGCGACAACGGGTACCGGATGAGCTTGAACACCTACGTCCTGGCAGCACGACTGGAGCAAGTCGCCCTCGCTGCATCCGAACGGCTCGTATCCATGAGCGATGGCCGCTACACGCTGCAGCACACAGACGCCAAGGCGGCCCGGGGTGCGAAGTCAGGCCTGGGTCTGGAAGTCGTGGATGAATGGACCGGTCAGCGTCGTGACACGTCCACTCTCTCCGGAGGGGAGTCCTTCATGGCGTCGTTGGCGTTGGCCTTGGGCTTGGCCGACGTTGTGCAACAGGAGGCAGGCGGCGTCGACATCGAGACCCTGTTCGTGGATGAGGGCTTCGGTAGCCTTGACGAGCAGGCGCTCGAACAGGTGATGGACGCCTTGGAAGGACTGCGCGACGGCGGCAGGGTGGTTGGTCTGGTCAGCCACGTTGCGGAGATGAAGCAGCGCATCACGAGTCAACTTCAGGTGGTCAAGGGACGCAACGGCTCCAGCGTGCGGTTCGCTGAAGCTGTTCCCGCCTGAGCCTCGTCCGATAGACTTATTGCGTTACACCGGGTCGCGCGCATCGGGAGGAGGGACGATGCGCACACTTTAGCGAACCCGGATTAATGGAAAAATCTACTGTGGCCACTGAGCCCGCTTCACACGCAACCCCCCGGCGCTCACGATTGCCAGGCCGCTTCGCCCGGCTTCCCGAACTGGCAGGCCCGGGGTTCCTGCCTTTGGGGCTGTTCGCCCGCCTGCCTCTGGCCATGCTGACCGTGGGCACCCTGACCCTGGTGACGGCAGTCAGCCACTCCTACGCTATCGGTGGCATGGCCGCCGGAGCTGTTGGCATCGGGTCGGCCCTCGGAGCACCGGTCCTTGGTTCACTGGCAGACCGCGCAGGCCAGCGAGTAGTGCTCCTTATCGCAGCAGTGGTCAACACCCTCGCCGTGGCCGCCCTCTTGGCTACGGCCTACCTCACCCCGGCTTACGGCTCGCCGGCAGACGCTGTGGGAGTGCTCATCGCGGCCTTCCTGGCCGGCGCCAGCTGCCCGCAGGTCGGTCCAATGGCCCGTGTCCGGTGGATGGCATTGACCACCAGGAACCTCTCACCGGCCGCAACCGGAGGCAGCAGAAGCGTGGCCTCCAACAGGGCCGACCTGGACACGGCCCTGTCCTATGAAGGCACCGCCGACGAAATCACCTTTGTCCTGGGACCGGCTTTGGTGGGTCTGCTTGCAAGCCTCGTAGCGCCTTGGTTGCCGCTCGCCTTGGCGGCCGTTATGACCATCACGCTGGTTCCCGCCTTTGCCGTGCACCCCAGCCAGCTTGCTGTGATGCCCGCACCGCGGGTACCGGGTGGCGGCGTCGAAAGTTCCGGAGAACAGAGAACGGCACCTACGCGCCGCCGCCGATGGTCCGGTGCCGTGGTGGCAGTTCCCGTGGTGGCGATGGTGTGCATGGGCACGTTCTTCGGTGCCACCCAGAATGCGCTCAGCGCCTATTCCGCCCAGTACGCGACGGCCGAGATCGCTGGACTCCTGTACGCGGTGATGGGCCTTAGCTCGGCCGTTGCGGCCCTGTCCGTGGCTTTCTGGCCGCAGCGTTTCAGCCTCGCCTCACGGTGGGTTGCCGCCGCACTGGCCATGACGGGCCTGTCGGTGCTGCTGCTTCTGCCGTCGGGCATCTGGCCGATGGTCTTCGTGCTGCTGCTCCTCGGTATCCCCGTGGGCCCGGTGATGGTCACGGTCTTCAGCATCGGAGGGGTGGTAGCGCCGGCTGGTCGCATGGCGACGGTCATGACGGCCCTGGCCAGTGGGATCGTGGCGGGCACCGCCCTGGGGTCCTACCTGTCGGGCCAACTTGCTCAGACCCAGGGGCCGGCGGCTGCGTTCTCGGTCTCCATGGGCGCCGCAGCTGGTCTTCTGCTGCTGGGTGCCGTCACGTGGCTGGTCATGAAGCGCCGGCCCCAGGCGTAGCCGCACCCACAACCGGCAGATCTACTGATGCTACGCGCTGTTCCGGTAGCCAGTGGGGGAGTTGCCGAAGGCCGCCCGGAAGATCCTGCTGAAGTGGGCGGCGTCGGTGAAGCCCCAGCGTGCAGCGATGGCGGTGACGGGACGGTCCGCGAGGACCGGGTCCCTCAGGTCGCGCCTGCACCGCTCAAGGCGCCGCTGCCGGATGGACGATGCCACGGTGGTGCCGATTTCCTGGAAGAGGTCGTGCAGGTGCCGAGTGGAGATATAGTGCGCTGCGGCGATGGTGCCGGGGGAGAGTTCGGGATCTCCGAGATTGGCTTCGATGTAGTCGTGGATGCGGCCCAGCAGCAGAAGATGCGGGTCCCTGCCGGTTTCGATGAGTTGGTCGAGTTCGCCGTTGAAAAGCGTAGTTACCAGGTCCAGGGCGTTATGAACCAGGCGCAGGCCATTGGTGCCGGAGAGGGCCTCAAGGTTGTCAGCGAGCTTCACCAGGAACGGGCTGATGAGTTCCCCCAGGCCTTGATCGCCCGGTATCCGAAGCGCCGTAACGTGCCCCATGGCCTCCGCCGGCAAGTCGAGCAGCACGTGCGGGAACATCAGCACCAAGGTGCGGAAGTCGTCGTCGAAAGTGAGCTGGTAAGGGCGGGAGGTGTCGTAGATGGACAGATCGCCCGGGCGAAGCACCGCCTCCCGTTCGTCCTGGACCAGCCGGCCCGAGCCAGCCAGTTGGATGCTGAGCTTGAAGAAGCGGCCCGTGGATCCGGCGATCAACTCCGGAGTGCGCAGGACAGTATGCGGTCCCGCGGTAACTTCCACCACCGAGATCTGGCCCAGTACCCGGGCCCGCATCAGGCCGTGGAAAGCCGAGTCCCTCGGGCCGGTTGCAGCCAAGGGAACGAAGGACGCAGAGATGGCCCGGCTCCACTCCTGGAACGACTCCGCGACGATGGTTTGAACGGTTGCGGGGTCCGTGTGAGCTGCGATGGTCATCGGACTCCCTTCGTGAGCTTGCCCACGATTCTACACCGGTCACCCCTGCCGGAAGCGGCGTGCGTGCTCCGACAAATACCCTGCCGTGTGAGACAAGTCACGCAGTGTTCCTGCGGTGGAAGATTGCGGAAACACCACGTGCCGCGCCCTTCTCCCGCGGCACCAAGGCAGGAGCAGGAGCACACTATGAGCGTGGACAACCCCGTCAAAGGCAGGACCGCTGGCACCGTCAGCACAGAGCGGCGGCTGGGCGTACCGGCAGTGACCTTCATGATTATCGCGGCCTCTGCGCCGCTGACCGTTCTGGCGGGGGGAGTGACCACCACATTCGGCGTGACCGCAGTGACCGGCGTGCCGTTGTCGTTCCTGGTGTTGGGCGGGATCCTGGCGCTGTTCGCCGTGGGGTATGCGGCCATGAGCCGCTACGTCACCAACGCGGGCGCCTTCTACGCCTACATCGCCCAAGGCATTTCGCGGCCGGCCGGTGTCGGGGCTTCGTTGATAGCCCTGATGGCGTACAACCTGATGCAGGTAGGCATCTACGGGTTGTTCGGCTTCACGGTCTCATCCCTGTTGTCGGCGCGGCTTGGCATCAGCGTGCCGTGGTGGATCCCGGTGCTGGTGTGCATCGCCATCGTGGGGTGGCTCGGGGTCAACAGGGTGGATCTGTCTGCGAAGGTCCTTGGCGTCCTGGTAGCCCTGGAGTTCCTGGTGGTCATTGTTTACGACGTCATGAGCCTGGCAGTGGCTCCCGAAGGTGTCAGCGCAGCGACCTTCAGCCCGGAAACTCTGTTCGTTCCAGGTGTTGGGGCGGTCCTGTCCTTCGGCATTGCCGCCTTCATGGGATTTGAATCCGCCGCAATTTACGGCGAAGAGTCCAAAGACCCCCAGCGCACCGTCGCCCGGGCCACCTTTGCGGCGGTGGGCATTATCGCTGTTTTCTATGCCGTTTCAGCCTGGGCCATGACTGTGGGAACGGGCCCCTCCGCGGTGGTCGAGACCGCTGCCAACAGCGGCCCGGACATGATTTTCGCCTTCCTCGGCGAACACGGTGGGTTGCTCCTGAGCGACATCGCCCAACTCCTTTTTGTCACCAGCCTTTTTGCGGCCCTCGTGAGCTTCCATAACGCGGTGGCGCGGTACTTCTTCTCCCTTGGCCGCGAACGTGTACTTCCGGGAGCGCTGGCCAAGGTGCGTGCGGACAGCGGCGCGCCGTTCGCGGGTTCGCTCGCGCAGACGGTGATCGCCGTCGTCGTGACTGTTGGTTTTGCCATCGCGGGCTCCGGTTCCGAACTCGGCGAACTGTACCCCGTCCTGACCATGTTCACGTGGCTGACCAACAGCGGTGCCCTGGGGCTGGTGCTGCTGATGACAGTTGTATCCGTGGCCGTGATCGGCTTCTTCCGAAAGAACGGGCACGGCGCAAGCCTCTGGGTACGGTTGGTTGCGCCGGGCTTGGGCTTCGCCCTGCTGACCCTCGTCCTGGTGCTGATTGTGTCCAACTTCAACGTGTTGCTGGGCCAGTCGGAGTCCACGGCTGCCAGCTTTGTCCTGCCCCTGTTGGTCCTGCTTCCGGGGGTTGCGGGCATCATCTGGGGCTTGCGCCTGCGGCGCTCGCAGCCGGCGTTGTATGCACGGATTGGCCACGGCTCGGAGAATGGCTGGCAGGATCAGTGACTGCGCCGCGGGCTCAGGCCAGTTGGCTTTCGATGCGGGCGGCACTGGCTGCCAACGCCTGGCCCACCTCGTCGGCGTCCTGGTCCAGGCGGATATAGACGACGGCGATCGCGGCCGGTCGACCGCCGGGAACCTTGATGGGGGCGGCAATGGAGGACAATCCGGCGACTACTTCGTCATGGCTGGTGGCGTAGCCGATCCGGCGGGCTTCATGGGCTTCAGGCCGGTACGGGTTGCCTGCTCCCACCTGCTGCCAACGTTCTTCGGTCATGGTTGATTGAATGGCAATGCCGGGGGCGCCGGTGCTGACGGGGTGCCGGCTCCCGGGATGTTGCGCGAGGGCCGCGCCTGTGTGGCGCGGTTCAACCGTCACCAGGGTGACGCATTCCTGGTGGTCCCACACAGCGATGAAGGCTGTCATGTGCAGCGTGTTTGCCAATTGAGTGAGCTCGGGCAGGGCGGCGGTTTGCAGGTTCCTGGAGACTCCGCTGGCCAGGACTGAGAGGCCGGGGCCGGGCTGGACCCGCCCGGAGTCGTCGCGGACCACCAGGGAATGGTCCTCCAGGGTCCTGAGTATGCGGTAGGCGACAGAGCGGTGCACGCCCAGGGCTTCGGTGAGTTCTCCGATGCTGAGGGGCCGGTCGGCTGCGGCGAGGATCTCCAGGGCGCGGATTCCCCGGGAGAGTGTTTGCGACGGCGGGACTTGGGTCGCCGTCGGCTGGCCGTTGACGCCGCTGCGTGGATTCATGCGACCCATCCTATGTTGGCGGCGTGTTGACAGGGCTGTGCTTTGAGTCACAGCTTGTAGTATGGTTTCCTAACTGACCGTTCTGTCGGTTTATGCACGTCTCGCATCGCACCTTCACCCCAATGGAGTTCCAATGACCGCAACTTCCACTGTCGACTCGCCGACGGGCCCAAGCAGCAAGCGCGAAGAGCGCCGGGTTCTGGCGGGAACCCTGGTGGGCACCACCATCGAGTGGTACGACTTCTTCATCTTCGCCCAGCTCACCGCCACCCTGCTGGCACCGTTGTTCCTGTCTCCCCTGGAAAAGTCCAACCCGGGAGTCGCCCAACTTCTGTCCTTTGCCACCATCGGCATCAGCTTCCTTTTCCGCCCTCTCGGCGCGTTCGTGGCAGGCCACTTGGGCGACAAGATGGGACGCAAGGCCGTACTGGTCATGACCTTGGTGATGATGGGGGCGGCTACTGCGCTGATCGGCGTCCTTCCGACGTACGAGACGATTGGTCTTTGGGCGCCGGTGCTGCTGATTTTCCTCCGCGTGGTCCAGGGCTTCTCGGCCGGCGGCGAATGGGGTGGGGCTGCCCTCATGGCCGTGGAGCACGCCCCCATCAAGAAGCGCGGGCTCTTTGGCGCCTACCCCCAGATTGGCGTGCCGATCGGCATGATCCTCGCCACGGGGCTGTTGTTCTTCCTGCAGTCGGGTATGTCGAAAGAGGCTTTCACTGCCTGGGGTTGGCGGGTGCCGTTCCTGCTGTCCGTGGTCCTGATCGTGGTGGGCTACCTGATCCGTCGCGCGGTTGGTGAGAGCCCGGTCTTCAAGGAACTGGCGCAGCGCAAGGCTGAAAGCAAAGCGCCCCTGGGCGAGCTTTTCCGCAAGAACAAGAAGGAAGTTGTCCTCGCTGCGTTGATCTTCATCGCCAACAACGCCGCCGGCTACCTGCTTATTGCCTTCTTCATCTCCTACGCCACGAAGGCACTGAAGATGCCGGCACCCCAGGTTCTGCTGGCAACCACCATCGCGTCCTTCGGTTGGCTCATCTTCACCATGGTGGGTGGCTGGCTCTCCGACAAGATCGGCCGCGTGAAGACGTTCCTGATTGGCTATGCCCTGGTGTTTGCGTGGATGATCCCGATGTTCGTACTGATCGACAGCAAGGACATCCTCCTCTATGGAACCGCGCTGTTCGTGCTGACCATCGGCCTCGGCCTTTCCTATGGTCCGATGTCCGCCATGTACGCCGAAATGTTCCCGGCCCAGGTGCGCTACTCGGGAATCTCCATCGGTTACGCACTGGGTGCGATCCTGGGTGGTGCATTTGCGCCGTTGATCGCCCAGGCACTTCTGGATTCCACCAAGTGGTCCGGGTCCGTGGGCCTCTACATCATGGGCCTGTGCGTCATCTCCGCCGTCGGCGTTATCCTTGCCAAGGAAACCCGGGGCCGGCCGCTGGGCTACAGCGCCCACCACTAGAAGAATAAGAACAGCGGGTGCGGTCCGGTTCGGACCGCACCCGCTGCTGTTTTAACACCTGCAAAGACTAAGGTCCGACGGCGCTACTTGCCGCTGCTGACTCCGGCGCCTTGCAGCTGGACCACCACATCGGCGTCGGATAGCTGCTCGAAGTGCTGGTAGAAAGCACCCACCGCGTGAAACTTGCCCGGAGTGTGCAGGGCCATGACGACGTCGCACACCCGCGCCAGCGATGAGGACGCCTCCAAGGATGCAACGGGAACGGCAGCAATCACGGTCTTCGCACCGCTGGCCCTGACGGCTTCGACGGCGGCACGCATGGTGGCTCCGGTAGCGAGGCCATCGTCTGCCAAGACCACTGTCTTCCCGCGGAGATCGTGGTCTGTGCCGGGGTACTCCTTGGCCCGGCGCAGCAGCTCCGAGCGTTCCTGGGCTTCCACGGAGTCCAGTGCGGACTGCGGGATACCGCGGGCGAGGATGAGCTCCTTGAGCGGCCTGTTGATGATCCGGAGCACGTCGCCACCGGCCCACGCCAGTGCGCCAAAAGCAGTTTCATCCCTGCCCGGGATACCCAGTTTGCGCACCAGCACGGCGCCGAAGGGCAAGTAGAGCTCAGCGGCTGCTGCGGCGGCCACCGGGACACCTCCCCGGGCGAGCCCCAGGACGATGGTATCGGGACGCTCCCTCAGCTGAGGGAGTGCTTCAGCCAAGCGCCGACCGGCTTCCGGCCGGTCCTTGAAACGCATGCCCATCTGCTCCACTTCCACGTCTTCCAGTGCTCTCCCAAGCCTACCTTCCGCACCTTGCCCACCGCCCCCTCCACTGAAAGCATGGCCTTGTGAACAAGCCCATCGGATATTGGATCAAGAGGCTGGACGCTGCACTGGAGGTCCAGTTGGATCGCACGCTGGCGCGGATCAGGCTCACCCGCCGTCAATGGCAGACCCTGGCCGCCCTGGCAGATGGTGCCATGATTCCGGACCAGCTCGAAGAAGTGCTGAAGCCTTTGTGGGGTGGCGATGACCGCCTGCGTGAGCGTGAACTGGCTGCTTTGGTGGGGCACGGAATGATCACCATGATCGATGACCGCCTGGCACTGAGTGAGCGTGGGCGGGAAAGGTACCACCAGGCGCAGCAGCTGGTGGAAGATGCACGCCAGGATCTCTCGATGGGAATCGGCATCGACGAATACGCCATGGCCGTCAGTGTCCTGGAGCGCATGAGCATTAACGCCGAACGGCTGGCCCGCTAAGGGACCAGCCGATCGGCAGTTTGAGGCCTAAACTCCCAGGAATTCGATGGCGGCCTCCTTGAAGGCCCTGCTGGTGATCACGTTGGTGTGGGTGCGCCCCGGAATGACCAGGGATTCGACCATCCCACCGCGTTTGGCGGCCAGCGAGGCAAGCTCAGGCATGGTTGCTGCCCGTTCGTCCTTTTCACCGGCGACCAGCAGAAGCGGCATGTGCGGGGCTGCCTCGGCAGGATCGAACGGCTCGCCCTTGATGGCCTCAATGAGGGACAACATGGCGAACAGGTTGTTGCTGGGCAGCAGCTGGGCCATCTTCAACAGCCCGTTGGTGGATTCGTCCTCGATGGGAGTGCCGTCAGCGAGGTGCCGTTGGGCGGCAGCCAGGTCGAAAGCGGCCAAGGGGTCAGCTGAGCTTGGACCGCCCAGGACGACCCTGTGGACGAGGTCCGGCTGCGTGGCACCGAATTCCCACGCCAGCCGGGATCCCAGCGAGTAGCCGATGACATCCAGCCCGGTGGAGGGGTCGCCGTCCCGCAGGGGCCGGGCTCCGGCGTCGGTCACTATTTGCAGGAGGTCCGCACGGATCCGGCTTGGCGTGTAGGAATCCAGGTCTTCGGGGGAGTGGCTCCGGCCGTGTCCAGGAAGGTCCACGGTGATGATCCGGCGCCCGGCCTCCTGAAGAGTGGTGATCCAGCCGCTGTCTGCCCAGTTCAGTTTGCTGGAGGAGGAGAAGCCATGAATCAGCAGGACGGGTCGGAGCCCGGCGTCGGCAGCCGGCTCATGAACTTCCACGAACAGTCCGGGATCCGTACCTTCCACGGTGTGTCTGTGCTGTTCCACGGTGTGCCTGCCGGTCATCATGTCAGTCCTCATCGAGTACGGCGCTCAGGCGGACCCGGCGCTTGGGTGCTTCGTCCTTCGGAACAGTGCCCACGATTCCGGCGGTATCGTCCGGAACCTCGAACACGATCAGCGGAGCGCCCACGTTGATGGTTTCCCCGGGCGCTCCGTGAATACGGACAACTTTACCCGCCTGGGGGCTCGGCAATTCGAGTGCGGACTTGCTTGTTTCCAGCTCAACGATGGGTTGGTTGCGTTCCACCTGCTGTCCCGGTTCCACCAGCCAGTCCAGCACGGTGGCCTCGATGAGGCCTTCGCCCAAATCCGGAAGAGGGAAGGAAATTTCAGCCACGGCGGTACTCCAGTACTCGTTGGATCCCAAAGAGGATGCGGTCGATGTTGGGAATGTATTCGTCCTCCAGGTCGCCGGAGGGGTAGGGCACGTCAAAGCCGGTGACCCGTTCCACCGGGGCCTTCAACGTGTCGAAGCACTGTTGGGTGATGAGCTGGGAGACTTCGGCGCCAAGGCCTGAGGTCAGTGGCGCTTCATGCACGACGACGGCGCGCCGCGTCTTTCCCACGGACCTTGCCAAGGCCTCGGTGTCGATCGGCTTCAGCCAGCGCAGGTCGAGGACTTCGACGTCAATACCGTCCTCCGCGGCGAGCTCGGCCACTTGGAGGCAGCGGGACACCATGGCGCCCCAGGCAACGAGCGTCAGGTGCCGGCCTTCCCTCGCCACGCGGGCTCCGGTGAGCCGGTCGTCGTCGGACGTCGTATCCACCGGTCCCTTCTGCCAGTAGCGGGACTTTGGTTCCATGAAGATGGCCGGATCCGGGCGCGTGGCCGCGTACTTGAGCAGGTGATAGGCGTCGTGCGGGTTCGAAGGTGAGACCACCTTGAGCCCTGGTACGTGGGCAAAGAGGGCTTCCAGGCTCTCGCCGTGGTGCTCGGGAGCGCGGATACCGCCGAAGCTGGGCACGCGCAGGGTGATGGGCATGGGCATGGTGCCGCGGCTTCGGTAGTTCATCCGGGCGATCTGGCAAACAATCTGGTTGATGGCCGGATAGGCGAAGCCATCGAACTGGACCTCGGGAATGGGGTGGAAACCGGCCATGGCCAGCCCCACGGACATGCCCAGGATGCCCGATTCGGCGAGCGGGGTGTCAAAGACGCGGTCTTCGCCATGCTTGGCCTGGAGGCCGTCCGTGATACGGAAGACGCCCCCGAGGCGCCCGCAGTCCTCGCCGAAGATGAGGGACTTGGGGTTATCGGCCAGTACCTCATCGAGGGCGAGGTTCAGGGCCTGCTGCATGGACAGTTGTTCGGTGCCGGCCACGTCAGTGTTCGTGGAGGGCATTGCGGTGATGGTCTCAGACATGTTCTGACTCCTCGCGCCACGCGGTGGCCTGGGATTGAAGGGCGGGAGTTGGCTCCTGGAAAACCAGGCCGAACATTTCGGCGCCCGGGCGGGGGCCGAGGTCCTGGATTCCTGCGCGGATGGTTTCCACTTCTTCCTCTGCCTGGCGTTGGGCCCCGGCAAAGAAGGCCTCGTCTGCCACGCCGTCGCCGAGCAACCGCTGCTTGAACCGCGCCAGGGGGTCCTCGCCGGCGTCCAGGCGTTCCTCCTCCAGGCTGCGGTAGCGGCCGGGGTCATCGGCGGTGGAGTGTGGTCCGCGCCGATACGTCATGGCCTCGATCACCACCGGACCGTTGCCGTTCCGGCAGTGGGCGAAGGCGGACCGGGTGGCCTCGTACACGGCGACGACGTCGTTGCCATCGACCTGCAGTGCCGGAATGCCGTAGCCGGCGGCCCGGGCTGCCACGGATCCTCCTGCCACCTGGCGTTCGGTGGGGACAGAGATGGCCCAGCCGTTGTTCTGGATGAAGAACACCACCGGTGCCTTCATGACAGCTGCGAAGTTCATGGCTTCGTGTACGTCGCCCTGGGAGGAAGCGCCGTCGCCGAAGTAGGTCATGGCCACGCCCGATTCCCCGTCAGGGCGGGAGAGCGTCTGGCCGTGGGCCCAGCCGACGGCGTGCAGTACCGAGCCGGCCACGACGGCCTGGATAGGCGCGAACCTGGACTCCATGGGGTTGTACATCCCGCCGTGCCACGTCGCCTTGTGGGTGGACATATAGCCCACCATGTCGAGCTCCATGGCTCGAGCCACACCCATTTCACGGTAGGTGGGGAACACGAAGTCCCGGCTCCGGTCCACGGCGTATCCGCTGCCCACCTGGGCTGCTTCCTGCCCGAGTTCGGGCGCGTATCCGGGGATGATTCCTTGGCGTTGCCATGCCACCGCTGAGGTGTCCAGGTGCCGGACCACTGCCATCAGCGTGTAGAGCTCGCGGAGTTGGTGGTGGGTGAGCGGGGCGGCGTCCTCGTCGACGGCGGCCAGCGTGGGTTTGGTCGTCATGGCTGTGACCCTAGTCACCGACATGGCCTCTTCGCAATAAGCTCAGTGTCAAGCAAACACTTTGTACAAGTTGAACAAGCAAAGAAGCCCTGCACGGTACAAACTGTGCAGGGCTTCCAGGATGTTGCTGACAGAAGACTAGCCGACGCGGTGCGTTTCCTTGCCGGCTTTTGCCCTGGCGTTGAGGAAGCATCCGGCGGCAATCACCAGGATAAGGAGGAACGTGCCTATGAGCTGGCCGGCGCTCTCCGGGTTGGCGAAGCCGACGACGAAGATGATGCCCAGCAGGACCAGTCCCACGATGGTGAGGTAGGGGAAGCCCTTCATGCGCAGGGGCAGCTCAACGCCTTCGCGGTCTGCCCGGCGGCGCAGGATGAACTGTGAAACCAGCGCGGTGCCCCACACCACCAGGCAGGTCGAGCCGACGAGGTTCAGGAGGGCGGGCAGGATTTTCTCCGGGAACAGCAATTCCAGGATCGTGGCGACGAAGCCGAAGGCCACCGAGATTCCGACGGCGGCTACGGGCACCTTGGCGCCGCTCAGCTTCGACAGGAGCCGTGGAGCTTCGCCGCGCTCGGAGAGGGAGAAGATCATGCGGGACGCGCCGTAAAGGTTGGCGTTCAAGGCCGAAAGCAGCGCTACGACGGCCACCAGAGTGATGGCGGTTCCGGCGCCGGGAATTCCGGCGATGTCGAGAACTCCGGCGAAGGGGGACTTCAGGCCATCCGAGCCCACGGGCAGAACGGCGGCGATAACAAAGACCGAACCGATGTAGAAGACCAGGATGCGCCACACCACCGTGCGGATCGCCTTGCCCACGCTCTGCGCGGGGTTCTCTGTTTCGGCTGCTGCGACGCTGACAATTTCCGTGCCGCCGAAAGCGAAGATCACGACGAACAGGGCGGCGGCCATGCCACCGATGCCGTGGGGTGCGAAGTCGCCGAAGGCGGAGAGTCCGGGGGAGGGGACGTTCGGAAGCCAGCCGAAGAGCAGGGCGGCGCCGATGAGCAGGAAGATGACGATCGCTGCGACCTTGAGGATGGCGAACCAGAATTCGAATTCGCCGAAGTTCCGCACTCCCACCAGGTTGATTCCGGTGAAGACCACCATGAAGACCAATGCAAGGATCCACACGGGGATGACCGGCCATACGGAGAAGAGCAGCCCCGCAGCTCCCAGGGCTTCGGCGGCAATGACTACCACCAATTGCAGCCACCACAGCCAGCCGATGGTTCCGCCTGCGGTTTTGCCCATGGCCTTCTCTGCGTAGACCGAGAAGGCGCCGCTGTTGGGGTTGGCTGCCGCCATTTCGCCCAGGGCCCACATCACCAGGATGATCAAGGTTCCGGCAATGAGATACGAGATCAGGACTGCCGGCCCCGCGGCCTGCACGCCTGCGCCGGAACCGAGGAAGAGGCCGGCGCCGATTGCGCTGCCGAGCCCCATCATGGTCAGTTGCCTCGGTTTGAGCGAATGCCCAAGGCCTGAGGTTGGGGCAGGAGCCGCGATGGACTTCGTTGTCATACGTGTCTACCTTCTATGGATTGCAAACGGGTTTGGCGTGCCCGCCTCGTGGGCTGGGCAAGCGGGCGTCGACGACGCAGCAAGAGCCGTGGAATAATTCTCGCAGTTTGTAAGATACATCACTTTTTGCTTAGGCGATGTGATGGGTAGGGATCCCCGGGGACAGGAACTTTGATGCTGGTCGATGCGCTTGATGCAAAAATTGTACGTTTTTTCACTGATTCGCCGCGATCTTCCGTGCTGGAGGCATCCCGGGTGCTCAAAGTTGCGCGCGCCACGGTGCAGTCCCGGATCGACAGGATGATCGAAAACGGAGTCATTGGTTCCTGGGTTCCGCAGCCGGATCCGGCCAACTTCGGCTTCCCGGTGGTTGCGTTCTGCTCGGTCACCATCACCCAGGAGATCGGCCATGACGCCATTATCCAGAGCTTGAGCGCCATCCCCGAGATCATCGAAGTGCACACCGTGACAGGCAATTCGGACCTGATGGTGCGGATCGCGGCACGGTCCAATCCCGACATGCAGCGGGTCCTGGACGCCATGATCGCCACCAAATCCGTGGTGCGGTGCTCCTCGGTGATAGTGCTGAACAGCCACATCCAGGGCCGGACCCTGCCGCTGATGGAGGCTGCCGCCAAGTCCATGTGACGCATGGCATTTTGCTGGAGGACCGCAGAGTCGTACCATTAGTTCTAGTCAATATGACTTTAACTAGCGCAGTCCGCACCGCAGGGGCTGCTCCAAGCGGCGATGAAGCGAGGTGTACGCCGTGAATCCAAGCTCCGCCAACGTCGCCGAAAGGCGGCTCGCACCGCCGTCGTTGGCTATTTCCACGGTGATTTTCGCCCTCCGCCCCAGCGAAAAATCCGGCAGGCCCACCCTCTGGCTCCCGTTGGTCCGCCGGATCCGGGAACCCTATAAAGACATGTGGGCCCTCCCCGGAGGCCCTTTGGCCCACGACGAGTCACTGCAGGACGCAGCCTCCCGCAACCTCCGCGAGACCACGGGCCTCACGCCGCACTACCTGGAGCAGCTCTACGCCTTCGGTGGCCTGCATCGCTCGCCCAGCCAGCGTGTTGTCTCAATCGTCTATTGGGCCCTGGTACAGCCAACCGAGGCGGCGCTCGCCGACGAATCCGAGAATGTGCGGTGGTTCCGGGCTGACAAGGTCGGAGACCTCGCCTTCGACCACAAGGCGATCGTGGACTACGCCCTCTGGCGCCTGCGCAACAAGATGGCCTACGGATCCATTGCCTACCACCTGCTGGGGGAGTACTTCACTTTGGCGCAGGTCCGTGAAGTCTATGAAGCGGTCCTGGACCGCCAGCTCGATCCCGCGAACTTCCGCCGCCACATCAAAGCCACACCGGAAATCGAAGAAACCGGTGAATATCTCCAGGGCGGAAAACACCGTCCCCCACGCCTCTACCGCTTCACCGGAACACCCGGCCTCGGGCCAGACAACAGGAGTACACCATGAGCAGCGTCAACACCGCCGTCCAGCTGATCACCCGCGAAGAAGCCGAGAAGGGCCTCTCCCGCGCGGGATCAACCTGCAGCCCGGCCCTGGCAAGGGGCCCATGGGAGTACGACCTCGCCGAAGCCCTCTCCGGAGCACCCGCCTACGGTCCGGGCGCGTCGAGCGAAGACGTCGCACCGCCGGCAACGCCGCGCCAAGGCCAGCTGCCGGAAGAGTACAAAAAGGCCAGCGACGCCGAACTTGACGCCCGCATCCGGGCCGCCAAGGCGGCACTCGGGGACCGTGCCGTCATCCTCGGCCACTTCTACCAGCGTGACGAGGTCATCCAGTACGCGGATTTCGTGGGTGACTCGTTCCAGCTGGCCAACGCTGCGCTGACCAAGCCTGACGCCGAAGCGATCATCTTCTGCGGCGTGCACTTCATGGCCGAAACCGCCGACATCCTCTCCACCCCGGAGCAGGCGGTGATCCTGCCCAACCTTGCCGCCGGCTGCTCAATGGCCGACATGGCCGATGAGGACTCCGTGGAGGAGTGCTGGGAGCAGCTTGAGGAAATCTTCGGCACGGAACCCGATGCGGCAGGCCGGGTTCCGGTCATCCCGGTGACCTACATGAACTCTTCCGCCGCGCTGAAGGCATTCTGCGGACGCAACGGCGGCATCGTCTGCACCTCGTCCAACGCCAAAGTGGTCCTCGAATGGGCCTTCGAACGCGGCCAGCGCGTCCTGTTTTTCCCCGACCAGCACCTGGGCCGCAACACCGCAAAGGCTCTGGGTGTTCCGTTGGAGCAGATGCCGATGTGGAACCCGCGCAAGGAACTGGGCGGAAACGACGAACAGGCGCTGCTGGATTCACGGGTCATCCTCTGGCACGGCTTCTGCTCCGTCCACAAGCGCTTCAACGTGGGCCAGATCGAAAAAGCCCGCCAGGATTTCCCGGGCGTCAACGTCATCGTGCACCCGGAGTGCCCCATGGAGGTAGTGGACGCCGCCGATTCGGCGGGCTCCACCGATTTCATCAAGAAGGCGATTGCCGCGGCCACCGAACCCACAACCTTCGCCATCGGCACCGAGATCAACATGGTGAACAGGCTGGCCGCCGAGAACCCGCAGCACACCATCTTCTGCCTGGATCCCGTCATCTGCCCGTGCTCCACGATGTACCGCATCCACCCTGGCTACCTTGCCTGGGTTCTTGAGGAGCTCGTCGAGGGCCGCATCGTCAACCGCATCACTGTGGACGACACCGTCCAGGACAACGCCAAGATTGCCCTGGAGCGCATGCTGGCCGCCAAGCCGGCATAGCCACAAGGCACCCCACCTAGTTCGAATCGAGCCCCACATGACTACAGAGAGCCCGGCCGCAAGGCCCGCCCCCGGACGCTTGATCGTCGTCGGAAGCGGCATCGCCGGCCTGTACTCTGCCCTGCTCGCCGCTGAGGCCGGCGCGGAGGTGGTGCTGCTGACCAAAGGTGCGCTCGCGGACAGCAACACCTACTACGCTCAGGGCGGGATTTCAGCCGTACTGGACGAACCTGCACCCGGTGACACCGTGGCCGCCCACGTCGCTGACACCCTGCGTGCAGGCGCCGGGCACTGCAATGAAGAAGCGGTGCGGGTGCTGTGCTCGGAAGCGCGGATGGACATCGCGGGGCTTGAGCGGTTCGGCGTTCGTTTCGACCTCGACGACGACGGCGGCACGGCGCTGGGGCTCGAAGCGGCGCATTCAGCTCCACGTATTCTCCACACGGGAGGGGACGCCACCGGTGCGGGAGTGGCGGCGGCATTGATCTCCTCCGTGCTGGATTTCCAGGCACAGGGCAGGATCACGGTGGTCGGGCACGCCCAGGTCACTTCCCTTGCTTCCAACGCCGGTCGCGTGGCCGGCGTCGACTTCCTTCACGAAGGACGCCCCCAAAGCCTCCGCGGCGACGCCGTGCTCCTCGCCACCGGTGGTGCCGGCCAACTGTTCGCCCAAACCACCAACCCCTCCGTCGCGACGGCGGACGGCCTGGCACTTGCGTGGCGGGTCGGAGCTGCCGTGGCCGATCTCGAATTCTTCCAGTTCCACCCCACCTGCATGGTCTCCGGGCCGGAAGCAGGCGCAGCCGGCGGCGATGCGCACCCCCTGCTTATTTCCGAGGCCGTCCGCGGTGAAGGTGCACTCCTTGTTGACGCCAACGGCTACCGTTTCATGCCCGGCTACCACCCCGACGCCGAACTGGCGCCCCGGGACGTCGTCTCCCGCAGTATCGCCCTGCACCTTGCCGCGCTGGGTGACCCCAACGGCCATGTCTATCTTGATGCCACGGTCATTGAGGAACTGCGCGGTGCGGGCTTCCTGGAGAAGCGCTTCCCGACACTAAGCCGTCACACCCGGCAGGCAGGCGTGGACTGGACCAAGGAACTTGTGCCCGTGGCGCCGGCCGCGCACTACTGGATGGGCGGCGTGGTGACCGACCTCCATGGCCGGACCAGTGTTCCTGGCCTGTACGCGGCGGGCGAGGTTGCGTGCACCGGCGTGCAGGGGGCCAACCGGTTGGCCAGTAACTCGTTGCTTGAGGGACTCGTGTTCGGGCGGCGGGCTGTGGAAGCGTTCCTTGGTGACGACCGCAGCGCCACAGCCCCCTTGGCGCCTGCGCTCGGTGCGGTGGAGGACCTGTCCGCTGGGCCGGGTGCTCATGATGGGTTCTCCAGGGGTGCGTTGCGGCGGCTTATGACTGCCAAGGCCGGGGTGCTTCGGAGTGGGGTGTTGCTTGCCGAGGCTGAGGCTGCGCTTGAGGCGTGGGCTGAGGACGTGCTGCCCTTGGATGTTCCTGGTTCCCTGGAAGTGCGGGAGCATGAGGATGCCAATCTGTTGCTGGCAGCCCAGCTGCTTGTGCGTGCCGCCCGGGAGCGGCGGGAGTCGCTGGGGGCGCACTACCGCAGCGACAACCTGACCCAAACAGCCGCCGTCGTCGATTTTGACAAGAGTTACACCATGAGCCGGAAAGCGAGCCTCGTCCATGACTAACCTGACCCTTCCTGCCGCACCCGTGCGGGACATCCTGGAGCGGGCCTTTGCTGAGGACGCGCCCAGCGGCGACATCACATCCCAGCTGCTCATCCCGGCCGAGGCGCGGGCAGTCGCCGTCCTCAACGCCCGGGTGCCGGGCGTCTTCAGCGGCGGCACTGTTTTCCGCGACGCCATGAAGATCGTTGACTCCGACACCGAGGTCGAATTGCTGCTCGCCGACGGTGAAACCTTCGACGCCGGAACGCACCTCGCGCGCGTCAGCGGCAGCGCACGGTCGGTACTGATGGCCGAACGGGTGGGCCTGAACCTGGTGCAGCGCATGAGCGCGATTGCCACGAAGACCGCAGAGTTCGTCCGCTTGGTGGAAGGAACGCGTGCGCGAATTACTGATACGCGCAAGACCACTCCAGGGCTGCGCGTGCTGGAACGCTACGCTGTGCGCTGCGGCGGGGGCGCAAACCACCGCTACAGTCTTTCCGACGCCGTACTGGCCAAGGACAATCATCTGGCCGTCATGACTGGTGGTGACGCCAGCAAGCTGACCGAACTGCTCATCGCAGCCAAAGCCCAGCTTGGCCACACCACGCACTTCGAGGTCGAAGTGGACAGTGCCGAACAAATCGAACCCGTACTGGCTGCGGGGGTGGACACCATCATGCTGGACAACTTCTCCCTGGAGGAACTGCGAGCCGGAGTCAAGCAGGTGGACGGGAGGGCGATCGTGGAAGCAAGCGGCAACGTCAACCTCGACACCGTCACCGGCATCGCCGCAGCAGGAGTCGATGTAATCTCAATCGGCGGGCTGACCCACAGCGTGAACGCGCTGGACCTCGGCCTGGACATCGAACTCACTCCAGGCCTGAACTGAAAGCCGTGTCCTGAGATGATCTTCCTGGATGCTGCGGCCACCACACCCGTGCGCCGTGAGGTACTGGAGGCAATGTGGCCCTACTTGAGCGGTGAGTTCGGCAACCCCTCCAGCCATCACACCCTTGGTGAAGCAGCCGCGGCGGCGCTCGCAGAGGCGCGTACCGGCGTCGCGAAAGTGTTCAATTGCCGTGCTGGCGAGGTGACGTTCACCTCGGGCGGCACAGAGTCCGACAACATGGCCGTCAAGGGCATCGCCCTTGCGCGGCAGGCTGCGGATCCGGCGCTCAACCGCGTGGTGATCGGCGCCGTCGAGCATCCTGCCGTTGAAGAATCAGCCCGCTACCTCGAACGGGTCCACGGCTTCGCTGTGGACATCGTCCCGGTCGACGGCGACGGACTGGTCACCGTGGACGCGCTGCGCCGCGTCCTGCGGCCGGAGACGGCCCTGGTGAGCATCATGTATGCCAACAACGAAATCGGCACTGTTCAGCCCATTGCCGAGCTCGCTGCAGTGGCCCGCGCCGCGGGGATCCCTTTCCACACCGACGCGGTCCAGGCCGCCGGGTGGTGTCCGCTGGATGTCAAAGCCCTTGGCATCGACGCCATGAGCATTTCGGCACATAAGCTGGGCGCCCCCAAAGGATCCGGTGCCCTTTTCACCAAAGGACGGCTGCGTGTGGAGCCGCTCATCCACGGGGGTGGGCAGGAACGCGGTAAGCGCTCCGGAACCGAGAACGTGGCCGGAGCCGTGGCGTTGTCAACGGCCTTGGCGCTCGCCGATGCTGAACAGCCGGCACAGGCGCAGCGCGTCGCACAGCTGCGGGACCGCTTCATTGACCGGGTTCTGGATACGGTGCCGGATGCTTCCCTTACCGGCCACCGAAGCCAACGCCTGCCCTCTGTTGCGTCCTTCTGCTTCCCTGGAACAAGCGGTGAATCTGTGTTGCTCGAACTGGAGCGGTTGGGCGTTGTGTGTTCCAGCGGATCGGCGTGCGCTGCCGGCTCCGACGCGCCGTCACCGGTCTTGCTTGCCTTGGGCATTGCCCCCGAAACGGCCCAGACGGCCGTCCGTTTCAGTTTCACCTCCACCATCTCCGACGTCGACCTGGAGGCTGCCGCCGCTGCCGTGGAAACCGCCGTCGGGCTTGTCAAACGCCTTGCCGCGCCGCAAGCCGGCTGACCGGCCGGGCTAAACGTGCCGGGCGCGGCGGAAAATCCAGTGGCGGAGCAGGGTGAAGCGCACGGCCGTGGCCACGAAACCGGACAACGTTGTGGTCCACAGCTCCTTAGCCACGCTGGCGTCGGGCTTGAACAGATGCAGCACACCCAGGCTGCCGCCGGTGATGAGCAGTGCGATACCGATAACGATCACTCCACTGAAGTGGTCGCGGGCACGTTTCCTGCTGCCGGTGATCTTGAACGTCAGGCGCCGATTCAATGCTGTGTTCATCAACGAGGTCAGAATCAATGCCACCGCGTTGGCCAACTGGGGATCGATCAAGGGACGGAGCAGCGCGTAGATGGCCAGCGAGCTTCCCGTGCAGATGACTCCGACGCCGGTGAAGCGGATCAATTGCCGCACCACAGGGTACTTGAGGATGCCGCGATGCCGTTTGCGGGGAGATTTATGAGGGGGAGATGGCAGTAGGCGTGTGGCGTCCGCAGCTATCTCCATGGTCTTAAGCCTGACACACTACGCAGGCAGGTCCTCCCACGAAGCGCCGCGCACGGGGTTGGTGAGTTCGCCGATTCCCTCCACACGGCACGTCACGGTGTCGCCGGGCTGGATGCGTGCGGTCTCTGCCGGGAACCCGGTGAGGACCAGATCGCCGGGCTGGAGGGTCATGAACGACGTGAGGTACACCAGGATCTCGTCGACCTTCCAGCCGAGGTCCGCAGAACCGGCAGGCTTGAGCTTGCGGCCGTTGTGGGCGATCCCGATTTCCAGGTCCGTTGGGTCCAACTGGGTGACTATCCAAGGTCCTGCCGGGGTGAAGGTGTCCTGGCTCTTGGCACTTATCCAGAGTTCATCGGTTTTTTGGAGGTCCCGCGCCGAGACGTCATTGCCTATCGTGTAGCCGAGAATCGCCGAGCCCGCCGTTTCCAGGGTTAACGCACGCGCCGCACGGCCTATGACGATCGTCAGTTCAGCCTCCGGATCCACGTGTCCAACGTTCGCCGGGAGTTGGATCGCCTCGCCTGGACCCACCACGCTGGAGGCCGCTTTGTGGAACGCCTGCGGGGGAAGATCGCGGCCCGGTTGGCCGGTGTTGTGAGCCATGCCAAGGACATTGACCGGCGCCGAGGGCGCAAGGAACGTGAAGGCGTCTTCGGTGTTGGTTGCAGCCCGCTCCCAGCCCGGGCGCCCAGGGCTGGCGGCGTTGGCCCGCGAGGATGGGAAAGGGGAGTCGATGACTGTCCACGACTTTCCTTCGTCCGAGGTGAAGTCCGTTGCGTCGTTCGCGACGAAGAAGTGCTCGTCCGGGGAGGTTGGATCAAGGGGGCGGACGCGGGCGATACGACGCGGAAGTGGGGAAGTCATGATGACATCCTACGTCCTCCCATCCGTTGCGAGGCCCGCTTTACGTCCCAAGAGTCGTCCATGACGCGCAGAGCAGGCCTCGCAAAGCGCTAGGCGAGTGGGGCAGAGCCGAACGCCACGCTGAAGCGATCACACCACAGGACCACCGAAACCAGGCCCGAGAGGTCAGTTCCGGCCGGGATGGCATAGTTCTGGTTGCCGTGTGTGGCCTTCACGGCCCCCAAGTCCACGTATCGTCCGGAGCGGTACTTGTACCAATCGCCTCCTGCCTCCAGGCTGCTCAGCCACACTTTGACGTCGGGACCGTCACTGCTGGCCAGATCTTCCAAGCGGAGCACCTGGCTTCCGTCGGGGAGTTGGAGCACCTGTGCTGTACCGGTGGTCTGGTGTTCCTGCGACCCGAACATGCCCGTTCGCACAACAATCGGTCCGGCCACCGTGGCTGGACCGCTGTCCGGTGGGGTTGCGTCCGGCGGGGTTGCATCCGGCGATGCATGCTCCGGCGTGGTAACCCCGGACGCTGTGGCAACCGGCAGGGCCTCATTCAGGCTGCTGCTGGTGAAGAGCCTCCACGGCTGAAACAGGAAGGCCCCGAGCACAAGAAAGACGAGGACCACCACTCCCGCAGCGGATGCCAGGGCCTTGTGGGACCGGATCGACCTCCGGATTCTGTTCATGATTCAAGGCTAGGCATCGCGGGAACCGGTTGGGAGCCTTATTGCTTACGATACCGTGACGCTGTTCCCGCGGTGCGCAGGAGTCCCCTCAGGAGTGGGGCTTAGAATCCTGCTCATGCGTCTGGCGATAATTGGATTGATTCTCCTCGTAGCGGGTGGGGTGACCGTGGCTACGGGTGTGCTTCCGTGGCACGAAGTCATGGTGCTCGTGGACCGGGTCGCCCCAATTTTGGCCTTTGTCGTTGCCATGACCGTGGTGACCGAACTCGTCAGTGAAGCCGGCACGTTTCAGTGGATCGCACGGCGCTTGCGCCGGTGGGGGCGCGGGCGAAGCGTCCTGCTGTGGTTGCTGCTGGCATTGTTTGCGACCCTGAGCACGATTTTCCTCTCCCTGGACACGACGGCGGTCCTGCTCACACCGGTGGTTGTCACCGTGGCCCGTCAGGCAGGGCTCCCGGTCCTGCCCTTTGCCCTGACAACGGTATGGCTGGCCAACACAGCCAGTCTGCTGCTCCCGATCTCCAACCTCACCAACCTCCTTGCCCAGCACAACCTTGGTGGCATTACTCCGGCGCAGTTTGCGCAACTGATGTGGGCGCCTTCGCTGGCGGCCATCCTTGTGCCGTTGGCCTTCATTGCGGTGGTGTTCCGGCGCGAGCTCAGGAAGAGCTACGGCCTGGATGCTTCGAGACCGCCAGCCGTTTCCACGGCAAAGGCTCCCGACCGGTTGCTGCTGGCAGGCAGTGGGGCGGTCCTGGTGCTGCTCCTGCCGGCATTGGTCTCTGGAGTCGCCATCTGGATTCCCGCTGCAGTGGCCGCGGTGGTCCTGGCCATCCTGTTCATCATCCGCCGGCCGACCGTCCTGAAAATCACGCTCATTCCCTGGTCCCTTTTGCTGTTCACCTGTGGGCTTTTCCTGGTGGTCGAGGCGACCCAATACCTGGGCGCGTCGGCGTTGCTCGGCCAGGTGGCAGGCCAAGGGGATGGCTTCCTTGAGCTGCTGAGGCTGGCTTTGACCGGCGCCCTGGGTTCGAACATCGTCAACAACCTGCCGGCCTATCTCCTGGCTGAACCTCTGGCGGGAACGCCGGAAAGGATGGCGGCTCTGCTGGTGGGCGTCAATGCCGGCCCATTGATTGCGCCGTGGGCATCACTGGCCACTTTGCTTTGGCATGACCGGCTGATGCGCATGAACGTGCTGGTGAAATGGCAGGGCTACGCGGTAATGGGTCTGCTGGTGGCACCACTTACCATCATCGCAGCCATCGGGGCGCTCGCTGTGTTTGGACCGGGTGGGGTGTTCGGCTAGCCAGCGTACAACTCGCCGACGGGCACCTCTGACGCCAACCTGTTGGCTGGACCTGCAAGCGGGCAGGCCCAGGCTTCGTTGTAAGCGCAGGACGGGTTGTAGGCGAAGTTGAAGTCCAGGATGAACTCCTGCCCGGCCTCCGTTTCCCTGGTGCCATGGAAGGAGCCTTTGACGGTATCCAGCAAGTAGCGGCCCGCCCCGTAGCTGCCGCCGGGTTTCCCGGCGGTCGCGTCACGGAACGGCACGAAGATTCCGCCGCCGTAGCTTCTCAACCGCCACACCGCCAGGGAACCCAACCCGGCCAGTTCGAAGGTGCCGATCCGGGTGAACGGAACAACGCCGTCCGTCCCGGTCTGGACGTTCATCTCCTGGCCCACACCCTCGGGGAGAAGTACGGCGTGGAAGCGGTAGGCGGGATCGTACCCGGCGGTCCGCAGTCCCGAAAAGGAAGCCTTCATTTCCTGTGTCAGGGCGGAGGCAGGATGCGAGGCGAACATCAGGTCCCGCTCCTGGCGCCAGTAGTCGTGGGCCTCCCGCGGATTTTTGTCCGCGAGTTGACGCACTTTGTCGTAGAGGGCGAAGGTCTTCAGGCGCCAGTCCGCGATATCTACCGCGGACATCGTCGGGAGGGTGTCCTCAAATTCGTCGTTCTCGGTGGGAGCCATGGACCCAGCCTAGCCCTGTGCGTGTCGTGGCTCGCCCGCAGCTAGGCTGTGCTCATGACTGGCACGAGGAACCTCAAAGGTATTCCGCTGAAACTTGCTGCGGCAGCCCTGGCAGGTTGCCTGGTGGCCGGTGCGACCTCATGCTCATCGCAGAACAAGGGTCCCCAAGTGACCTCCACGGTATCGTCGAGCCCCAACAGTTCCGAATCGGGGACAGGCACCGCGGAAAGCACGACGACGAGTCCCGGCAGCGACGCTGGCCAGCCTTCATCTTCGGCTGCTTCGAGCGGCACGGACGCGCCTTCGGGATCTGCAAGTGCGGGGCCGGAACCGGTCCCCACCGCCCTTTCGTGGAAAACCTATACGGATCCGGCCAAGAGCGTCAGCTTCGAGCTTCCCAAGGACTGGATTGCCCAGTCTGCCGCCCCGGACGCCGGTTCTTTGGCCGGGGCAGTGAAGGTGGAAGTCAAGGACGGGGCAGGGAAGTACATCGCCACGCTCCAGACAGGATTGGCGCCCGCCACTGCGGCTCCTTGCCCGGCCGGACAAGGAAAGCCCTACGTGGTGATCAGCAGCACGCCCTTGGACGTACCGCACTCCGACGGACCTGACACCATCGATCCGCGCGTCGTCTTCCGTGTAGTCCAGGGCTATAAGTTCTTCGGCTCCTACGGCATCACCAACAAGGTGGCTGGTACTGACGGCCAGTCGTGTGAACTGGCAAACCGCGTGCAGGGGCCGACAGGAAAGGGCGATTTTTCTTTTGGGGACGTCCTAGCCCTGCATGCCTTCGCCGCAGACGAGAAGGTCGCCCCGGCAAAGTCCTTCGACACTTTGGACCTCGCTGCAAAGTATGTGGCCCACGATTCTGAATTCGCCAACGTCCAGCGGATGCTACTGTCTCTGAAGGTCAATCTGTAGTCCTCGGATTGGCTGACTCAAACATTCGGCGGCGATGGGGGCTGCCCGCCGCAAACCCACTGTCGGAGATCAATGGAACGCAACGTTTCTGCCACGCTCGTTTTCAAGACCGCAGCCAACACCAAGGTGGCCATGGCCATTGCCGTAGCCAACAACCCCGGCTATGACTCCGTCACCGAAAACCTGTCGGTCACAGTGGCGGGGGAGGAACTTCCCGTTGCTGAACTCAGCGACCACCACGGAGGCCGGTTCCACTATCTTGAGTTGGCCGAGCCCAGTGAGGTGACCGTGGAGTACGCGGCAACGGTCCAGGGCCAAGCGCTGCCCGATACGTCCACCCCGATGGAACTTATCCGCTATGTCAGGCCCAGCCGCTACGCCGAATCCGACCGTCTGCTGCCCACCTCCTACGCAGAGTTCGGCAGCCTGAAGGGCGAAGAACTGCTCCATGCAGTCCGTGACTGGGTCCACGGTGAACTCCGCTACGTCAGCGGTTCCTCACGGGGAACGGACGGAGCTGTCGAAACGCTGCTGCACCGCAAGGGAGTGTGCAGGGACTTTGCCCACCTGGCCATTGCGCTGTTGAGGTCCAAGGATGTGCCTGCACGCCTGGCTGCCGTCTATGCACCTGGACTGACTCCCATGGACTTCCATGCCGTTGCGGAGGCGTATGTTGACGGTTCATGGCGGATCATCGACCCCACCGGCCTGGCCCCCCGCGAATCCATGGTCCGCATTACCGCCGGGCGGGATTCCTCCGATACTGCATTCCTCTCCACGGTGGGCGGCAGCCTGTCGCTGAAGACCCTCAAGGTCAGTGCTTCAGTCAATGGAGAGCTCCCGGCGGAAAACCACCGGGAGCTTCTCACCCTGCGCTAGTGCCCGGCTACGGAGGCGCGGAGCTTCTCCGTCAGGCGCAGCAGCTCCCGCTGCTCGTCGGCCGTGAGCGCGGGCGCCACCAATGTGGCGATGTCGCGCACGTGTTCGCGCCCGATCGTCTTCTGTAGTTCGCGCCCGGCTTCGGTGAGGGCCAGCAGGACCCCGCGGCCGTCGTCGGGGGCGGTTGTACGCTCCACCAGCCCGCGCTTCTCCAAACGGTCAACCAAACGGCTCAAGCTGGATTGGCTGAGCAGTACCTTGTCGTTGATTTCGTTCAGGCGAAGCTGTCCCGAAGGGCACCGGGACAAGGTGAACAGGACGTCGTACTCCTTGACGGGCAGTGCCTTGAAGGCCGGCCCGGACTGGAGTTTCCGCATCACCGCCACCTGGGAGCGGAACAAGGACTCCCAGGTTTCGGCGGCGAGGCGGACGGCAGATGATGCCGGGGGCGTGGACATCAGGCGTCCTGCCCCGCAGCACCTGCCGCTGCTGATTCGCTGACCTTGGCCTCGAGCGCGGCTGCCACGCGGGAAGCGTGCGTGGGGGCGTCCGGCACGTGGGCGGGCTTCATGGCTGCGTACTCCTTGCGCAGGACGGGCAGGACTTCCTCGCCAAAGAGGTCCAGCTGCTCCAGAACCGTCTTCAGGGGAAGTCCGGCGTGGTCGATCAGGAACAGCTGGCGCTGGTAGTCGCCAAAGAACTCACGGAAGGTGAGCGTCTTCTCGATGACCTCCTGCGGGCTGCCTACGGTCAGTGGCGTCTGGGACGTGAAGTCCTCAAGCGACGGGCCGTGGCCGTACACCGGGGCGTTGTCGAAGTAGGGGCGGAATTCCTTCACGGCGTCCTGTGAGTTCTTCCTCATGAAGAACTGGCCACCGAGGCCCACGATCGCCTGGTCGGCCTTGCCGTGCCCGTAGTGCTCGTAGCGCTCACGGTAAAGGCCGATCAGCTGCTGGTAGTGCTCCTTCGGCCAGAAGATGTTGTTGGCGAAGAAGCCGTCACCGTAGTAGGCAGCCACTTCGGCGATCTGGGGAGTACGGATGGAACCGTGCCAGACAAAGGGGGCGACGTCGTCGAGCGGCCTCGGCGTGGAGGTGAAGTTCTGCAGCGGCGTGCGGAACTTGCCGGACCAGTTGACGGTGTCCTCGTCCCACAGCTTGCGGAGCAGGCTGTAGTTTTCGATCGCCAGTTCGATGCCGTCCTGGATGTTCTTGCCGAACCAGGGGTAGACGGGAGCGGTGTTGCCGCGTCCGAGGACCAGGTCAACGCGGCCGTCGGAGAGGTGCTGAAGCATGGCGAAGTCTTCGGCGATCTTCACGGGGTCGTTGGTGGTGATCAGCGTGGTGGCTGTGGAGAGCGTGATGCGCTCGGTCTGTGCCGCGATGTAAGCCAACGTGGTGGTGGGGGAGGAGGAGAAGAACGGCCGGTTGTGGTGCTCGCCCAGGGCGTAGACGTCCATGCCGATCTCTTCGACCTTCTTGGCGATGGCAACGGACGCCTTGATGCGTTCGTTTTCGGTGGGCGTGCGGCCCGTTGTGGGGTCAGTCGTGATGTCGCTGACGCTGAATACGCCGATCTGCATGATGTGCCTTTCTCCCTGCCCGTGGTGCCGGGCTCTGTAAACAGTGTACCTCAAACTAGATGCATTTGCATGTATCAGTGCCTGTAACAGAGCAGGGCCGGGAAATGTTCCCGGCCCTGCTTAGAGGTTTTGTCTTCTGCCTACTCGCCCGGATTATGGGCGGCGCGCCGGCCCTTGACCCGGGGAATCATGCCTGTGGTCCAGTCCTGGAACTCATCCGTTCCACTGGATCCCCGGCCATTGCTTCCAGGACCCGGTGTTGGCTTCGCCTGCAAGTCCTTCAGCAGTTGCTTCTTTTCCCGGCGCCCTTCCACGAGCTTGTAGAGCACGGGAACCAGCACCAACGTCAGGGCAGTGGAGGAAACCAGCCCGCCAATCACCACTATCGCCAGTGGCTGGGAGATGAAGCCCCCGCCGCCGGTCAGGCCCAACGCCATGGGCGTCAAGGCAAATACTGTGGCCAGGGCGGTCATCAGGATGGGGCGCAGACGCTGCCGGGCGCCGTGCGTGATGGCATCAGCCACGCTCATCCCCGGGCGGCCGTCATGCGGCTTCCGGTATTGGTTGATGAGGTCGATCAGGACGATTGCGTTGGTGACGACGATACCCACCAGCATCAGCATGCCAATCAGGGATGGCAGGCCAAGCGGGACGCCGGTCAGCAGGAGGAGTCCGACGGCGCCTGTGGCCGCGAACGGTACCGAAACCAACAGGATCAGGGGTTGGATGAGGGACTTGAACGCGGCCACCATGATCACGTAGACAATGGCGATCGCCGCCAGGAGGGCCAGGCCCAGCTGGCGGAAGGACTCGGCCTGTTGGGTGGTGGCGCCGCCGATGGTGGCCGTGACGCCCGCAGGCAGCTGCACGGACTTCAGCCGCTCCTGCACGGCGCTGCTGACGCTGCCGAGGTTGGAGCCCGACGGCGTGACGGTCACGCGCGCTGTCCGTTGACCGTTGCTGCTGGTGATGGATACAGGAACGTCCACTTGTTCGACGGCGGCAATGGTCTCGAGCGCGATCCCGCCACGGGCCGTGGGGAGCTGGAGTGCTTTGACGGCCGCGATGCTGGTGAAACGCGTTCCTTCGCCGATCTGGACAGGGTAGTCGTCGGTGTCTATGCGGACGGTACCGGCCGGGATTGGGCTGACGGTGGAGGCCAGGAAGGCACCCACCTGCTCTTCCGTCAGGCCTGCGGCCACAGCCTTGGCGCGGTCCACACGGACCTGGACCACGGACTGCGTGGAGGCCAGATTCGTCGCAACCTCCGAGCTGCCGGGAACACCGTCCATGGCCTTGACCATCGCATCGCTGGCTGTCTTCAGGTCGGACGAGGTGGCGGCCTTGATGGTGATGTCCACTGTGGAGGACGTCCCGAAGCCGCCTTGCTGGGAGCCAACCGTGATCTTGCCGGCAGCCCCTGCCAACTTGCTGCGGACTTCGTCCTGGAGCTTGCCCTGGTTGACCTTCTCATCGGTGACGATCGTGAAGGTGGAGTTTGATGCCCCCGTCGATGTCAGGGCGGCAAAGCCTGTCTGGGCGTTGCCGGAGGTGACCTGGACATCCTTGATGCCCTGGATTCCCTTGAGGGAATCCTCCACCTTTGCTGCCTCGTCGCTGGTGGCCTGCAGACTCGTGCCGGCAGGAAGTACCTGCCGGACGGTCATGCTGTTCTCACCGGAGCGGCCAAGCAGGTCCGTGTTCAGCAGCGGTGCCACGGCGACGGTGGCCACCAGGATTACCGCAGCTGCGGACAAGGTGATGACCGGGTGCTTTTGGGTCTTGGTCAGGATGGGAAGGTAGCCGCGCTGGAGCCGGCTCCGTTGCTCGGCTTCGCGTGCCTTATCCGCGGCTTCCTTGCTGGAGGCCGGATCAGCACCCTTGGCGGGGGATGACAGGAACCAGTAGGCCAGGACCGGGACGATGGTCAGGGAAACCAGGAGCGAGGACAGCAGCGCGATGGTCACCGTCAGTGCGAACGGACGGAAGAGCTCACCTGCGAGGTCGCCAACGAACGCGATCGGGAGGAACACGGCCACGGTTGTAAGCGTCGAGGCCGTAATTGCCCCGGCGACCTCACGGATGGACGTCAGGATTGCAGTAAGTTTGGCTTCGCCATAACTGAGGTGCCTTTTGATGTTCTCGATGACCACGATGGAATCGTCAACCACGCGGCCGATGGCTATGGTGAGGGCGCCCAGGGTAAGGATGTTCAGCGAGTACCCGGTGGCATAAATGCCGATGAACGTTATCAGCAGGGACAGCGGAATGGACACGGCCGTGACCAAAGTAGAGCGGACGGACAGCAGGAAAACCAGGATGACGGCCACCGCGAAGCCCAAGCCCAGGAGCCCTTCGGTGGTGAGGTCCTTGATGGATTTCTCAATGAAGGGGGCCTGGTCGAAAACAGGCGTAAACGTGGCGTCGTTGCCCAGCTCGTCCTGCATCGCTCCGATGGCATCACGGACAGCGTGCGAGATCGCGACGGTATCGCCGTCGGGTTTCTTGGTCACGGACAGCGCCAGCGTCGGCTTTCCATTGGTGCGTGTAATGGAAGTAGCGGCATCGTCTTCGATGCTGACCTCGGCCACGGCTCCAATGGTGGCGGCCTTGCTGGTTCCCGCCAGAGGCAGTCCCTTGATGACATCCAGGGAGTCCACGGGACTGCCGAGCTGCAGGGACAACGTCTTGCCTTGGTCCTCGATGGTGCCGACCGGAACCAGGGTCCCGTTGTTCTTCAGTGCGGAGCTAATGGATTGGACGGAGGCGCCCGTGGCCGCGAGATCCGCCTGCCGGGGCTTGATGAGGATGTGCTGGCTGGCACCGCCGGTCACATCGGCGCCGCGAACGCCGTCGATCTTCTGGAGGCGCGGAACGCTGAGGCGCAGGAGGTCAGCGTTGAGTTCGCTCAGGGGTTTGTCCGAGGAAACGGCCAGGTAGACGATCGGGAAGTCACTGATGTTTCCCGCGATGGACTGTGGTTCGACGTTGGCAGGCAGCAGGCGTTTTGCGTTGGAAATGGCCCGGTCGATCTGGTTGCGTGCCCGGTCAAGGTTGGAACCATAGGTGAACACCATGGTGATCTGCGAAACGCCATTGCGTGAAGTGGACGAGGTTGATTCAAGTCCTTCAACGCTGTTCAGTGCGGTCTCAAGCGGCCGGCTCAGCTGTTTGTCCACCACCTCGGGGGAGGCGCCTGGCATGGAGGTGACAACAGTGATCTGGGGGAACTCGATGGACGGAATGAGTTCCTGCTTAAGCGAGCCCATGGTGATCACGCCGAACACCGCCGCAAAGACGGTGATCAGCGCGATCAGGGCCCGGTTCCCCAGGGACAGCTTGGCCAGGCGGAACATTGCATCGACTCCTGTGGTCTACGAAACGATTCGTCTGACGGGAACCGGCCGCAGCCCCGGTGTGGCCTAGCTCTGGACGGCGCTGGCCACTTCCAGTTGAAGGGACCTGGCCGTGCTGGCCTCGAGTTCGGCGGCGAGGTCGGGGTTGTCGTTGAGCTTGACGCCGTAGCCGGGCATCATGTCCTTGAGCTTGGACTGCCAGCCCTTGAAGTTCTTGGGGAAGGACTTCTGCAGGAGCTCGATCATGATCGGCACAGCCGTGGAAGCACCTGGCGAAGCACCCAGCAGGGCGCCGATGGAGCCGTCGCGGGAGGCGATGACTTCGGTGCCGAACTGCAGGATTCCGCCCTTTTGCGGATGCTTCTTGATGATCTGCACACGCTGGCCGGCAGTAATCAGTTCCCAGTTGCTGCCGACGGCCTCGGGGTAGTACTCACGCAGGGATTCCACCTTGGCCTCGTGCCGCTTGGCGACCTCTTTGATGAGGTAGGCCGTGAGGTCCATGTTGTCCTTGGCTACTGCCAGCATGGGGATGATGTTGCTCGGCCGGATGGACAGCGGAAGGTCCAGATAGCTGGAGGTCTTCAAGAAGTTGGTGGAGAAGCCGGCGTACGGGCCGAACAGGAGCGAACGCTTGCCGTCAACGAACCTGGTGTCCAGGTGGGGGACGGACATGGGAGGAGCGCCCACCGAGGCCTGACCATATACCTTGGCACTGTGCTGGGTTGTGATGGCTTCGTCCGTGCAGCGGAAGAACTGGCCCGAAACCGGGAAGCCTCCGTAGCCCTTGCTTTCCGGGATGCCTGAAGCCTGCAGGAGGTGGAGCGCTCCGCCGCCGGCGCCAACGAAAACGAACTTGGCGTGGATGCGCCCGTGCTCACCCGACTTGGCGTGCTTGATGGACAGATCCCAGCCGCCGCCTGCTGCACGGTTGATGTTGGTGACGTCGTGGCCGTAGTTGACCTCGGCGCCGCTGCTCTGCAGGTAGCCGGTCAGTTCACGGGTCAGGGCTCCGAAGTCGACGTCGGTGCCTTCTGCTGCGCGGGTGGCGGCTACACGCTGCTTACGGTCGCGGCCCTTGACGATCAGGGGTGCCCATTTGGCGATCTGGTCCTGGTCCTCGGTGTACTCCATGCTGCGGAAGAGCGTGTTGGGCTTGAGGGCCTCGTAGCGGGTTTTGAGGAATGTGGCGTGGTCATCGCCAATGACGAAGCTCATGTGCGGAACGGTGTTGATGAAGCCCTTGGGGGAGCCGATCACATTCGTGTCCACCAAGTGGGACCAGAACTGGCGGGAGAGCTGAAACTGCTCGTTGATGTGGAGCGCCTTGGCCGGGTCCACGGAGCCGTCCTTGGCTGCGGGGGAGTAGTTAAGCTCACACAGGGCAGCGTGTCCGGTGCCGGCGTTGTTCCACGGTCCAGAGCTCTCGAGCCCTGCTTCGTCGAGTCGTTCGAACAGGGAGATGGTCCAGGTGGGTTCAAGTTGCTTGATGAACGCACCAAGGGTGGCACTCATGATTCCGCCGCCAATAAGGACGACGTCGGCATGTTGAGTCTTGGAAATGAAGGTCACGATCAATCTCCGTTAGCGGCGGCACTGGCTGTCACAGAATATCCCCGCGCAGACCCAATACTGAAATTGTGGGGGTTCGTCAAGACTTTAAGCGGACGTTCGTGAAAACTTCGTTGAGGACCGGTGAGGCCGGGTACCTTTCCACCTTGTTGGACAACGCCAATGCCGAGATGGGGAAGGCAATGGGGACGGCCGGGACGGAGGCCGCGATCTCGGCATTGATGGCCTGGTACTGGGCATTGCGCTCATCGCCGTTGGGCATGGCACGGGCCCGCTCGATTTTGTGGAACACCTCAGAGTCCGTATAGCCGAACTCGGCCCGGGTTTCGCCGAACAGCGGCCCCAGGAAGTTGTCGGCATCGGCATAGGAGCCGTTCCATCCGAGCAGGTGCAGGCCACGGTCACCGGCTGACTGGACCTTTTGCAGGTAGCCGTTTTCCCAGTCGATGGGCACTGGTTTGATGTTGAGGCCCACTGCTACAAGCTGGCGGCTGATTTCGGCGTAAATTTTCTCCGGAGTGGGCATGTAGGCCCGAGTGGCGTTCAGCGGGTAGTAGAACTTCAGTTCCTCGCCTTTGTACCCGGCCTTTTCAAGCAGTTGCTTGGCTTTTTCCGGGTTGTAGCCCAGTGAGGGTGCGTTGTTGTTGAAGCCGCTGAGTTTCGGTGGCACGAACTGGGAAGCCTGGGCAGTGTTGTCGATGAAGAACTTGCGGATCAACGATTCCTTGTCCACGGCCATCTCTATCGCTTGGCGGACCTCAAGCTTGTCCAAGGGAGCAACTGCCTGGTTGATACCCAAGTACATGACCGAGAACGGATCCCGCTGGATGATCTGGACGCCCTTCTTGACCAGCTGATCGAACGTAGCTGGCGTCACCAGGTCATAGGCGTCGATCTTTCCATCCAAGAGGGCCTGCTGCCGCGTCTCGGCGTGGTCGTAGGGAATGAAGTTGATGGTGGCTATCTGGCCCCTGTTGCCCCAGTATCCTTTGTAGCTTTGAAGGGTGATCTTGTTTTCGTCCCAGGTTCCAAACTGGTACGGGCCGGTCCCAACCGGGTGGCCGGCGTAGGCGGAGACGGCCAGGCCGTTCCGTGTTTGGTCCAGGACGTTGGCGCGCTGCGACTCGAGGGCGGCGGGCGAGGAAATGGCGAAGGCCGGGAGTGTCAGGGCCTGCAGGAATCCCGTGAAGGGCCGTGTCAGGTTGATCTGCACATCGGTGGCCGAGATCACTTTGCAGTCCTTGAAGATGGAAAAAACCGGTTCATCCGAATACGCCTTGAAAACGCTCTGGAACGAGATCCCCGGCGCCTGCTTGCGGAGCTCGGCGGGGAAGGTGAACCAGCGGTTGAAGTTGGCGCAGACTGCGGCGGAGTCGAAGGGCGTTCCGTCGTGGAAGGTCACCTTGGAGCGGAGAGTGAAGTCATAGCTCAGCCCGTTGTTGCTGTCCTTCCACTCAGTGGCCAGCAGGGGAGTCGTTTCCCCTGTAGATCCGTCAACACCCACGAGCCCTTCAAGGACCTGGCGAGTAACGCGGGCGGACTCGGAGTCGGCTGTCATGGCCGGGTCAAGGCCCAAAGGCATCGAGCCGGTGCCGAAGTTGAACGTGGCAGTGGGCTCGGCAGCCGCGGTGCTGCTGGCCGACGACGACGGAGCAGGACCAGGCGCTCCGGTGCAGGCCGTCAACGCCAAAACGGCAAAGACAGAACCCGCCTTGAGCAACTGCACGGTCAGGCTCCGCATTTTGCTGCTTGCCACTCTTGTCCCCTCAGCCGGTGTGAATGCCGTGGCCGGCTTAGGCCAGACCGCGTTCCAGTCTAGTTGAACGTCCTGAATGCGCCTCCCAGCGCTTTTCCAGCCAACCAGGATTGTTGCCGACACGGAAAACCCCCGATCTGCAGGTGTGCAGCCGGGGGCTCTGCGTGGCTTGCAGCCACGGTGTTCCACAGTGTGCGCAAGGGGGGACTTGAACCCCCACGCCCGAAGGCACAGGAACCTAAATCCTGCGTGTCTGCCAATTTCACCACTCGCGCTGACTGGCACGCGGCTTATCCAGCCGGGTGCCGTACGGCCTCCAGTGTACCCGCTACTTGTCCAGCTTCAGGTCGCGGCGGAGCTTGGCCACATGGCCGGTTGCGCGGACGTTGTACTGGGCCAAGGAGACCTTGCCGTCAGGGTCCACCACAACGGTGGAGCGGATGAGTCCTTCGTAGGTTCGGCCGTAGTTCTTCTTTTCCCCCCATGCCCCGTAGGCATCGGCCACGGCATGTTCCTCGTCGGACAACAGCGGGAAGGTGAGTTGCTCCTCAGCGGCAAACTTGGCCAGGGCCTTAACGGGATCGGGCGAGATCCCTACAACCTCATAGCCGGCGGCCTGAAGGGATCCCAACGTGTCGCGGAAGTCGCATGCTTCCTTCGTGCATCCGGGTGTCGAAGCTGCCGGGTAGAAATAGACGATGGTTTTGCGGCCGCGGAAGTCGGACAAGCTGACGCTTTTGCCCGTGGCGTCCTGCAGGGTGAAGTCCGGTGCCGCCTCGCCCGGGATAAGTCGTTCGGCCAAAATATGCTCCTTGGTTTGGGTCGCGATTTCCCATTTTAGACCGCAAAAGCCGCGTCTCCGGCCCTTGCGCGCATATACTGTCGGCATGCCAGATATGGAGAGATGGCCCACTACCCGATTGCTTTCGACAGCTGCGCGCCTGGTGGAAATCTCGTGGAACGAAAAATTGAAGTCCATCGGCCTTACCCACGCCGGTGTCATTGCCATGCAAGTACTTGCAGCCAAGGGTGCAATTACCCAGGCGGCTTTGGCCGAGGTTGCGCGGGTCAAGGCCCAGACCATGGGAACCACCCTTGCAAGGCTTGAGCTGCACGGGCATGTCACCCGCCAGCGCAGCGACTCCGATCGCAGGAGCCACGTTGTTACCTTGACGGAAGCAGGCAGTGCAGCCCTTGCAGAAGCTGTGAAGCTTGAGCAGGAAGTGTTGTCGCCCGTCGCAGTGGACACGGCCAGGTTGCGGGAAGAACTCAGGATTGTTGTCCGCGGGCTTGCAGGCTTGCCCGCCCCGGAGCAGGAATCCTCTGGACTCGAAACCGACATTCCGCAAGCGTGATGTAGAAAGCAGCCTGGCAGGTTCCCGTTCCGGGAATTCCTGCCAGGCAAAAGAAAAGGCCCCGGATCGTTCATCACGATCCGGGGCCTTTTGCGTTAGTGCACCCCCCGGGACTCGAACCCGGAACCCATTGATTAAGAGTCAATTGCTCTGCCAGTTGAGCTAGAGGTGCAGCTATTGTTTGGTGGCTTCCGAGGAATTCGCATTCCTTGTCGACCTCCGCAACGACAAATAACTCTACACCACAATTCGCTGTGTCAAAACCAGGCCCAGGAAGCCGGTGATTGCATTCCCCGGGATAAACAAAAGACCCTGGAGTGCGAACACTCCAGGGTCTTTCTTTGGTGCACCCCCCGGGACTCGAACCCGGAACCCATTGATTAAGAGTCAATTGCTCTGCCAGTTGAGCTAGAGGTGCTG